>NZ_DASVTX010000536.1:0-5671 GCF_036387355.1 Longimicrobium sp.
CGTGACGCCCAGCGGCGTCACCAAGCGCACGATGCGCTCGCCGCCGGGGGTGGAATCCACGATCTCCACCCGCAGTTCCGGCCCGATCTCCACCGTGCGCCCCGGCTTCAGCTTGCCGCCCGGGCGCACGAGCGCCACCCACACCTTCTCTTCCCCCTCGTGCGGATGGAGCAGAAGGATCTCCGCCGCGGCGCCCGTCGCCTTGCGCCCCAGCAGACGCGCGGGAAAGACCCGCGTCTCGTTCAGCACGAGCACGTCGCCCGGCGCCACGTACTCCACGATGTCGGCGAAGGTGCGGTGGTGCAGTTCCCCGCTCTCGCGGTGCATCACCAGCAGGCGGCTGGCGTCGCGCCGCTCCGCCGGGCTCTGCGCGATCTGCTCGGGCGGCAGGTGAAAGTCGAAGTCCGACGTGCGGAAGGTGCGCTCGTTCACGCGTCGAACAGGTTGGGCTGAACGGGAGGGGCGGGCGCGCCGAAGTTGCCGGGCAGCCCGGCGGTGGCGCCGTCCACCGGGGGCGCGTAGCCGAACCGGCGGTAGGCAAGCGCCGTAGCCACGCGGCCGCGCGGCGTGCGCATCAGGAATCCGTTCTGGATCAGAAAGGGCTCGTACACCTCTTCCAGCGTCCCCGCGTCTTCGCCCAGCGCCACGGCCAGGGTGTTGAGGCCAACGGGGCCGCCGCCGAACTGCTCGATCAGGGAGCGCAGCACGCGCGTGTCCATCTCGTCCAGCCCGAACTCGTCCACATCCAGCATCACCAGCGCCGCATCCGCCACCTCGCGGTTGATGACGCCGTTCGCGCGCACCTGGGCGTAGTCGCGCACGCGGCGCATCAGGCGGTTGGCCACGCGCGGCGTGCCCCGCGAGCGACGGGCGATCTCCATGGCGCCGTACTTGTCGCACCCCACGCCCAGGATCTCCGCCGTGCGCTCCACGATGAAGGCCAGCGCCTCCACGGGATAGTAGTGCAGCCGCTGCACGATGCCGAAGCGCGCGCGCATGGGCGGCGTCAGCAGCCCGTAGCGCGTCGTGGCGCCGATCAGGGTGAACTTTTCCACCGGCATGCTGATCATCTGCGCGTGCGGCCCGTCGCTGAGGCGCACGTCGATGCGCCAGTCTTCCATCGCGGGGTACAGAAACTCCTCGATGATGGGGCGCAGGCGGTGGATCTCGTCGATGAACAGGATGTCGCCCTCGCGCAGCGTCGTCAGCTCGCGGACGAGGTCGGCGGGTTTTTCGAGAACGGGCGCGGCGGTGATCTTGATGTTGACGCCCAGTTCTCGCGCCATCAGCAGGGCCAGCGTGGTCTTGCCCAGCCCGGGCGGCCCGTAGAACAGGGTGTGGTCCAGCGGCTCGCGCCGGTTGAGCGCCGCGTCAATGGCGATCTGCAGCGACTCCTTGACCTTGTCCTGCCCGATGAACTCCGCCAGGCGCTGGGGACGCAGCGAAAGCTCGCTGACCTCCTCGTCGCCCAGGACGCCGGGGGTGGTGATCTCGGAGCGGGACGGTTCTACGGGCATGGACAGATGATCCGGGATGCGGCGGTTGCGGCCGTCAACAATGTACGGTCTTTGTTCGGATGATGCTACACCCCTCTTCCGGCCGCGTTCGGCCGCCCGCCGGCCCGGGACGCGGATGAACGAACGGGTATCCAGCCGGACCGGCGGATACCCGTTCGTTCATCGCCCGAGTCGCCCCAGCGCGCCTACTTGAGCCGCGCCAGCGCTTCGCGGATCAGCTCCGCGGCGCCGAGCTGGCCCTTTTCCTGGATCACCGCGCGGACGGCGCGGTCCGCGTCCGCCGTGGTCACGCCCAGCGACGTCAGCGCCCGCATTGCGTCCTCCGCGCCGGGGACGCGCGCCACGCCGGACGGCGCGAACGCGATGTCGTCCAGCTTGCCCGTCATTTCCAGGACAATGCGCTCCGCCGTCTTCTTTCCGACTCCCGAGACGGAGGTGAGCAGGGCGGCGTTGCGCTCGCGCACGGCGTTCACCACCTGCTCGGCGGAAAGCGCGGAGAGCAGCGCCAAGGCCAGCCGCGGCCCCACGCCGTTGATCCCCAGCAGGCGGGTGAACACCGTCATCTCCGTGGCTTCCAGAAAGCCGAACAGGAGCGCGGCGTCCTCGCGCACCAGGTGATAGGTGCGCAGCGTCACCTGCTCGCCCAGCCGCGGCAGCCGCTCGAACACCGTGGTGGGGATGGAGATCTCGTACGCCACCCCGCCGGCCGTCATCACCTCCACCCGCTCCAGGTCGCGCACGATCAGCTCGCCGCGGATGCGCGCGATCATCGGCGGGCTCCCGCGGCGGCGGCCAGCGTGGCGATGGAGACGGGCGGCAGCGTGGGCGCCGCCGGGCCGAATCCGCGAAAGCAGTGGCAGAGCGCCACCGCCACGCCGTCCGCGGCGTCGTGCGGCCTCGGGACGGCGCGCAGCTTCAGGTGCCGCTGCACCATCAGCCCCACCTGGTCCTTGGTGGCGCGCCCGGCACCCACGACGGCGGCCTTCACCTCCGCAGGCGGATATTCTGCCACGCGCAGGCCGTGCATGGAGCCGGCGAGCAGCGCCACGCCGCGCGCATGGCCCAGGACCACGGCGGAACGCACGTTCTTCGCGAAGAACACGCCCTCCACCGCCAGCACCCCCGGCTGCGTGCGGCCAATGACTTCCGTGAGCCCCTCGTAGATCTCGCGCAGGCGGTCCGCCAGGTCGCCGCCCGGCCGCGTGCGCACCACGCCGCACTCCAGCAGCGAAACGGCGCCGTCCGCCCCGCGGCGAACGACGCCGTACCCGGTGACCGCGGTCCCGGGGTCCACCCCCAGAACCACGGTGTCCAGCGGGATCCGGCGCGCGGCCAGCCCAGCGGCAGAGGATGCGATCACACTTCCGCCAGGCTGTCCACGTCCAGGTCGGCGTTGGTGTACACCTTCTGCACGTCGTCCAGGTCCTCGATCAGTTCCAGCAGCTTGACGAGCTGCTCGGCGTCGGCGCCTTCTACGCGCACCTCGGTCTTGGGAATCATCGCCAGTTCGGCGTCTTCCCAGGTGATGCCCGCGGCGCGCAGCGCGTCCTGCACGGCGTGGAAGTCGGACACTTCCGTGTACACCGTGTAGCCGTCCTCGCTGGTATCCACGTCCAGCGCGCCCGCGTCCAGCGCCGCCATCATCACCGTTTCCTCGTCGTACTTCGACGCTTCAATGGAGATCTGGCCGCGGCGGTCGAACATCCACGCCACGCTGCCCGTGGTGCCCAGGTTGCCGCCGTTGCGCGAAAGCCAGCGGCGGATGTCGGCCACGGTGCGGTTGCCGTTGTCGGTGAGCGATTCGATCATGATGGCGACGCCGGCGGGGCCGTACGCCTCGTAGGTGATCTCCTCGTAGTTGACGCCCTCGAGCTCGCCCGTGCCCTTCTTGATGGCGCGCTCGATGTTCTCGTTGGGCATGTTCACCGACTTGGCCGTGTCGATGGCCAGGCGCAGCCGCGGATTGCCCGCGGGGTCGCCGCCGCCTTCCTTGGCGGCTACGGTGATCTCACGGATCTTCTTGGTCCACGTGGCGGCGCGCCGGTTGTCCGTGAGCGCCTTCTTGTGCTTGATCTGCTTCCACTTGCTATGCCCGGCCATCGGGCTCCTCCGGTCGGTGATGCTGGGGCGTTGGTGCTCGTCCAGGTTGCAGAAGCTGAATATACGCATCCGGGCACCATGCTTCAACGCACGCGGTGCATCTCCCTTTCGTCCGGATGCAGAAAACCCCGCCCGGAGCCGTCCGGACGGGGTCTTTGCGGTGGATGCAGACCGCTCAGCGCGGAAAACGTATGGTGTCGCGCGGCGCGGCGGGCTGAGGCACGGGCGGCTGCGCGGCGGGAGGCTGGCTCACCGGCGGCTCGTACACGGGCGGCTGCTGCTGCACCGGCGGCGTCTGCTGCACCGGCGGGCGTGGCTGCGGGCGAGGCGCCGCGGGCCGGGGTTGCACCGGCTGCGCGGGCCGCGGCTGCGTCTGCGGCGCCGTGGGACGGGGCGCGGCCGGCTGGGTCTGCGGAACCCCGGTCTGCGGAACGCCCGTCTGGGGAACGCCGGACTGCGGGACGGTCCCGGGCTGCGGAACGCCCGGCTGCGGCACACCCGTCCCCGGCGGCACGGTCCCCGGCGCCGCCGCGGGGGGAAGCACCCCGGCGCGGCGGAGCGAATCCAGCCGCACACTGTCCAGCGCCACGGAGTCCACCGGCGCGTTGATGGGCGCGCCTCCCAGCAGGCGGCGGAACGGGTTCGTGACCGGCGTGCGCGACCGCACCAGCGCGGCGCGCGTTCCCCGGGGCCAGCTTTCCACGGCGGAGCTGAACGAGGTCATCTCCACCCAGAGCGTGTCCTTGAGCACGCGGCCGGAAAGGAACTGCCCCACGCCCCCGCTGAACGCCACGATGGCCAGCACGCTGTCGCGCCGCACCTCGCCGGTGAACGGAAAGGTGACCTGGCCGCGCACGTAGCGCCCGGCGATGCTGTCCAGCCGCTGCGTGCCGATCTGAAAGTCGCCCAGCGGCGTGAGCGCGTACACCTTTTCGCGCACCAGCGTGGTGTCGCGCGCGGGGATCTCAAACCCGGCGAACCGCCACACGCCGCGCACTTCCGGCAGCCCGGCGCGCGCCTCGGGGGAGGGCCGCTGCAGCGGCGGCAGCGGCTGCACCTGTACGTTCTCCGCGTCCCCGCACGCCCCGGCGGCCAGCGCCGCGCACGCCACGAGCACCCACCCCAGCCGTCCTTGCACGTTGATCCCGTCTTTCCGTGGTTTTCGCCCGCGCTTTCCCGCCCGCGCCTGCGCACAGCGCGTGCCCGCCCCCAAGCTACAGCGCCGGGCCGCGGTTGACATCACCTTGCGCCATTCGTAGTTTGCGGAGTACGCAAACCCGCGCGAATGCAGCGCTTTCGTACAGATTGCACCTTTCCGACACCCACCCGGCGACCCGATGCCCACGACGGAGCGGATGCACCCGGCACACGTGGACACCGTGCTGCGCGAGGCGCTGGAGGCCAACGGCCAGCGCTTTACCGAGCAGCGCGCGGCCGTGTACCGCTTTCTTCGCGCCACCACCGACCACCCGTCCGCGGACGAGGTGTTCACCGCCGTGCGCGCCGAGATCGCCGACATCTCGCTGGCCACGGTGTACAAGGCGCTGGAAACGCTGGTGAGCTGCAACCTGGCCGCCAAGCTGGCCTACGGCGACGACAGCGCCCGCTACGACGCCCGCACCGACGACCACTACCACTCCCGCTGCCTGGGCTGCGGCCAGGTGCGCGACGTGGCCGGCGAGCCGCATGATCTGCTCCCCCGCATTCACGTGGACGCGGGGTTCCAGGTGCGCGGCTACCGCGTGGAAATCGTGGGCCTCTGCCCCGCCTGCGCGGGATGAACGGCGCCGCTTTCGCACTGAACGCTCTCCGCCCGGGGAGCGTTTTTTGTTTGGCGGATGGATGAGCGAGGCCGCGCGCCTCACCGTCCGCGGCACGTGGTGGTTCGCCTCGCGCCAGTTCTGGGTCGTCTACGGCGACATCGAGGCGGGCGAGATCCGGATGGGGATGATGGCGCGGATGGGGGATGGATTCGAGGCGCCGGTGGAGATGATCGAGTCCATGCTGATGTCGGGCACCTCGCACGTGGCGCTCGGGTTCCGCCCCCGCTCCGG
>NZ_DASVTX010000537.1:0-6834 GCF_036387355.1 Longimicrobium sp.
CCGGCCGCCGCGCGCCCCGGCCGGAGCGCGCGGGCTTGTGCGCGGGCTTCCGCGGGCCTCTTTTTCGCCCGCCGCTCGCGTTCGGACGAGGGGCCGCCTCCCGTGTCATCCCGCCCTCGCCCCGTTCCACCCGCCCGCCCATGCCCAACCCGCTCACCCGGGCGCTCCGCGCGTACGCCGCCGACGCGCGCGCCGCCGCCACAACCGCGCCGGTGGAAGTGCTCCTCGGCGTCCTGGTGGCCGTGGCGCTTTCCATCGCCGTTCGCGTGGACGGCAACGACAAAGGCTTTGCGCGTGTCGCCGCGAGCGTCGCCATCGCCTTTCCCCTGGTCTTTACGTGCAGTGTGCTGCGGCTGCGCGGCGTCCTGAGCGCGGGCGCGCGCTGGGGGGCGACGGCGGCCATTCTGGCCGCGTGCGCCGCATTCGGCCTGTTCGGGTTCCATCCGGACCGCACGGCGGACGGCTGGCGCTGGCTGATGCTCGCGACCGCCTCCGCCCTGCTGCTGGCGCTGACCCCCGCGCTGCCATGGCATGCGCGCGACCGGCGGCGGAGCTGGGCATTTCCGTGGCGCCTCGCGGAACGGCTGCTGGGGGTGGGCGCCTACGCGGTGGCGCTGTACGCCATCCTTGCGGGCGCCATCCAGTCCGTGGTGACGCTGTTCGACCTTCCGCAGCCGGACGACCTGTTCGCTGATCTGGCGGGCGCGGTGTTCTTTGCGCTGGCGCCGCTGATCTTCGTGGGCGGCATCGGCCGGCTGACGGCGCCGCCGCCGGACGGCGTGCCGGTGGGCGTCAGCCGGCTGGGACGGTGGCTGTACGCGCCGGTGCTCATCATCTACCTGCTCATCCTGTACGCCTACGCGGCCAAGGTGCTGGCCACGGGCGAGCTTCCGCGCAACCTGGTGTCGCCGCTGGTGATGGCGGCGGGGCTCATCGGCCTCGTGGGCGGCGTGCTGCTGGAGCCGGTGCACGGGGACGAGGAGCACCGCGGCCTGAGCGCGCTGGTGCGCTGGCTCCCCGCGCTGCTCCTTCCGCTCGTCCCCCTCGCCGTGTGGGCGCTGCTGGCGCGGCTGGGGCAGTACGGATGGACGGAGTTCCGCTACCTGCGGGTGGGGATCGTCCTTGTTCTCGGCATCCTGGCGGTGATGGGGACGGTGCGGCGGCTGCGCGGCGCGCCTCCGCTGCTGTCGTCGGTGCCCGCGCTGCTGGCGGCGATGCTGGTGGTGAGCGCGCTGGGCCCGTGGAGCGCGCCGGCCGTGTCGCGCCGAGACCAGACGGCGCGGCTGCGGGCGGAGCTGTCGCGGGCCCGCATTGATCCGCGCACCCTGCCCGGGCGGGACCCGGTGATGCTGGACAGCGCCCGCTACCGCCGCGTGACGACCAACATCCGCTACCTGGCGAACTCCCATGGCCCCGCCGCGGTGCGGGCCGTCTTTCCGCGCCTGCCGGACACCGCGACCGCCGCGTGGGACATGCCCGAGCGGCTGGGGCTGCGTCCCGGGTGCCGCAGGGGGCGCGACGAACGGACGGAGGAGCTGAAGTGGGACGCCGGCGTTCCGGGGCTGATCGCCGGCACCCTGCTGCCGCTGGAACTTCGGAGCAACCGTCCCTCCACCCTGGGCACCGGCGCGGCGGCGGTCACGGCGACGCTGACCGCGGATTCCGTGCTGCTGTCGCGGGCGGGGTGGCGGGCCGCCGGCTCGGTGGAGGCGTTCCGCGCGCGGCTGGACCGTGTGGCGGCGCAGTCCTGCGGCCCCCGTGAGTGGCAGGTGATGAGCGGGCCGGTGGATGCGGGCCCGCCCCGCATTGAGCTGCGCGACGCGGGGGGCGCGGTGCGCGCGCAGGTGCTGGTGCGCAACGCCACGCTCGCCCGCCAGGACACGCTGCGCGACGGCTCGCCGCGGCGGCTGATTCAGGTGCAGGGGTTCGTGATCGTCGCGCCCTGAACGGAGATCCCTCCGGCGCACGCCCGGACACACAGAAAACGGATGAACCGATGGATCGTCCCATCTCCCCGTTCTTTCTCTGTGTCTCCGTGCCTCTGTGAGAGCCCAATCCCTTTCCGTTGCAGAAACGAGTCATTCGGACGTCCGCTCGCTTGACAGGACGGCGGATTTTCCGGCACTTTGCGGGATGATCTCCGAAACCTCCGCGCCCGGCGCCGACCTGCTGGAGCGCTTTCGCGACGGCAGGCGCACCGCGCTGGCCCGCGCCATCTCCATCGTAGAGGATGCGCGCCCCGGCTTTGAGCGCATTCTGCACGAGCTGTCCGCCGACATGGGCCGCGCCCACCGCATCGGCATCACCGGGCCGCCGGGCGCCGGAAAGTCGACGCTCACCAGCAAGCTGGCGCTGCACCTGCGCGGCGCGAACGAGCGCGTGGGCATCGTCGCGGTCGATCCCTCGTCGCCGTTCACCGGCGGGGCGCTGCTGGGCGACCGCATCCGGATGAACAACATCAGCACCGATCCGGGGATCTTCATCCGCTCCATGGCCACGCGCGGCCACCTGGGCGGCCTGGCGACCACCACCAAGGAGGTCGCCGACCTGATCGACGCCTTCGGCTACGACCGCGTCATTCTGGAAACCGTGGGCGTGGGGCAGAGCGAGCTGGAGATCGCGGGAACGGCGGACACCTCCGTGGTCGTCCTCGTCCCCGAAAGCGGCGACAGCATTCAGGCCATGAAGGCGGGGCTCATGGAGGTGGCGGACATCTTCGTCATCAACAAGGCCGACCGCCCCGGCGCCGACCGGCTGGCGCAGGAGATCGAGGTGATGCTGCACATGCGGCTGGGCGACATGCCCGCCAATGCGGGGCACCACGGCGTGAGCCTCAAGTCCGTGCAGAAGGCGGCGCGCGAGGGGGTGCAGGCCAAGGCCGAGGAGCAGGGCGGGTGGGCCATCCCCGTGCTCAAGACGGTGGCGCAGAGCGGGGAAGGGCTGGAGGAGCTGGCGCGAACGCTGGACCGCCACCGGGTGTATCTGGAAGAAACGGGCGAGCTGAGCCGGCGCCGGCAGGCGCGGCTGGCCGAACGCGTGCGCGCCGTGGTGGAGCGGCGGTTGCGTCGGCTGGTATGGCTGCGCGGGCCGGGAGAGGGAATTCTGGCGGATCAGCTCGCCGCGCTGGAAGCCGGGCAGGTGTCGCCGTACGCCGTTGCGGACCGGATCGTGAACGAACTGGGGCTGGGCCCCGCCGGAGGAATGCAAGCATGAGCACCGTCGAGCGCAACCTGCCCGCCGCCGCGCTGCGCGGCCAGATCGCCGAAAAGGAACGGGAGATCGAGCGGCTCAAGGCCGACCTCGCCGCCTGGGAGGGCGCGTACGAGCGCACGCCCAAGCGCGACGACACCTTCACCACCATCTCCGGCGTGCCGGTGGAGCCGCTGTACACCGCGCTCGACCGCCCGCAGGCGGGCGAGGAGGAGGTGGCGTTCTACAACGACAAAATCGGGCTCCCCGGCGAGTACCCGTTCACCCGCGGGCCGTACGGCACCATGTACCGCACGCGGTTGTGGACCATGCGCCAGTTCGCCGGCTTCGGCACGGCGGAGGAAACGAACGAGCGCTACCACTTTCTGCTGGGGCGCGGGCAGACGGGGCTTTCCGTCGCCTTCGACTTCCCCACGCTGATGGGCTACGACAGCGACCATCCGCGGTCGCTGGGCGAGGTGGGCAAGTGCGGCGTGGCCATCAGCTCGCTGGACGACATGGAGACGCTGTTCGACGGCATTCCGCTCGACCAGGTGTCCGTCTCCATGACCATCAACGGGCCCGCCATCATCCTGTTCTGCTTCTACATCGTCGCGGCGGAAAAGCAGGGCGTGCCGGCCAGCAAGCTGCGCGGCACGGTGCAGAACGACATCCTCAAGGAGTACCAGGCGCAGCATGCCTGGGTGTTCCCGCCGGAGCCGGCGCTGCGGCTGATCGTGGACATGTTCGAGTGGGCGTCCAAGGAGGCTCCCAAGTACAATCCCATCAGCATCAGCGGCTACCACATCCGCGAGGCGGGGTCCACGGCCACGCAGGAGCTTGCCTACACGCTCAAGAACGGGCTGGAGTACGTGCGCCGCGGGGTGGAGCGGGGGCTGGACGTGGACGACTTCGCGCCGCGCCTGTCGTTCTTCTGGGACGTGCACAACGACTTCTTTGAGGAGATCGCCAAGTTCCGCGCGGCCCGCCGCATCTGGGCCCGCCACCTGCGCGAGGACTTCGGATCAAAGAACCCGGAAAGCTGGCGCCTGCGCACGCACGCGCAGACGGCGGGCGTGACGCTTACGGCGCAGCAGCCGGAAAACAACATCGTGCGCGTGGCGTACCAGGCCATGGCGGCGGTGCTGGGCGGCACGCAGTCGCTGCATACCAACTCGATGGACGAGACGCTGGCGCTGCCCACGGAGCGCGCGGTGCAGATCGCCCTGCGCACGCAGCAGGTGCTGGGGTACGAGACGGGCGTGGCCAACACCATCGACCCGCTGGCCGGCTCGTACTACCTGGAGTCGCTTACGGACCGCATGGAGGCCGAGGCCGAGCGCATCTTTGCGGAGATCGACGGGCTGGGCGGCGTGGTTCCGGGGATCGAGGTGGGCTACTTTCAGCGCGAGATCGCCCGCAGCGCGTTCCGCCAGCAGATCGAGATTGAGCGCGGCGAGCGCACCATCGTGGGCGTGAACGAGTTCACGGTGGAAGGCGAGGAGCTGCAGATTCCGCTGCTCAAGATCACCGAGGCGGCGGAGCTGCGGCAGCGCGAGCGGATGGCCGCCATGCGCCAGAAGCGCGATCAGGCACAGGTGGACGCCACGCTGGAGCGGCTCAAGGAGGCCGCCCGCGGCAGCGAGAACGTGGTGCCCGCCATGCTGGACGCGGTGCGCGCCTACGCCACGCTGTACGAAATCCGCGCGGCGATGGAAGAAGTCTTCGGCGCCTACCAGGAGCCGGTGTTCTTCTGATCAGAGAGCAACCATGAAGCTGCAGGTCGTCGTTCACGAAGCCGAAGAGGGTGGATACTGGGCGGAGGTGCCGGCCATCGCCGGCTGCGCCACCCAGGAGGAAACCTTCGAGGAACTGCTGTCCAACCTCTACGAAGCGGTTGCGGCGGTTCTCTTCTGACGCTCGGTCGCGGGATGCTGGATGCGAACAGGGGCTCGTGCACACGCACGAGCCCCTGTTTTGTCGGCAGATGGACAGAGGGAAAGCCGGTCAGCCGATACCCAGAAGACGCGACGCCTCGGCCACGGCGGGATGGGCTGGATGTAGCGGGACGGGCGAGCCGTAGATGAGGGCGCGGGGGGGAACCTGATCGCGGAAGAGCACGACCGTGTGCCACTCGCCCCAGAACGCGGACCACCACCGCAGGCCAGCGTGTCCCCGCGCATGCAGGGTCGCGGAAATCGCCTGGGTCGTGGTGCGTGTACGCGCCGCAGGAAGGTCAGCAGTCACCCCAACATCCTGCAGGACCGACGGATCGCACAGGTCGATGATGCGCGGCCACACGAATGAATCGACCGTCACCGGCACCAGCGCGTACGTGTGACCCCATGCGGTGAGATCATCCTCGTTGATGGGGTCACGCGAGTTGCGGAACCCCTGGATCATCTCGGCCACGGCGTGCTCCTCGCTTTCCGCGAGGTACAGCACGCCGAGCGGATTGCCGGGAAGGTCAAAGCGGCTCCGCCCCTGCCCGCCGGGTACAAAGGTGGCGGAGAAGCGTTCGCCTTCCGCCGCCCCGGGATCCCACGGAAACACTCGCCAGAGCCGCGCCGGGTTCACGCAAAGGCCCCGGTCTTCTGCGCTTCGATGGCGGCGATCACGTCGGAAAGCCGGCCCTCGCGCAGCAGGCTGATGGGACGGCGGTCACCCAGGTGGGCGTTGACTCCGGTGAGCCACTTGGGGATCGAGGACTCCGCCAGAAATCCGTTGAGCAGGGAGATCACGGCATCCAGGCCGATGATGCGGTCACGGTTGTCGGGATCGGGAACCTGCCCTTCGCGCCAACGCCGCGGCTGGGCGCGGCTTACGCCAAGCACCTCCGCCACCGCTGCATCGCTGCCCAGGATTTCCGTGATGGCGCTCAGCCGGTCGGTCGCGCGCCGGAAGTGGATGTTCTCCTGCTGCGCCCCTCTGCGCCGCTCCAAGGCTGGTTCCAGCTCAACCATCGTGGTGCTCCGTGATTGAAGACCTTTCTGTGTGCGCTACAAAATATGTAGCGCAATGATGTGTTGCGCAATGGTCGTGCAGCCGCGGCGAAAGCGCAGCCGGTCGCGCGGAGGGCGAAACGTCTGCATCTTGAGTGCGTGGAATCATCCCCGATCCCAACCCGGCTCCATCCCGCTTCCGCTGCGCCTTGGCCGCGACTCCGTCCCCTGCGATCCAATCCCTCACCGGCCGGCGCCTGGACGGGCGCTACCGGGTGGAGTCGCTCGTGGGCAGCGGGGGGATGGGCGCCGTGTTCCGCGCGTGGGACGAGCGGCTGGGGCGCACGGTGGCGGTCAAAGTGCTCGCGCTTCAGCACGCCGATCCCGGGCGGGAGGCGGAGTTTCGCGCCATGTTCCACGCCGAGGCGCGCGCGGCGGCATCGCTGCGGCACGCCAACGTGGTGACGGCGCACGACTTCGGGTCTGACCGGGAGCTGGGGATGGACTACCTGGTCATGGAGCTGCTCCCGGGGATGGACCTGGGCGAGCGGCTGGCGCGCGCCGCCGGCCCGCTCCCCACGGCGGAGGCGCTGGAGATTCTGCGCGAGGCGGGGATGGGGATCGCCGCCGGCCACCGCGCGGGGCTCATTCACCGCGACGTGAAGCCGCGCAACATCTTTCTGGTGGAAGACCCGGACGGCGG
>NZ_DASVTX010000538.1:0-9547 GCF_036387355.1 Longimicrobium sp.
GGCGCTGGCGGCGCGCATCCGCCCGGCCGCGTGGACCGCCGTCGCCCGGGCCGCGCTCACCGTTGCCGCCATCCCCGGCTCCACCTTCGCCGCGTTGGTGGCGTGGATGGAGGGCGCACCCGCCGGTCCGCCGTCCCCGTCCCCGGACGCCGGCGCGGCGCCCGTTCGCGCGGCGGATCGCATTGTCCGCCGGTCCTCCATCGTCCACGCCATCTCCGCGCATTCCGCCGATCCGCAGACCCGCGCGGCGCTCGCCATCCTCGGCGCGCTGGAGGCGGAGCCCGCGGCGCTGCGGCGGGACGCGGCGGATGCCCTCTCCGTCATCGCCCTCGTGCAGCGCGAGATGGATGACGCTCCGGTGGATGCGGATACGCGAGCCGGTCATCGCTCATCCGCGCGTGACGCCGATGGGAACGGGCGCGGGACGGATCCACGGACGACGGATCGCGCGGTGGATGGGCGGACCGCGGCGTCGCCATCCACCGGGACGGATGGACGGCGCGCGGCGGAAAAGGCGGAAGGCGACAAAGTGGACAAAATCGCCCCGTCGCCATCCGCCGGGGACGGCGACGCGCCGTGGGCGGTGCGGGCGGCGGGGGAGACGCGCTGGGGCGGGCTGCTCTTTCTCATCCACCTGATCGACAGCCTCGATCTCCCCGACGCGATGGCGGAGGACGAGGCGCTCGCCGCGCGCTCCCTGCGCTGGTGCCTGCACCGCCTCGCGATGGAGCTGCTGGGGCTGAACGAGCGGGACCCCGCCGTGCTGGCCTTCGCGGGGCTGGGGCCGGACCGCGACCTGCCCTCGCGCGGGGAGGAGGCCGCGGCGGAGGACGAGGTGCAGGCGGTCGCCGATTTCGCCCGACGGGTCGCGTCCGCCCTGCACGTCCGGATGCGCGGTGCGCAGGCGGACGGGCGCCGCGCGGAAGACGCGCTGCTGCGCGAGGTCTGCCGGCGCGCGGCCACGGTCGCCGCGGATCCGGGGTGGATCGAGGTGCGGCTGTCGCTGGACGAGGTGTCGGTGGAGGTGCGGCGCGCGGGGCTGGACCTGGACCCCGGCTGGGTGCCCTGGCTGGGCGCGGCGGTGAGGTTCGTCTATGGCTGACACCGCGCCCCGCCTCCTGGTGCCGCGCTTTGGCGGCGGCGACCCGTTCCACGGCACCAACGGCTCCACCCCGCACCTCGGCCTGGACGCGGCGGAGGAAACGGTGAGCGCCCGGCTGGCCCGCGCCGCCGCCGCCCTCGCGGGCGACCTGGCCGGGCTGCTGGACCAGGCGCTCGCCCCCGGAGAGCACGGCTCCACGCGCGACTTTCTGTACGCCATGGCCCGGTCCGCGGAAGACGCGGCGGGCGCGCCGCCCTCCGCGCCGCACCCGGTGGACCTTGTGGCCGCGGCCTTCGGGCTCAGCCCGGTGGAGCTGGATCTGGTGACGCTGGCCGGGCTGCCGGAGGAGCACGAGGGGTACGCCGGCGTCCTGCGCACCCTTCACCCGCGGGGCGAGCCGCGGCCCACGGCGGGGCTCGCCGCGCAGCTCCTGTGCGCCACCCCCGCCGACCGCGCCCTGCTGCGCGGCGTGCTGGAGTCCGGCGCCGCCGTGCGCGCCGGCGTGCTGCGGCTGGGCGACGAGGGGCCGTTCTGGGAGCGCACGCTGCTGCCGGCCGACGCGCTCTGGTCCGCGCTGCACGGGCTGGACGTGTGGCCCGCCGCGCTCACCCGCGTGGGCGGCCCCGTGGTGGCCGCCGGGCTGGACGCGTGGCTGGCGCTTCCCGAGTGCGCCGCCGCCCGCGCCGCGCTCGCCGCCGGCCGGCCGTGGACCGTCCTGGTGAGCGCGGACGACGAGGGGCGCGCCCTGCGGCGCGCCGCCGCCCTGGTGCAGTCCGCCGGGCGGGCGCCCGCCCGCTTCACCTTTGCCGCGCAGCCGCCCCCGGACGCGGACCGCCTGGCCTCGGTGCACGCCGCTGCCCGCGGGCTCGTCCCCGTGATCGCCCTCGCCCCGCCGGACGGGCCCGGCGCCCACACCGCGCCCGCCTTTGCCGCGCACGACGGCCCCGTCGTGCTCTGCGCGCGCACGGGCGGCGCGCGGGTGAGCGGGCCGCGCCCGGTGCTGGAGGTGCCCGCCGCGCCCCTGACCCCAGGCGCGCGCGAGGCCATGTGGCGCGCCCTGGTGCCGGAGGTGGAAGACGACGCGGCGGTGCTGGCGGCGCGCTACACGGTGGACCCCGAGACAGCCCGCGCCGCGGCGGAAGACGCCCGGGCGCTGGCCGGGCTGGAGGGCCGCCCGCCCGCCGTGCACGACGTGGCGCGCGGCGTACGCACCCGCGCCGGGCTGGCGCTCAGCAGCGGGGTGCGCCTGATCCGCCCCACCGCGGGGTGGGACCGGCTGGTGCTGCCCGGGGAGCGCGCCGGCCAGCTGCGCGAGGCCATCGGCAGGCTGATGCACCAGGCCACCGTGCTGGACGGCTGGCGCTTCCTGTCCGGCCGCACGGGCGCGCGCGGCGTGCGCATGCTGTTCGCCGGGCCGTCGGGCACGGGCAAGACGCTGGCGGCGGAGGTGATGGCGCAGGCGCTGGGGGTGGACCTGCTGATGGTGGACGTGTCGCGGGTGGTGAGCAAGTGGATCGGGGAAACGGAAAAGAACCTGTCCGAGGTGTTTGACGCCGCCGAGAACGCCCAGGCCGTGCTGCTGTTCGACGAGGCCGACGCCCTGTTCGGCAAGCGCACGGAGGTGAGCGACGCGCACGACCGCTACGCCAACCTGGAGACCGCCTTTCTGCTCACCCGGCTGGAGCGCTTTGAGGGGCTGGCCGTGCTGAGCACCAACCTGCGGCAGAACATCGACCCCGCCTTTCTGCGCCGGCTGGAGTTCGTGGTGGACTTTCCCGAGCCCGGCCCCGCGGAGCGCGAGGCGCTGTGGCGCTGCCACATCCCCCACGGCGTGCCGCTGGGCCCCTGCCTGAACCTGCGCGAGCTCGCCGCCACCTATCCCGTCGTGGGCGGGCTGATCCGCAACGCCGCCGTGGCCGCCGCCTTTCTGGCCGCGGCGGAGGGCTCCCCCATCACCGCGCAGCACGCGGTGCGCGCCATTCGCCGCGAGTACGACAAGACCGGCCGTGCCTTTCCCGGGCTGCCCTCCGGCATGTCCGCCCCCTGAACCCCAGGACGCCCCATGCCCGTTCCCACCACCCTGGACGACTTTTCCGGGCAGGCGCGCGCCGCCTGGGCCGCCGCGCAGGCCACGTCGCGCACCGTGCTTTCCGACGCCACCGCCGCGCTCGCCTCCGCCCGCGCGGACCTGGCCAGCGCGACCGCCGCCATGACCGCCGCCCGCGCCGCGCTGGCCGCCACCCGCGCCGAACTGGAGGCCAGCACCGTCCCCGCCGACCAGGCCGTGCTGATCGCGCAGGCCGCCGTGCTGCAGGCGCAGGCGCGGGCGCACGAGGCCGCCGTGCGCGAGGCCGGCGAGGCCGTGGCCCGCAACGAGGCGCGCAGCTCCGCCGGGGCGCGCTTCCTTGCCGCCGCCAACGTGGGCGTGTCGCGCGCGGCGGCGGAGCGCACCGCGCTGGAAGCCGAGCACGACCGGCTGCAGGCGCTGCGCGAAGCCGCGACGGAGCCGCCGCTGGACACCCTTCCCGCCGAGGTGAACGATGCCCTGGCCGGCCCGCCGTACACCGACGCCAAGGCGCGGGTGGACGGCGACCTTCCCGCCGAGCTGGTGAGCGCGGCGCGCGCCAGCTACGCCGCCGAGGCGGACCTGGTGGCGGCGTACCGCACGGGCAGCGAGGCCGCGGACGACCTGCTGGCCGCCGCCCTGTCCGGCGCGCGGGGCCACGACGCGGCGGTGGACGAGGCGCGCGGCCGGCTGGAGCGCGCGGAGCGGCGGCTGCGCGACTGGGTGGACCGGGCCCGCGAACGCTTTGCCCGCGCGCAGGCCCAGCTGCAGGCCGTGGCGGACGGCGGCCCGCTGCTCACGGAGGCGGAAGACGAAGTGCTGGACGACGACACGGACGGCGCCGCGGCGGCCGCGCTGCGCGCCACCCGGGAGACCGCGCTGGGGACACTCCGGACGGCGGGGATCGCGGTGGATGGCGCCCTGCTGGCCGCGCGCGCGCCCGATCCGGGAGCGGACGTGACGGAGGCGGCGGGCGTCAAGAGCGCGGTCGCCGTGGAGTCGGGCGCCACTACCGCACTGAACAACGCGGAAATCGCCTACGCGCCCAAGGCGGCGGACTACGCGGCGCTGGTCTCCAACGTCCCCGACAGCGCGTGGGCGCGGCTGCTGGCCTTTCTGGAGGCGGAAGCCACGCTCAAGGAGCTGGACGCCATCAACCCCGCCACCCTCGCCACTGGCGTGGAGCAGGCGGAAAAAGCCCTGGCCGCCGCCCTGTGGGCCCGGCACGCGGGGGCGCTTTCCACCGCCTGGCTGGCGGAGCAGGCCGCGCTGCGGCAGGCCCTGTACGAACGTGCCCGCGACTCGCGCCCCGGCCGGCTGCTGGGTGCCGTGCGCGGCGACGCCTGAACCGAAAGGAGAACCCGGTGGCCAACGACACCCTGACCCGCGGCTGCGGGGGGAGCGGCGCGGGAGCCGCGGCGGGAGGCGCGCTCCTCCCCGCCAGCCCCTTCTACGCGCCGCGCTACCACTTCGGGATGCTCCTGGGAGTGGACGACTTCGAGAGCGAGCAGGCCTACCACCGCGGCAAGCTGCGCCTGCACAACGCCTGGCTGCACGGCGAGGGCGTGGTGTGGGGGCTGGGGGTGGACCTTCCCGCGGTGGAGGGAAATCCCGGCACCCTGCGCGGCGAAATCCGCGTGGCGCCCGGCTTTGCGCTGGACGCCGCGGGGCGCGAGCTGCACCTGGACACCGCCGCCTGCGTGAACGTGGCCCCCTGGTACGCCGCCCACCGCGACGACCCCGAGGTGCGCGATGCCGCCACGGTGGGCGAGGACGGCACGGTGACGCTGGACGCCCACGTGACCGCCTGCTTCCGCGCCTGCCTGGCGCGCCCCGTTCCCGCGCTCTCCGAGCCGTGCGACGGCGCCGGGACGGACACGGCGTACTCCCGCGCGCACGAAACGGTGGAGCTGCGGCTGGTGCCCGGCCCCCCGCCGCCCCGCGTGGACGAGTACCCCCGCCTGCGCCTGCTCTTCGGGCTGAGGGAGGCGGAGGTGGCGGACAGCCTCCCCATGCCGCGCGACAAGGTGGTGCTGGACGCGGTGGCGGCCATTCTGGGGCTGGGCGCGGCGGAGCAGCCGGCCGCGTACCTGGAGGCGTTCCGCCGCTTCGCCGCGCTGGACGAGATGGACCGCGCCCCGGCGCAGGCGGGCGAATCCGGCTCCGGCTTCTTTCCCGCCGGCGACGACACCTGCGTTGTGCTGGCGAGCGTCGCCGCGCTCACGCTCTCGCCCACGGGCGCGGACGGCGCGCTCGTCTTCACCGGCGCCACGGTGGACAACACGGTCCGCCGCGCGCACGTGGCCACGTCCACCCTTCAGGATCTGCTCTGCGGCCCCCTGTTCCGCGCCTCGGGCGGCGGTGCGCCGCAGCTGCTGGCCCCCATCAACGAAGCGCCCAGCGAGGGGGGCGGCAGCGGGCGGGGCGACCTGCCTGAGGAGGACTTCCCGGCGGAGGCGGGCGACGCGAACGCCCCGGCGGACCCCGGCATCGGGCCGCGGATCGATCCCGGGTCCGTGCGGCTGGAGGGGGAGGTGGTGACGATGCGGTCCGTGGGGCGGCTGTCGCGGGCCAGCGTGGCGCCGGAGTCGTTCAGCGTCTCGTCGTACGACCTCAACGACGGATGGGCCAGCGTGGAGGTGCGCGCCGCCAGCGTGGACCGCGGCGGCACCCGCGTGCGGCTGGACCTGACCCACACCTACACCGGCAACCTGGTGCGCGTCATTGCCCGCGGCACCGGGCCCGCGCCCCTGCTGGGAACCAACCTGGCCCCGCTGAACGGCGCGGCCGGCGGCCCCGGCGGGGGCGACGTTCACGACGGACGCGACTTCGTCCTCATGCTCAGGAGGAGCGAGAAGTGACCACCAACGGCAGCAACACCATGGGAACGGAAGGGCCGCTGGTGCTGGTGGGGGCGCAGAGCGGCATTACGCTCATCCCCTCGCCCACCCCGCTCACCCGGCTGAACTACTTTGACGGCAAGTTCCTGCGCGCCGACGACCTGTCGCGCGAGCAGGGCTACCTGCGGCGGCTGGTGGAGCTCGGCAACCAGGCCGGCGGATCGGGCGTGGTGCACGGCTTTGATCTGCTCGCCGCCGGCGCGGGCACGCTCACGCTCACGGCCGGGCTGGCCATCGATCCCAGGGGGCGCGTCCTGTACCTGCCGCACGAGGGCGCGCTGAACCTGGCGCAGCTCATCGAGCGCTCCGCGCAGTCGTCCTCCTCCGCGGGAACGCAGGCGGGGGGCGCGCCGGGGTTCGCGGAGTGCGAGGCGGCCGCCGCGGGGGGCGAGGTGATCGCGGGGACGCAGGCCACCGACCTGTACGTCATCACCCTTGCCCACGCGGAGGCGCTCTGCGGCGAGGAGGACGTGTACGGCAAGCTGTGCGAGGACGCCTGCGTGGGGAGCACCCAGCGCCCGTACCGGCTGGAGGGCGTGGTGGTGCGCGCCGTTCCGCTCACCCTCCCCGCCGCGCCGTGCACGGCGTCGTGGCTGGGGCCGCAGCACCGCCGCTCGCAGGTGGCGTCCGCCTGGTTCGCCGGGGAGCGCGCCGCGCTGGGGCACGACCTGTCCGCGCAGCGCATCCGCGGTGAGGTGTGGTGCCGCGGCGCCGTGGCGGAGACGGGGGACGCCGTGCCGGTGGCCGTGGTCTCTGTGTCCGGCGGCGCGCTGCAGTTCGTCGACCCATGGATCGCGCGGCGCGAACGGTTCGCGCCGGTGCCGCCGCGCTGGTGGCAGTGGCAGACGCAGATGCGGCCGCTGGCCGTGTTCTGGGCGCAGATTCTCCAGTTCCAGTGCCACCTGGCCGACCTGCTGGCGGACGGTCCGGACACGGGCGGCACCGACCCCTGCGCGGACCAGAACGCGCTGCTGCAGGAGGTGAAGGCACTGCTGCAGCAGATCCAGCAGTCCGGCGGCCAGCTTCCCCCCGCCGTCACCGAGGCGCTCGGCGGGCTGGGCGACAAGGTGGGCGCGGTGCTCACCGGCTCCGTGGGGCAGTCGTCGCGCATCCTGGTGGACCTGGGGATTACGGAGCTTCCGCCCGCCGGCTACCTCCCCGTCGATCCGTCATCCCCGCTGGACGTGAACGAGCAGGTGAAGCGGCTGATGGGCGAAGGGGTGGAGCTGCGCTTCTGCGCGGTGCGGCCGGACTACGTGGCGCACGCGCTGGAAGAAGCGCAGCACCTGGACCGCATCTGCCTGCTCACCGGGCTGGACGATCCCACGCGGCGGCAGCGGGTGGACATCCTGGTGCCGGACGGGCAGGTGGTGCAGGGCCCCGCCGCGGGCGGGGGGCTGCCGCTGGAGGTGCGCGTGCGCATCTCGCCCCCGGACCTGGACACGGACCGCCCGGCGGACGTGGCGCCGGAGCTGGCGCTGGTGATCAACGGCGCGGGGCGGGCGGAAATGCTCCCCGGGGGCGGTGGCGCCTTTCACTTCGCGGGCAGGGGCATCCGCATCGACTTCCCCAGCGATCCGCCGGCCAACCAGGTGGACGCGGCGGGTCAGCAGGGCACCCCCGCAACCACGTCCGCCGCCCTCGCGCGGACGCGCTTCACGCGGGGGACGCGCAAGGGGATGGAGACGGCCGTGGCCCAGGACGGCGCCACCGCGCAGGCGGACGGGCGGGGCGGCGTGACCGGCTTTCAGACCGCCCCGCCGCAGCCCGTGCAGACCGCGGCGCCGACGGCCCCCCCGGGGCTTCCCCCCTCCGCGTGGGCGTCCATGAGCATCGGGCGCAACCCGTTCGCGCTGCAGGTGGGCGAGGCGGTGGCGGTGAACGGCGAGTTTGCGCTCAACACCGTGGAGTTCGACGACCACACGGAGTCCGAGCGCGACGTGGCCTACGCCTTAGTGCTGCAGGGCGACCTGGAGGTGGAACAGGCCGCGGGCGGCGTCTCGCTGCAGGGCACGGCGCTGGGCCACGCGGTCCTGCGCACGGGGGACGGCAGCCCGGAGTCCAACGGCATTCAGGCCGGGGTCAAGCTCACCCTGCAGGGCACCGCGGCGCAGGGGCAGCTGACGGTGGAGCTGTCGCTGGAAGGGGAACTGCAGGCCACGCTCAGCACCGGCTGGTCCGGCCCGCCGGTGCTGGCCACCTCGGACCTGCGCGCCGACTGGATTGAGATGTACCGCCTGCGCCTGCGGGATGAGGGCGACACGGAGGCGGACGAGAAGGCCGGTGCGCTGGAGGAAGAGCACCCCGACTTCCGCTCCCTCCCCGTGGGGCTGGTGACGGCCAGCCAGAACGCGGCCACCACGCAGCCGGGGAACGCGTACCACGACGCCTCCGTGCAGGCGCTCACCACGCTGGAAGTGCTGCTGCGCGAGCCCGGCTTCCGCGCCCAGCGCGAGGCCATCCTGTTTCCGCCGCCCGCGCCGGCCGCTTCCGGCGAGTCGCGGGTGCGCGCCACCCGCGACTGGGTGCTCTTCCATCGCCGGCGCGAAACGTCGTGCTGCTGCACGCCGCCCGCGCCCGCGCCCGTGGCGGCGCAGGCCGCCGTGGCGCGCCGGTACCGCGTGTACCACATCCGGGCGCCGCGCGGAACCTCCATCGAACAGATCCGCGCCGCGGTGGGCGGACCGGCGCCGGTGGAGGGCACGGAGGAGCTCACCATCACCCCCGAGTTCCAGGGGAACGGTTCGCTCACCCTGGCCACGCCCGCCGCGTACGTCGCCGGCGCGTGGAACACGGTGGACAAGGGGGCGCGCATCGTCTACGGCGCGGTGGGCGGCGCGGGCGCGGGCCAGGCGGACGGGGCGGCGGTGCACGAAGGCCGGCTGAACCGCATCGCCGGCATCGTGGACGACGCCACGCCGGACGAAGGCGCCCTGTACGAAGTCCTGTCCGCCGTCCCCGCGCACCTGTCCGCCTCCGGCGCGGACGGCGTCATGGTGCTGGTTACGCTGGAGGAGGCGCCGCAGACCACCCGCCTGCGCGTGTTCGCGGCCCGCGGAGCGGGCACCATGGTGAAGTACCTGACCATGCTGCAGAACGGGGAACTGGCCCTCGCGCTGGGGAGCGGGAAGAACCTGGGGGAGGTCGTCTACAACGGAACCAGTACGACGCCGCTGGACTCCACGCGGCAGGCGGTGCAGACGGCGTGGAAGGCGGCGTTCCCCAACAACTCCGTGGGCCGCGCGGTGCTCGTGCTCCCCAGCGCCGCGCCGGTGGGCGGCGACGCGGTGGCGCAGCAGCGGGCGCAGGCGGTGCTCACGCCCATGGGTGGAACGCTGACGGACGGGATCAAGCGCACCGGCGAGGACGTGATGGGAGGCAGCGCCGGGCTGCTGATCGTGGAACCCGGCCAGACCATTCCAGGCTGACCGGGCCGGTTTTCCGCCCCGCGGTTCCGGGGCGGTCAGTGGATACGGAGGA
>NZ_DASVTX010000539.1:0-2912 GCF_036387355.1 Longimicrobium sp.
CGGGATTCTTCAGTCGCGCATGAACGCGGTGCCGGGGAAAGCGCGGCGCACGCTCCTTCAGAATGACGCCCCGGCGCCGAGGTGGGCGGCAGGATACCCGCGGGGCGGAGGTGTCCCGCGGGCAGCGCGGGCAGCGTAACCGGACATCAGCCGCACCTGGCTTCCTCACCCGCCTCGGACTTCGAGTGTCATTCTGAGGGAGGCGCCGCGCCGCACCGTCCGTCACGCCGGACTCTGGCGCCGACCGAAGAATCCCGCGCCACCGCATCCGATGCACGCCCGGTTGCGCGCCGCGCTCGGGCGTAGCGGGTGCCGCGGGAAGAGGCTGGAGCACGCCACGCCGGTCTGCGGAGCCGCGGATGCTTCGGTCCGGGATTCTTCAGTCGCGCATGAATGCGGTGCCGGGGAAAGTGCCGCGCACGCTCCTTCAGAATGACGCCCCGGCGCCGAGGTGGGCGGCAGGATACCCGCGGGGCGGAGGTGCCGCAGCGGGACGGTCCGTCCCATCGCGAGGCCCGGCAACAAACACGAACGGCGGCCCGCACGCGCGAGCCGCCGTTCATCCATCTACACCAAACCCGGCTCAGGCCAGGCGCTCGGCCAGGAACGCGGGGATCTGGTCCTGCGAAATGCGGGACTGCTCCATGGTGTCGCGGTCGCGGATGGTCACGGTGCCCTGCTCCATCGTCTCGCCATCCACCGTGATGCAGAACGGCGTGCCCGCCTCGTCCTGGCGGCGGTAGCGGCGGCCGATGGCGCCCGCCTCGTCGTAGAAGCTCGGAATGCCGCGGCGGCGTAGATCTTCGTGAATCTGCGTGGCACGATCGGGCATGCCGTCCTTCTTGACCAGCGGAAACACGCCGCACTTGAGCGGGGCCAGCGACGGCTTGATGCTCAGCACCACGCGCGTCTCGCCCTCCACCTCGTCTTCGCGGTACGCGTTGGCCAGCACCGCCAGCGTGGCGCGGTCGGCGCCCACGGAGGTCTCGATGATGTACGGAATGTACCGCTCGCCCGCCGCGGGATCGATGTACTCCAGGCGCTTGCCGCTGTACTCCTGGTGGCGCTTGAGGTCAAAGTCCGTGCGGTTGTGGATGCCCTCGATCTCGCCCCACCCGCCGTCGCCGATGGTGCCGCCGAAGTAGAACTCCACGTCGCCCGCCGCGCTGGCGTAGTGCGCCAGCTTTTCGTGCGGGTGGTAGCGCAGGCGGTCCGGCGACAGGCCCAGCACGTCGGTGTGCCACTTGAACCGCGCCTCGCGCCACTCCTCGAACAGCGCCTCGTCCGAGCCGGGCTTGCAGAAGAACTGCATTTCCATCTGCTCGAACTCGCGCGTGCGGAACGTGAAGTTGCCGGGCGTGATCTCGTTGCGGAACGCCTTGCCGATCTGCGCGATGCCGAACGGAATCTTCTGCCGCGCGCTCTGCTGCACGTTCAGAAAGTTCACGTAGATGCCCTGCGCCGTTTCCGGCCGCAGGTACACCACGTTCGCGGAGTCCTCAGCGGGCCCCATGAACGTCTTGAACATCAGGTTGAAGGAGCGCGGCTCCGTCCACTCGCCCGTCTTGCCGCAGCTGGGGCAGCGCGCGGCCGACATCTCCGCCGCGCCGGTTTCGGCCAGCAGGATGTCCACGCGAAAGCGGCGGTGGCAGTTGCGGCACTCCACCAGCGGGTCGGTGAAGTTCTCCACGTGCCCGCTGGCCTCCCACACCTTGGGGTGCATGAGGATGGCGGCATCGAGCCCTTCGATGTCGTCACGCTCGTGCACCATGGCGCGCCACCACGCGTCCTTCACGTTGCGCTTGAGCTCCACGCCCAGCGGGCCGTAGTCCCACACGGAACCGGTTCCGCCGTAGATCTCGGACGATTGAAAGACGTACCCCCGCCGCTTGGAGAGGGATACGAGCTTTTCCATCAGGTCGTTGTCCGCCATGCCGTTGCCCAGAGCCGATCCGCAGTGTGGCTGCCTAGAAAAAGAGGCGGGGATGATAGCGGTTGATGCCGTGTGCCGCAAACCACACCTCCGTGCTTCTTCTGCCGATGCGGACGAACGCAACCCCACCTCGCGCGGAGGACGCGGGAGGCGCGAGGTCGCGGGGAGTACGGGGCGGGCGGACGGGACTGCAGCAGACCCGGGATTCCACCGCGCGCGCGTCGTTCGATGGAAATTCCGCGGCATGGCTCCCCGGAACCGCTCGGATCAGGACAGAAGACCAGAAAGGAGGCACAGGGATTGCGGCACCGGAATCGGACACAATCTGTCCAACGCCGCGCCCGCGGCGACACGGGACGGCGCTCGCCGGACCGCACCCTCACCCCCGCCCGGAGGTTCATCATGAAGAAGCTCGCGCTCAAGCCCGAACTGCTGGCCGTGGAGTCCTTTCCCGTTTCCGACGCCGCCGGGCAGGGCGGAACGGTGGTGGGCAACGAGATGGGCACCGTGGGCATCAGCTGCGCGCCCACCTGCCCGGGCCAGCTCACCTGCGGCCCGGTCGACTGCTGATCCGCGGGTCCGCCCCGCCGGAGCCTCCGGCGGGGCGGAGTTCTTCCGCTCCACCCCTCTCGATCCGTACAGAAAGAACACCCGCGGATCCGGAGATGAATCATCTTCAGCGAGGCGTGAGCTTTACTCGCCGCTCGATGCCGATGCGCTCCAGGAACTCGGCGTCGTGGCTCACCACGAGCAGGGCGCCGTCGTAGCCGCGCAGCACCTCTTCAAGCGCCTCCAGGCTGTCGAGGTCCAGGTGGTTGGTGGGTTCGTCCAGCAGCAGCAGGCGCGGCGGCTGCCAGCCGTTGAGCGCGCACGCCAGCGCCGCGCGCAGCCGCTGCCCGCCGCTGAGTGAGCCCGCGGCCTGGTGAACGGCCTCGCCCTCGAACAGAAAGCGGGCGAGCGCGTGCCGGGCCGCCGACTC
>NZ_DASVTX010000540.1:0-18569 GCF_036387355.1 Longimicrobium sp.
CCGACCGTGCACGTCGCGTTTTCCCCCCGCGCGGCGCTGCTGGCCGGCGCCGCGCTGATCCCCGCGGCGGTCCGCGTGCTGGACGCCGCCGCACGCGACCTGGGTGCGAACCCCGCGCTGCGGGCGCGGCTCGTGGCCGAGTTGTGCGACGCGGGGGGCGCGTGCGGCATGGTGGGCGGGCAGCAACTGGACCTGGAGGGCGAGGCCGGCGCCGTGGTGGACGGCGCGGGGCTGGAGCAGATCCATCGCGCCAAGACGGGCGCCCTGCTGGCCGCCTCGCTGCGCATCGGCGCGCTGGCCGCCGGCGCGGGTGACGAGGCGCTGCACGGGCTCACGATCTACGGACGCGAGCTGGGGCTGGCGTTTCAGATCGTGGACGACGTGCTGGACGTCACGCAGGCGGACGCGGTGCTGGGGAAGACGGCGGGCAAGGACGCCAACACCGGCAAGGCGACGTATCCCTCGCTCTTCGGGCTGGAGCGGGCGCGGGAGATGGCGCGCAAACGGGTAGACCGGGCCGTCGGTGCGCTGGACAGGGCGGGGATCGCCTCCGCGGAGCTGCGCGCGCTGGCGGCGTACGTGCTGGAGCGCGATCGATGAACCAACTGCGCGAGTTCTTTGAGCCGGCCATCGGATGGAACCCGCCGCTCGCCCTCGCGCTGCTGGCCATGATGACGGCGCAGGGCTTCAAGTTCCTGCGCTCGCTGGTGCGGCGGAACCGGCCGGACTTCACCCGGCTCATCGGGACGGGCGGCATGCCCTCCGCGCACTCCGCCTCGGTGACGGCGCTGTCCACGGCGGTGGGAATCGGGCACGGGTGGGGGTCGCCGCTCTTCGGCGTGGCGGCGTTCTTCTCGCTCGTGACCATGTACGACGCCACGGGAATCCGCCGCGCGGCGGGGCGGCAGGCGCAGCTGCTCAACCGTCTGGTGGCCGAACTGCAGGAGCACCACACGCTCAACTTCGAGCGCCTGGGCGAGCTTCTGGGCCACACGCCGCTGGAGGTGCTGGTCGGCGCCGTCTATGGCGCGCTGCTCGCCTTTCTGCTACACCCTTGAAACTGAGGATCAGCGCGCGTACGGCGGGGCCAGGAGAAGCCCTGGCACAGCCTTGTAGTGCTTCAGGTTGAACGTGCAGAGCGTGGCGCCGGCGCCGACCGCAGTGGCGGCGATCAGGGCGTCGAGCAGGCCGAGACTGTGGGAAAGGTGCAGCTTGGCGAAATCAGAGAGGGCGCGCGCGCAGTCGGCCTGAGAGGGCCAGACGACCGGCAACGGCGCGACGAGGTGCAGTGCGCGGCGTACTTCATCCCCGTTGCGAGCGGTCTGGATCAGTTCCATGACTACAATGCCAGGAACGGAGGGCAGTTCGTCCAGTCCGGCGAACCATTCCACCGCGGGGGGGTGGCGGCGCTGAACATCGATCAGGACATCCGAATCCAGAAGGATCACGGGCGCTCTCGCCGCACACGTTCCGCGGCCTCGCGAACCTGGCGTGCATACCGGGGGGCGTCGTCGATGTCCGGCCGCGAGCCGATGATTCCGGCCTGCTCCCAGTAGGCCACGAGTTCGCGCCCATTGCGGGGCCGCTCCATCGGCGCGGGGAGCCGGTTGCCCGCAAGGACACGGAGCGCGTACTCATCCAGCGGCAGTCCAAGCTGTGCCGCTTCGGCCGCGAGAGCGCGCTCCAGTTCCTGAGGAAGATCGAGGATGATGGTCACGTCCACTCCGGATTCGGGTAAGGTACTGAATCTAGTACCCTGCTCGGCGGCATGCGATGCAGCTGATTCCGGCGCAAGCGGCGGGCCGACATTGACGGCCCGCGCTTTGCTTTATAGCATAAAGTAACGGGCGGGCGTTCACTGTGCCGGCTCCGCGGCGCGCGGAAGCGCGAAGCGCGGTGCAGACAGTTGGATGAGCGCCGTTCAGGCGGTAAATTGGACGGGTGCCCCAGGGCGAAGACCGCCGGGGCCCCAACATCGCAGCTTTTCAACGAGGCCCCCGTGGCGCTTCTGGATACGGTCAGGACCCCCGAAGACGTGCGCGCGCTGCCGGAATCGGATCTTCCGCAGCTCTGCGCCGATGTGCGCGACCGCATCATCGATGTCGTTTCGCGCCACAAGGGCGCGCACTTCGGCTCCAACCTGGGCACGGTGGAGCTTACCGTGGCCCTGCACCGCGTCTTTGACACGCCGCGCGACCAGCTGATCTGGGACGTGGGCCACCAGGCCTATCCCCACAAGATCCTCACCGGGCGCAACGACCGGCTGGACAGCATCCGCAAGCGCGGCGGGCTGAGCGGCTTCCTGCGCCGCGACGAGAGCGAGTACGACGTATTCGGCGCCGGGCACGCGGGCACCAGCATCAGTGCCGCGGTGGGCGTGGCGGCCGCGCGCGACATCAAGGGCGAAGACTTCGACGTGGTGGCCGTCATCGGCGACGGCTCCATGACGTGCGGGCTGCCGTACGAGGCGCTCAACAACGCCGGGCACACCGACCGCGACGTCATCGTGGTGCTGAACGACAACCAGATGTCCATCTCCCCCAACGTGGGGGCGCTGCACAAGTACCTGGGCATCCACAAGAAGCTCACCGACGTCCGCACCTCGCCGCTGTACAACAAGGTGCGCGCGGAAGTGAAGCGCCTCGTTCACCAGGCGCCCAAACTGGGCACCATCGGCGAAATGCTGGAGCACTTTGCCGTGCGGGCGGACGACGCCATGAAGGGGATGTTCGTTCCCGGCATGCTGTTCGAGGAACTGGGCTTTCGCTACGTGGGCCCCGTGGACGGCCACGACATCAACGCGCTGGTCCGCACCTTTGAGCAGGTGCGCAAGATGGAGGGGCCGCGCCTGGTGCACGTGCTGACCACCAAGGGCAAGGGCTTCGCGCCGGCCGAGGCGGACCAGGTGAAGTGGCACGCCGCCGCCCTGTTCGACAAGGAAACGGGCGCGCCGCTCAAGAAGTCCGCGGGCGGGCTGCCGCGCTACCAGCAGGTGTTCGGCGAGGCGCTCACGGAACTGGCCGCGGAGGACAGGACGGTGGTCGGCATCACCGCCGCCATGGCGACGGGGACGGGGATGGACATCTTTCAGGCCGGCCACCCGGACCGCTTCTTTGACGTGGGGATCGCGGAAGGGCACGCCGTCACCTTTGCCGCCGGCCTTGCGACGCAGGGGCTGCGGCCCGTCGTAGCCATCTACAGCACCTTTCTGCAGCGCGCGTACGACAACATCGTGCACGACGTGGCGCTGCAGGACCTGCCGGTGACCTTTGTGATGGACCGCGCCGGCATCGCGGGCGACGACGGCGCCACGCACCACGGCGGCATCGACATCGGCTACATGCTGTCCATCCCCGGCATCACCGTGGCCGCGCCGCGCGACGCGGACGAGCTGATCGGGCTGCTGCGGACCTCGTTCGCGCACGCGGGCGGGCCGTTCAGCATCCGCATTCCCCGCGACGCCGTGCCCGCGCTCCCCCGCCCGGTGGCGGAGATCGAGGCGGTGCCGTACGGCACCTGGCAGACGCTGCGCGAGGGGCGCGACGTGGCCATCCTGGCGACGGGGACCATGGTGAACCCCGCCGTGGCCGCCGCGGAGGCGCTGCAGCGCGAGGGGATCTCGGCCACGGTGGTCAACTGCCGCTTCATTAAGCCGCTGGACGAGGCCGCGCTGGAGCGCCTGTTCCCCCATCACCCGCACGTGCTTACGGTGGAGGAGGGGACGGTGGCCAACGGCTTTGGCGCATACGTGCGCAAGGCCATCGACGACCGCTGGCCGCAGGTGGCCGGCGCGTCCATGGGGCTGCCGGACGCCTTTGTGGAGCACGGCGAGCGCGCGGACCTGCTGGCCGACCTGGGCCTGTGTGCCGAGGGGATCGCCGCGCGGGCCCGGGCGTTGCTGGGCCGGCCGCTGCGCTCGCTGGCCGAAACGGCGTGAGCGCCCCCGGCCGCGCGCCGCGCCGCATTGGCGTGGTAGGGCACTCGCACTACGGAATGCTGCAGGAAACCCTCACCCGTCTGGCGGATTTCGCCCGGCGGGAGGGGGTTTCGCTGTTCTACGAGCCGCCGCTGCGCGAGTTCGTGGGCGATGGCGAGCCGCTGACGCCGGAGATGTGCGCCGGGCTGGACTTGCTCCTCACGCTGGGTGGCGACGGCACGCTGCTGCGCGGCGCGCGCCTGGTGGTGCGCGAGGGCGTCCCCGTGCTGGGGGTGAACCTGGGGCACCTGGGGTTCCTGACCTCTGCGCCGCGCGACGGGGTGGAGGAGGCGCTGGAGCGGTGGATCGCGGGAGACTTCCGGATCGATGAGCGCATGGCGCTGGAGTGCCACGCCGAGACGGCGGACGGGCAGCAGGGGAGGCGGCACCTGGCGCTGAACGACGCGGTGCTGCACAAGACGGGCGCCGCGCGCGTCATCCGCCTTGCGGTGAGCGCGTACCAGGACGTGGTGGGGAGCTACAGCGCGGACGGGATCATCCTCGCCACGCCGACCGGATCGACGGCGTACTCGCTGTCCGCGGGGGGGCCCATCGTGTCGCCCTCCGTGCACTGCATCATCGCCACGCCCATCTGCCCGCACACGCTGGGGGTGCGGCCGCTGGTGCTCCCCGCGGACGAGACGGTGACCGTGGAGGTGCTTTCGCCCACGGAGGAGCTGATCCTGACCATCGACGGGCAGGACCACGAGCGCCTGACCCCCGGGCAGAAGGTGGTCGTCTACCGCGCTCCCCATCCCGTGCGCCTCGTCCGCTTCTCCGGCCAGACCTTCTTCAGCACGCTGCGCCGCAAGCTGCGCTGGGGCGACTTGGTAGAACGCGAGTGAGAGGGGGCGCCCCCGCATTTCCGGAGCGTGGCTGAGATGGAGATCATACGGCGGGTCCGTGCATCGGCACTGGCCCGCCGCTCGCATTTGGTGGATGGCGCGCCGCGCGGCGATGTGCGCGCGCGAGCCCTGGCCCGGTGACACACGGACGCATGCCCCTGGCGCACCTGTTCGGCGACGCGACGCTCCGGCTGCTGGCCGCGCGCACGCCCAAGCCTGTCCTCACGTACCCGCTCCCGCGGGTGGACACCTCCGCCGTGCGCCGGGTGGACCCCATCGTGGTCCCGGCGAACGGGCTGGAGATCACCTGCGAAACGTTCGGCGAGCCCACCGATCCGCCCGTCCTGCTCATCATGGGCCTGGCCGCGCAGATGGTGCAGTGGGACGACGAGTTCTGCCTGCGGCTGGCGGCCCAAGGGTTCTACGTGATCCGCTTTGACAACCGCGACATCGGGCGCAGCACGTGGATGACGGGCGCGCCGGTGCCGCGGCTCGTGGCGCTGCTCGGGGCCAAGCGGCGCGGGCTTCCGCTGCAGGTGCCGTATCTGCTGGACGACATGGCGCGCGACACCCTGGGCGTGCTGGACGCGCTGGGGATCGATTCGGCGCACGTAGTGGGAGTGTCGATGGGCGGAATGATCGCCCAGAGCGTGGCCGCGCTGGCGCCGCACCGACTGCGGTCGCTCACGAGCATCATGTCGCACACGGGGGAGGACGATGCGCCGCATCCGCACTGGCGCGCCTCCGCCGCGCTGTTCATCCCCGTGCCGCGGGGAAGGGAGGCGGCGGTGCGCCGCGCGGTTCCCGTGTGGCGGATTCTGAACGGGCACGGGATCGCCATCGACCTGGCGCGCACGCGATCGCAGGCGCTCCGGGCGTACGAGCGCGGCCGGAACCCGTCCGGCGTGGCGCGGCAACTCGCGGCCATTCTGGCCAGCCCCAGCCGCGCGGATTCCCTGCGCGCGCTGCGGGTGCCGACACTGGTGATCCACGGGGATGAAGATCCGCTGATCCCCACGGCGGGCGGGCGCCGCACGGCCGCGCTGGTCGCGGGTTCCCGGCTGGAGATCATCCCCGGAATGGGCCATGCGCTCGCGCCGCCGCTGTGGGACACCCTCATCGACCGCATCACCAATCACGCGCGCGCCGCGGACGAGGCCCGCGCCGGGCCGGGGTGAAGGCCGGCCGGGCACCCCGCCAGGGCGACAAGTCATTGCGCCCCAGATACTTGTGGGCACCGATCAGTGTCATCCTGAGCGGAGCGCTGCACCGGACCTTCCGCCGCGCAGGACTGTGGCGCGGAGTCGAAGGATCCGCGTGCCGCCGAGCCAACGTCGCGACACACACGCCCGTTCTCACCGGCGCAGCAGATCCTGCGTCGGCGCCAGGGGTTCGGCGCCGCTGAAGGTGCGTCCGGCGCCTCCTCAGAGGGTGTTGAGAAACCCACTTTCCTGCCACCTCGGCGCGTGAGCGTCATCCTGAAGGAGCAGCGCACTGAACCGTCCACTCACGCCAGACCCTGTGCGACGGAAGGATCCCGGACCGGGGCGTCCGTGTGGCCGCTGCCCGGCGCGGCGTCCCCCGGCCCCCCTCGCGGCGTACGCAGGTCGGGAGCGCGCCGCGCAGCCTGTAGTGCGTCGGCTGCCGTGTGGCGGGATTCTTCAGTCGGCGCCAGAGTAGGAGCACATGATCGGCCCCGCCGGCGCCTCCTTCAGAATGACACTCACAGGCCGAGGCGTTGCAACGGCGTGTTTCTCAACACGCTCTCAGGATGACAACTGTCTGCGCTGTAACTAGTTAGGAGCGCCGGACCTGTCATCCTGAGCGTATCGCTGCGCCGGAATCCTCTGCCGCGCCGAACCGTGGCGCGGAGTCGAAGGATCTACCTGCCCCGAGCCAACGTCGCGACACGCACGCCCGTTCTCGCGGGCGCAGCAGATCCTTCGTCGGCGCCAAGGTGCCGTGCCGGCGCAAGTGCCTCCGGCGCCTCCTCAGGATGACAAACTTTTGCGGGGCAGACAGTTACGAGGATCAGGAGCCGTCATCCTGAACATCGCTGGTCCCGGCGCCGCGACGCCTGCCCGCGCGATGGACGGTCCGATCCCTGATGTGCCGACGACGATGGGTCAGCCGAAAAGGTCGGCAACGACGGAAGCGGGGGAGCCAGGTCCATGGGCTCCCCCGCTTTCGTCGCTCCTCGAAGGACCCGTCAGGCCGAGGCCGCGGGTGCGTAGCGGGCCCGCAGCTCGTCGCCGTGCTTCAGGATGGGCTCGATGCGGCTCCGCGCATAGCCGAGCGAGGTGGCCTGAGCCAGCAGCCGCTCCGCCTGCTCGCGGTCGCCGCGGATGGCGGCGAGCAGCGCAAGGTTGACCCGCGGGACGGAGTACTCGGGATCGATCTCGATGGCGTCCGCCAGGTGGCCGGAAGCGGCGTCCCACTCGCCCAGTTCGATCTCCGCGGCGGCCAGGTTGTTGAGCACCATGGCCTCCGCGTCCGCCGTCTTTCCCGGCCACGAGAGCCACATCACCCGCTTGAGCCCGGGCCGCTCGCGAATGGTTTCCAGGAACCGCCGCGAAAACTCGGCCGACTTCTCGTACTTGCCCTGCGCCATCAGCCTGCGGCCGGCTAGCATGTCGCGGTAGAACGTCCGCATGATGCGCCCGGGCAGCAGCAGAACGACGGCGACGGCGAACAGGGCCATCGGTCCGCCGTCCCGCGGCAGCAGCAGCGCCAGCGCGACGACCAGAATCGCCGCCGCGGCAAACCATCCCAGCCGGAACCGGGCGACGCGCGTCACCGTCCCCCCGTGCGAGAGACGGGGGGGAGGCGAGCGCGCGCTGCGACGGTCTGCATGTGGTTGGCTACTGCATGCGGGGCGTGGCCCGGCCGGGGCGCCCCGCCGGCGCGGGAGGCACGACGCGGCGCGACAGCGAATCGAACGCCGGGGCGGGCGTGTTCAGCGCCGGGGGAGGAATGTTCAGCACCGGCGGCGAAAGCCGGTTCATGGAATCGCGGCGCGCGGAGTCGGCCTTTGGCGGGGCGGGGCGCAGGGCGGACAGGCTGTCCACCCGCTTGGCAACCTGCTCCCACGCCTCCGCCAGCGCGCCGGGATCGTTGCGGTGCGCATCCACCCAGGCCAGCATCTGCCTGTCCGTAACGCCGAACTTCTTGAGCACGGCCTTGCGCTCCGCCTCGGTGGCGGTGGCCGGCAGCATGCGCAGCGCCACGTTGGCCGCCACGAAGCGGTCGCGGGGAACAACCCCCTTCCGCTCGCCGCCCCCGCCGCACGCGGCGAGCATCAGGGCAAGAAGCAGGACGTACGAGGTGCGAGAAATCACATTCGGTCCTTGCAGATAACCACAATCCACGCAAGCGGATCGGCGCACTTCCATCAACCACGTTCCCAAGCGCCGCATTCTCAACGCGCTCGAACCCCGAGAGGCTACCGGCGGCGCGCGCGCGTGTCAACCCGCCGCGTTGCGCCGCTCCGGGCCGCCCCGTAGCTTCGGACGAACGACCGAGCCATTCACGATGCACCCGCAGACGCAACGAATGCCACGTCTCTCGTCACGCGCCCGCCTGCTGCCGGCGGTGGTTGCGGCGCTCGCCGCGGCGCACCCGGTGGCGGCGCAGGACGCGCCGCCCTCGCCCGAGCAGGTGCTGGGCTACGCCCTGGGCGAACGCTTCACCCCGTACGCCGGCGTGCAGCGCTACAGCCAGGCGCTGGCCGAAGCCTCGCCGCTGGTGGACTACCGTCCGTACGGGCGCACGCCGGAAGGGCGCGAGCTGTTTCAGCTGGTGATCGCCTCGCAGCGCAACCTGCAGAACCTGCCCGCCATCCTGGCCGCCAACGCCGAGCTTACCCGGCCGGAAACGTCGCCGGAGCGCGCGCGGCAGGTGGGGGCATCCAACCCGGCCGTGGTTTACTTCAGCTACGGCGTGCACGGCAACGAGAGCTCGTCCAGCGAGGCCGCGCTGTGGACCGCGTGGGACCTGGCCCGCAACGCCGCCGAGGTGCGCGGCGTGCTGGACTCGCTGGTGGTCATCATCGACCCCGTCACAAACCCCGACGGGCGCGACCGCTACGTGAACTGGTTCCAGTCGGTGGTGGGCGCGGCGCCCAACGTGAACCCGCAGGCGCGCGAGCACCGCGAGCCGTGGCCGGGCGGGCGCTTCAACCACTACCTGTTCGACCTGAACCGCGACTGGAGCTGGGCCACGCAGCCGGAAACCAAGGCGCGGCTGGCCACGTGGTGGCAGTGGAACCCGCAGGTGCACGTGGACTTCCACGAAATGTTCTACAACTCGTCGTACTTCTTCTTTCCCGCGGCGGCGCCCATCAACCCCATCTACCCGGCGCACATCCTGGCGTGGGGGCGGCGCTTCGGGCAGGGGAACGCGCGGGCTTTTGATGCGCAGGGGTGGGCCTACTACACCGGCGAGGCGTTCGACCTGTTCTACCCCGGCTACGGCGACAGCTGGCCCAGCCTTACCGGCGCGGTGGGGATGACGTACGAGCAGGCCGGCCACGGCGCGGCGGGGCTCGCAATCCAGCAGGAATCCGGCGACACGCTGACGCTGCGCGACCGCGCCCTGCACCACCGCGCCAGCGGGCAGGCCACGCTGCGCACCGCGGCCAGCGGCAAGAGCGCGCTGCTGAACGACTTTGCGCAGGGGCAGCGCACGGCGGGGCAGGGCGAGGCGGACTTCCTGCTCGTCCCCGGCGAGGACCCCACGCGGGTGGAGGCGCTGGTGGCGCACCTGCGGCGGCAGGGGATCGAGGTGGAGCGCGCCTCCGGCGGCTTCAACGCGCGGGCGACGGCCTACCCGGGCTTTGCGGCGCGCGGCCAGTTCCCCGCGGGGACGTACCGCGTCCGCGCCCGCCAGGCGCGCGGCCGCCTGGCGGTAACGCTGCTGCAGCCGGAAACGGAACTCAAGGCGGAGTACTCGTACGACGTGAGCGCCTGGTCGCTGCCGTACGCGTACGGCGTGTCGGCGTACCGCGCCGGGGCGGGCGCGGGGACCGGGTGGACGCCGGTTTCCGCCCCGGCGGAAGGCGTGGGCACGGCGCGGGCGCAGCCGGCCACCTACGGCTGGCTGGTGGCGCCGGGCGGTGCGGCGGGCGGGCCGGTGATCCGCTTCCTGGCCGCGGGCGGCCGGGCGAGCGTGGTGACGCGCCCCAGCACCTTTGCGGGGCGGCGCTGGCCGGCGGGAACATGGTTCATCCCCGCGCGCGGCAACGACACCGTGCAGGGGCGCATCACCCGGGCCGGGCTGGGCGGGCTGGCCGTCCCCGTGTCGTCGGGGATGGCGGAAAGCGGCATTGACCTGGGGAGCGAGAACGTCGCCCGCACGCGGCTGCCGCGCGTAGCCGTCATCGGCGGCGAAGGCGTCGCGGCCACCTCGTTCGGCGCGCACTGGTTCTACCTGGAGCAGGAGCTGGGGCTTCCCTTTGACGCCGTGCAGGCGCAGGAACTGACGTCGCTGAACCTGTCCCGGTACGACGTCCTGGTGCTTCCGGAAGCATCGCCGCGCGCGCTGCGCGGCGCGGAGGACGCGCTCAAGACCTGGATCAGCAACGGCGGCCGTCTGGTGGCCGTGGGCGACGGCGCCGCGGCGGCGGCGGCGCTGGTGGACGTCAAGACCCGCGAGGCGGGCACGAGCGACAGCGCGCGCGGCGGGCCGTCGCGCTACCTGGCCGGCCGCGAGGAGCGGCAGCGGCAGGAGTGGCGGCAGGAGGTGCCCGGCACCATCCTTCCCCTGCGGCTGGACCCGGCGCACCCGCTCTCGTTCGGCGCGGGGCTGGACGGGCGCCCGGACGAAACATTCGCCCTGCACACCGGCTCGCTCGTCTTTGAGCCCTCCGCCGGGGTGGAGACGGTGGCGTACTTCCCGGAGCGGCTCACGCGCATCAGCGGCGTCATCAGCCCCGAGAACCTGCGGCGCCTGCAGCAGGGGTCGTGGGTGGTGAGCAAGCGGATGGGCGGCGGCAGCGTGGTGCTGTTCGCCGACGATCCACTGTTCCGCCTGTTCTGGCGGGCCACCAACCCCATCTACGTGAACGCCATCCTGCTGGGCCCCTGACCACGCCGGGTTCCGGTGGATGGAAAAGCGGCGCCCGTGCTCTCCGGAGCACGGGCGCCGCGTTGTCCATTCCGCCGCGGCCTCGGTCGTTTGACCCTTGATGCTTTCGTGCACGGCGGTAAGTTCGGGGACCATCCCGGCCGCCGCCCCCGCGAGGGCGCCGCCGCCGGCCCTGTGCCTCCGGAACGAGATTCTGACGGATGATTCAGCGCTGACCGGGTAGGGACGCCTCCGGGAGCCCTCCCACCCGCAACCCTTTGCGCCGCGCCCGCTCCGGCGGCCGCGGCGGCACGACTCCCGGGGTCCCTGCACACCCGATCACGCACGCCCGTCCCCCGCTTTGGCCGCGGGACGGGAGAAATGGACGTCCGCATGACCGCCGTACACGAAACACCCATCCCGGGCAGCGAACCGCTCCCGCGCATGCGCACCGCCATTGCGCAGTCGCTGCGGGGCGCGCACGCGCACGACTACACGCAGGGGCCCATCGGCCGCTCCGTGCTCCTGCTCGCCATTCCCATGGTGCTGGAGGTGGCGCTGGAAAGCGTCTTTGCCCTCACCGACATCTTCTTCGTGTCCCGCCTGGGCGAAGCCTCCGTCGCGGCGGTCGGGCTCACCGAGTCCATGCTGGCCATCGTCTACGCCCTGGCCATGGGGCTGGGGATGGGCGCCGCCGCCGTGGTGGCCCGCCGCGTAGGCGAGCGCGACGCCGAGGGGGCCGCGCGCTCCGCAGTGCAGGCCGTGGCCGTGGCCGCCGGCATCTCGCTGGTGCTGGGGATCGCGGGCTTTCTGCTCGCCCCGTGGCTGCTGGCGGCCATGGGCGCTTCGCCCGAGGTGATCCGGGTGGGGACCGGCTACGCGCGCATCATGCTGGGCGGCCAGGCGGCGGTCATCCTGCTCTTTGTGGTGAACGCCATCTTTCGCGGCGCGGGCGACCCGGCCATCGCCATGCGCGTGCTCTGGCTGGCCAACGGCATCAACATCGTGCTGGGGCCGCTGCTGATCTTTGGCGTGGGGCCGTTTCCGCGCTTGGGGGTCACGGGCGCGGCGGTGGCCACCACCTTCGGGCGCTCGGTGGGCGCGGCGTTCGCGCTGTGGCGGCTCACGCGTCCCGAGGGGCACTTTCAGGTGCGGCGGCGGCACCTGCGGCTGGATCCGGGGACGATGCGGCAGATCGTGCGGCTTTCCGGGTCCACCACGCTGCAGGCGCTCATCGCCACGGCGAGCTGGCTGGGGCTGGTGCGCATCGTGGCCAGCTTCGGCGACCCGGCGGTGGCGGGGTACACGGTGGCGCTGCGCGTGGTGGTCACCGCCATTCTGCCCAGCTGGGGGCTGAGCAACGCCGCGGCGACCATGGTGGGCCAGGCGCTCGGCGCGGGGAAGCCGGACCGCGCCGAACGCGCGGTGTGGACAGCGTGCCGCTACAACCTGGCCTTCCTGGCGGCGGTGGGTGTGCTGTTCGTCGCGCTCGCGCACCCCATCGTGGGCGTGTTCACGCGGGAGCCGGAGGCCATGCGCATCGCCGTGGCGGGGCTGCGCATCATCGCGGCGGGCTTTCCGCTCTACGCCTTTGGGATGGTGCTGACGCAGTCGTTCAACGGGGCGGGGGATACGTGGACGCCCACGTGGATCAATCTGGGCATTTTCTGGGCGTTCGAAATCCCGCTGGCGTACCTGCTTGCCGTGCACCTGGGGATGGGCCCCGCGGGCGCGTTCACGGCCGTGACCATCGCCTTTTCCGCCCTGGCCGGGGTGAGCGCGATCCTGTTCCGGCGCGGGAGCTGGAAGACAAAGCGGGTGTGAGGAAGGGCACGGCGCCCAGGTTCTACTGCCTAGTGCCCAGGTTCCAGTGCTCAGGTGTGGCGCCCCGGCTCCGCACCTGAGCACTTCGTACTTTGTACTTGGCACTGGGCACTTGGCACTTGGCACTGGGCACTTGGTTGATACCGTGCCCCACGTGGCGTCATGTGCGCGATGTGCGCTTCGGTCGCGCCACGTGTGGTATTCCCTTGCTTTTCACCGGCCCGAGCCCTTGACCGGGGGCTCGGGCCGGTACAGCTTTCCGGGGGTCCACCGCGTCCGCTTTGTCCCCCGAATCCGCGCATGCCGGTCTACTACTACGGAACCGTTCCGGTGCTCGCCTGGATCATCAACCACTTCCTGTACGGAGGGGTGCACTACGCGTGGGTGGCGGCGGAATTCCACCCCGCCGCCACCAATCCCAAGTCGTCGAACCCGTACATGATCTATGCGGATCTCTACCTGCCGTGGCTCATGCGCGACCGGCACGACCACGCGGTCAAGGACATTCGGCGCAGCCTGGCGGGCGCGGTCACCAACGTCGCCAACAGGGGGCGGATCGACGCCGTCACCGCCGCCCGCCTGCGCCGGATCTGCATGGAGGCGAGCATGGAGTTTTTCTATCCCGTCGTGTACCGCGTGGACCTGACGCGGATCGACCAGTCCCGGCGCGTGGTGGCGGGCTCGGGGCTGGAAGGGTCGCGAGAAGTTCTCGTTCCCGATCTGCGGGAAGACGAGTTTGACCTGCTGTTCGCGGACAATCGCCGCGATGAAAGCTTCGGACAGCTTGTGGGACGGGACTGGAGCGCCGCCCAGCCGATGGACGGGCGCGACGTACTCGGCTTTCTTGAAGATCGGAGCGCCGCATGAACACGGAACGCGAGTTTCGGATCCTGGATCGTGAGCAGATCAGCCGCATCCTGGAGCCCGCGAACCAGGAGCAATTCGAGGCATGGGACCGCGTCGTCAGCGGTATGCACACGATGCTCAAGCTGCGGTCCCGGTACTATCCCCGGCCGTTTGTTGACGAAGCATTCGGGCGAGAGCAGATCGAGCGGGGGCTCAGCGTCATGCGGGGGACAGAACTCGGCGCTGTGGCGGAGCAGAACGTCCGCAGAGTGCACGAGGTGGTGGCTGGCGCCGACCGGGGCTGCAGGGCGTGCTGGGACGCCGTGGACGACATTATCGACCTGATGCTGGACGAGGACGCCGCGATGCAGGCCTACCCCGGCCCGCCGCCCGTGCTCACCTACACCACTCCTCGCCAGCGCTTTGCTCCTGCGTGACAGGACGGCTGGACCAGAAGCTCCTTCGGAGCATCCCGTCGGGGCTTCTGCCGTTTCGTCGGAACGGGCGGACGAGAGCACGCGTAGGTCACGCCGATACTGACGTTTCGGCAGGTTGGGGCGGCATGGAGTTTGTCTTGTTTTCGGACAGCAGGCCCGGCGGGAAGGGGGTGTCGAGTGACAGCACGCGCGCCCCACTGAAGCCCGTCAGCGGCTCCGCCGGGCACCGGACAAGATGATGATCCACAGACACTTGCGAGACATATGATCAACTTCGAGCGTTTGACCGTCAAATCGGCGGAGGCCATTCAGGAGGCTTCCAACGAGGCGCGCAGGGCGGGGAACCCCACCATCGAAGACCTGCACCTGCTTTCGGCGCTTCTGGAGCAGGAAGAGGGGATCGTCGTTCCCATTCTGCAGAAGGTGGGGGTGAACGCCACGCGCCTGCGCACGGAGGTGGACGCAGCGCGCGCCCGGCTGCCCAGGCAGTCCGGCGGCGCCAACCCCACCATTTCGCGCGAGCTGAACGAAGCCCTGGACCGCGCGGAAGAGGAAGCGCGCACCCTGAAGGACGAGTACATCAGCACCGAGCACCTGCTGCTGGGGCTGGCGGAAAAGGGCTTCAGCACGCGCGACCTGCTGCGGGGCCAGGGCGCGAGCCCCGATGCGCTGCGGCAGGCGCTGGAGCAGGTGCGCGGCTCGCACCGGGTGACGGACCAGAACCCCGAAGACAAGTACCAGGCGCTGCAGCGCTTCAGCACGGACCTCACGGAGCGCGCCCGCCGCGGCAAGCTGGACCCGGTCATCGGGCGCGACGAGGAGATCCGGCGCGTGGTGCAGGTGCTCAGCCGGCGCACCAAGAACAATCCCGTGCTCATCGGCGAGCCGGGCGTGGGCAAGACGGCCATCGCCGAGGGGCTGGCGCAGCGCATCGTGAACGGTGACGTGCCCGAGGGGCTGCGCGACAAGACGCTCATCTCGCTGGACATCGGCAGCATGCTGGCCGGCGCCAAGTACCGCGGCGAGTTCGAGGAGCGCCTCAAGAGCGTGCTCAAGGAACTGAGCGACTCGGCGGGCAAGTTCATCGTCTTCATCGACGAGCTGCACACCATCGTGGGTGCGGGCAAGACAGAGGGTTCGCCCGACGCCGGCAACATGCTCAAGCCGGCGCTGGCCCGCGGCGAACTGCGGCTGGTGGGCGCGACGACGCTGGACGAGTACCGGCAGTACATCGAAAAGGACGCCGCCCTGGAGCGCCGCTTTCAGCCCGTGTTCGTGGGCGAGCCCAGCGTGGAGGCGACGATCGCCATTCTGCGCGGGCTCAAGGAGCGGTACGAGGTGCACCACGGCGTGCGCATTACCGATCCCGCCATCGTGGCGGCGGCCACGCTCAGCAACCGCTACATCGGCGACCGCTTTCTGCCCGACAAGGCCATCGACCTGATCGACGAGGCCGCCAGCAGGCTGCGCATTGAGATCGACTCGCTTCCGCAGGAGATTGACGAGGTGGAGCGGCGCATCATGCAGCTGGAAATCGAGCGGCAGGCGCTGTCGCGCGAAAGCGACCCGGCCAGCCGCGACCGGCTGCAGCGGCTGGAGCAGGAGCTGGCCGGCCTGCGCGAAAGCTCGTCGGGAATGAAGGCCCAGTGGCAGTCGGAAAAGTCCGTGATCGCCGACCTGCGCGACAAGAAGGAGAAGCTGGACGCGCTCAAGGTGGAGCTGGACCGCGCCTCGCGCACCGGCGACTTGAACCGCGCGGCCGAGATCCAGTACGGCGCCATTCCGCAGCTGCAGAAGGAAGTGGCCGCCGAAGAGCAGCGCCTGGGCGAACTGCAGCAGCAGTCGCGCTTTCTCAAGGAAGAGGTGGACGCCGAGGACATAGCCGAGGTGGTCGCGCGGTGGACGGGCATTCCCGTCACGCGGATGATCCAGAGCGACCGCGAGCGGCTGGCGCGGCTGGACGAGCACCTGAACCTGCGGGTGATCGGGCAGCCGGAGGCCACGCAGGCCGTGGCCGACGCGGTGCGCCGCTCGCGGTCGGGAATGCAGGACCCCAACCGGCCCATCGGCAGCTTCATCTTCCTCGGCCCCACCGGCGTGGGCAAGACGGAGACGGCGCGCGCGCTGGCGCAGTTCCTGTTCGACGACGAGGACGCCATGGTGCGCATCGACATGTCGGAGTACATGGAGAAGCACGCCGTGAGCCGGCTGGTGGGCGCGCCTCCGGGGTATGTGGGCTACGAGGAGGGCGGCCAGCTCACCGAGGCGGTGCGCCGGCGCCCGTACTGCGTAATCCTGTTCGACGAGATCGAAAAGGCGCACCCGGACGTCTTCAACATCCTCCTGCAGATTCTGGATGACGGGCGGGTGACGGACAGCCAGGGGCGCACGGTGAACTTCCGCAACGCGGTCATCATCATGACCAGCAACATCGGAAGCCCGCTGATCCTGGACCAGGCTGCGCGCCTCGCCGATCCCGCCACCGCGGGGGACGTGGAAAAGCTGGTGCTGGGCGAGCTTCGCCAGCACTTTCGCCCGGAGTTCCTGAACCGGGTGGACGACGTGATCGTGTTCCGGCCGCTGGGCCGCGGCGAGCTGACCCACATCGTGGACCTGCAGCTGCGCCGGCTGGAGGGCCTGCTGGCGGACCGCAAGCTGTCGCTGCGGGTGACGGACGCGGCCAAGGCGTTCATCGCGGAGGAGGGGTACGACCCGGCGTACGGGGCGCGGCCGCTCAAGCGCGCCATTCAGCGGTTGCTGCAGAACCCGCTGGCGCTGCGCATTCTGGAGGGCGAGTTCCAGGAGGGCGACACGGTGGTGGTAGACCGGGAGCCTTCCGGCGGGCTCACCTTCCGGTCCGCCCCGCGGGCGGCCGCGGCGGCGGCCTGAGGCGGCATCCTTTCCACCCGCTGGCCAAGCGGTTACACTATCCGGGCGCGGCGATCCCTGCCGCGCCCGGTTTTCGTCGTTTCCCCCTCTTCGGAGGTCGCGTGCGTTCCAGGAATCTTCTTGTCTGCGCGGTGCTGGCCGGCGCGCTCACGGCGTGCGGCGGCGGCGCGCGGCCGGCGGTCACCCCGTCGGGAACGGTGGTGCAGGCGACGGCGCCCGCTTCGGCCGTGGAGCAGTTCATCGGCTATGCGCGGCAGAGCAAGTTTACCGAGATGGGGTACCTGTTCGGCACTTCGCGCGGCCCGCTGGCGGAGTCGCAGGCGCCGGAGCGCGTCGCGCGGCGCATGCAGGCCATCGCCTCGGTGCTGCGCAACGACTCCTACGCGCTCAACGCGGTGGTCAACACGCCGGGCCGTCCGGAGGCACGCACCGTCATGGTGGAGCTGCGCCAGGGCCGGCAGCGCCGGCAGGTGCCGTTCACGGTGGTGCAGGGCCCCGCGGGTACGTGGCTGGTGGAAGTGGTAGACATGCAGGCCGCCATCCGCCCCCGCTCCTGACGCGCCTCCGTTCCGAATCAAGATGAGCCTGCGCCCCGAACGGGGGCGCAGGCTCATTTTCGTATGTGAGATGACGGACTCGGCCGCAGAAAAACCTCGATGGAATCCCGGGAACGCGGAGGACGGAACCTCAGTGCCCGGCCTGCAGCAGTTCCGTAAGCACGCCGTTGGTGGAGCGGGGATGAAGGAACGCGACCAGGTGCCCGGCCGCGCCCGTGCGGGGCGCTTCGTCGATCAGCTGGCGGCCCTCGGCGCGGTGGCGCTCCAGCTCGGCGGCGAGGTCCGGAACGCGGTAGCACAGATGGTGCATTCCAGGGCCGCGCCTGGCCAGAAATTTGGCGACAGCCGAATCTTCGCGCGTGGGGGCCAGCAGTTCCAGCCGCCCTTCGCCGGTGCCCAGGAAGATCACTTCCACGCCCTGCGAATCCACCCGCTCCCGGCCGTACCCCTTGTGCCCGGTGATAGATTCGAACGCGGGGAGCGAATCATCCAGCGAGTGCACCGCGATTCCCACGTGGTCCAGCGCCCGCTCGGTCATCGGACTCCGTTTTGAGTTTGAGGTGTATCACTTGAGAGAAGCCGCGACAGAATAGCCCGCCACGGCGGGCGCGGCTACCGCACCGGGCCCGCGAGGCCCATGGACCGGAAGGCACGACAATGGCGACCAGCGCGAACATCGTAGAGATTACCGACGGCAACTTCCAGTCGGAGATCGCGAACGCGAACGGCGTTTCGATGGTGGATTTCTGGGCGGAGTGGTGCGGCCCCTGCCGCCTGATCGGCCCCTTTGTGGAGCAGCTGGCCGATGAGTACGCCGGCCAGGTGAAGGTGGGCAAGCTGGACGTGGACAGCAACCAGCAGACGGCCTCCAAGTTCAACGTGCGCTCCATCCCCACCATCCTGTTCTTCAAGGACGGCCAGGTGATTGACCAGGTGGTGGGCGCGGTGCCCAAGCAGGCGCTCGCCCGCAAGCTGCAGGAGCACCTGGGGGCCTGATCTTCCGGGATGGCGGGCGGGCGTCCACGGGCGCCCGCCCGCACTGCATTCCGCCCCTGTGGTTGCGGTTTGCGAGGCGCCGCGCGTGCCCCGTTCTGCTACGCGATTGGGCTGCAACAACTTGGGTTGCGGCATG
>NZ_DASVTX010000541.1:0-10155 GCF_036387355.1 Longimicrobium sp.
GCAGCTCCTGCCGCCGGCCCGCTTCCTCCGCCTCCCGTCCGGCCGTCGGGGGCGGCGCGTTCGCCGGGCGGCTCCGCGGCCCGGTGCGCAAACAGAAGACTCATCATTCGGTGTCGGAAAACATCAACATCATTGACGTCAGTTCCTGCCCGGACTACCCTGCTTCAACCTTCCTCCCTCTCCTCTCTCGACGGGATCTGCATGAAGAAGCTCATTGCCGCATCCGCGCTGGCCGCCACCATCTTCGCCGCTCCGCTGCGCGCGGAAGACGAAGATCAGCAGCTGTACGAGTGCGTGACCCAGACCCAGACGGTGACCACGACGACGTACTGGAGCGACGGCAGAATCACCACCGATTCGCACTCCATCAGCATCCGCACCTGCAGGCCCATCTGACCCCGCGCCACCCCCTTCTCCCAACCTCCTCTCAGACAGAAACTACATGAAAAGGTTCATCGCCGCCGGTGCACTAGCCGCCGCATTCCTCGCCTCCCCCGTCCGTGCGGAGGAGGAAGAGCAGCAGTTGTATGAGTGCGTGACCACCACTACGACCACGGTCCGCACCATCACGTACAGCGACGGAAGCAGCCGGACCGACACGGTCACGACCGTGCGGCGGGTCTGCACGCCCATCTGAGGAGTCTCCAAATGCACGAGGTTCCGCCGGCGCGAGGATCGCCTCAACGCGCCGGCGGAACCTTTCGCACATGCCCGGTCCCGGCGCGGCGAAACGACGCAGCCGGCGGAACGCCTGTTCCAGCCACCCCTCGAGCGCTAGAATCGCGCGTGCCCCTATCCGGGCATTCGTCCCATCCCCGTCACGCAGCCCTGCCCTGATGCTCCCTGCACGAATGACCCGCGTATCCAGACGCAACCTCCGGCAGGCGTGCGTGGCGCTGCTGCTCCTGCTCACCTGGGGCTGCGGACCGGGGGAGGACGACGCCCCCGCGAACCAGAACCCTTCCTGGACGGCCGGGCAGGCGTGGAGCGTGATGCCTGCAGGCAGGATCGGCAAAAGCGGGGAGGTGGATTTCGGAATGATCGTGGACGTGGCGATGGACGCGGAGGGCCGGGTGTGGGTCGCGGACGCGTCGTCCAACGACATCCGGGTGTTTACCCGCGATGGTGAACTGGTCAGGACAGTGGGGCGTCGCGGCGGCGGCCCCGCGGAGTTCACCAGCCTGGGCGGAATGGACTGGGACCTCGCAGGGCGGCTGTGGGTGATGGACGGCGGGAACGCGCGCTTCTCCGTGTGGGACACAGCGGGCAATCTGGTCGCCACACATCCCAGGACCGTCGACGTCTCGACGACGCCCTGGCCGCTCGGGTTTGACCGGAGTGGCCGGCTGTTCGACGTGGCCTCCGTGGGCGGAGCCGAAATCGACGCGCTGGTTGCCTACGACTCGCTCCTGAAGCCGCTGGACACGCTGCGCCTTCCGCCCTTTCAGGAGCCCGCCGCCGAACGCGTGTCCATGAACGGTTCCAGCCGCGTCGTTTCGCGCACGGTCCTGCCCTTCTCGCCCTCGCAGAAATGGGCGCTGGACCGCCGCGGCTACGTGTGGGTGGCGGTCACGGACAAGTACCGGATCGAGCGGCGCGGCCCGGACGGCCGCGTGGACGGGGTGGTCCGGCGCACGGTGCCGCCGGTGCCCGTGAACCGCGTCCAGCGGAACGCGGCGCTGGAGCAGCTGCGCACCCTGAAGCGGCAGGGCGCGCAGGTGGATGAATCGGCGCTGCCCACCACGCTTCCTGTGCTTTACTACTTCTTTGCGTCCGAGGATGGCCACCTGTGGGTGAGCACCGCCAAGGGGGACGGCTTCGGCTACGACGTGTTCACGCCCGCGGGCCTGTACCTGGGCGAGGTCCGCACGCCGGAACGGCTGAGGCCGTCCCCCGCCCCGGTGATCCGCGGGGACTACATGGCCGGTGTGGCGACGAACGAGGACGGCGAGGAAACGATCCTGATGCTGCGCATCGTTCGCCCGGGGCGCTGAACGGCGCTCCACGATGCCGGTACGGCCGATGAAAGCTGATCGCGCGAACGAGAAGAGCCCCGTCCGGCTGAACGGGGCTCTTCTCGTTGACGCTCTCTGGATCAGAGAGGCGGCGCGGCGTCGCCCGGGGCGGCCGCCGGGTCCGCCATGGCCAGCGGCGTGCGGGGGCGGCGGCGGGAGCGGAAGAAGGCGCGGAGCACTTCGCCGGCCTCGTCGGCCAGCACGCCCGTCGTGAGCTGCACGCGGTGGTTGAGCCGCGGGTGCTGCACCAGGTTGTCCAGCGACCCCACCATTCCCGCCTTGGGGTCGTGCGCGGCGAACACCAGCCGCGGGATGCGCGCGTGCACGATGCCGCCCGAGCACATGGTGCACGGCTCCAGGGTGACGTACAGCGTGCACTCCAGCAGCCGCCAGTGGCCGGTCGCCTGCGCGGCGCGGCGGATGGCCACCATCTCCGCGTGTGCCGTGGGGTCCTGCAGCGTGTGCGTGAGGTTGTGGCCGGTGCTCACCACCTCGCCGCCGCGCACGATCACCGCGCCCACCGGAACCTCGCCCAGCGCCTCCGCCGCGGCGGCCTGCTCCAGCGCCAGCCGCATCCACCGCTCGTCCTGGTCGCTCTGCATCAACGTACGGTGGAGGGTGGATACACAAAGGACCCCGGCACCAAGCCGGGGTCCCTCCCTGCTGTCCCGCCCCGGCGCTCAGTGCGCGCCGGTGACGATGGCTTCGGTGTGGGCGCGGGTAAAGCGGCGGTACAGGCCGGTGACGCGGCCCAGGACCACGAAGTCGTTGTGGTCGTGCACCAGGATGGGGGCGTAGGCCGGGTTGGCCGGCTCCAGCACCACCTGCCCCGCGTTGGCGAAGTAGCGCTTCACCGTGGCGTCACCGTCCACCCGCGCGGCCACGATGTCGCCGTTCTGCAGCTCGTCTTCGGCCACGGGCTCCACCAGGACCATGTCCTTTTCGGAGATGCCCATCCCCGTCATGCTGTCGCCCTTGACCTCCAGCAGAAACGCGTCCGCGGAGCCCACGAGCTTGCGGTCGAACTCGAACTCCTCCACCACGTCCTCGCGCAGCAGCACGGGGACGCCGGCGGCGATCTGCCCGTAGAGCGGAACGCTGGCGACCGCCGGGGCCAGGTTCATCCCCAGGATCTTGACGCCGCGCGAACGGGACGCGTCGCGCTCGATGAAGTTCTTGTCCGCGAGCGACTGCAGGTGCTCCGAGACCGTTTTGGTGCTCTTGATCCCGAACCGCTTGCCGATCTCCCGGATGCTCGGCTGGTACGTGTTCTCCTTGAGGTAGTCCACAAGGTAGTTCAGGATCCGGCGCTCGATCTTGGTCAGCGCTTCAGGCATGCCCGCCTCCGCTGGACGTTTTTGCGTCCTCCGTTGTGTCTCGGATTCTCGCTGAATCCGTTCGGTTACTCCTGGCCCGGGAGTGCGCGGGTGGGGCGCCGCGATGCAGCCCCGCCCTGCCCAACCTGTTTGCCCGCCGCGCGATACGTTTCCCGTTCCGCGAGGGGGCGGTGCGCGGCGTGTTTCCCACGTACCCCGGCCTACGGGCGCAACTTAGGCGCGCTCCCGGTGGAAGTCAACGATGTTGATTCAGATGGCGCCGCGCGCGCCCGCCTGTCACCCGCGTGGCACGCCGGCCGGGAGTCGAATCTTCGTCCAGACCACTACGCCGCCGCGCCCCGCAGCCGCTCCAGCGCGCGGTCGATGCGGCGCAGCACGCGGTCGCGCCCCAGCGTGTGCACCACGAAATCGATCCCCGGGCTGGCGGCCTGCCCCACCAGGGCGATGCGCAGCGGCTGCGCCACCTTGCCCAGCCCCACCCCCGCGGATTCGGCGGTCGCGCGCAGGGCGGCGTCGATCCCCTCGGCGGTCCACGGCTCCACCGCGGCCAGGGCGGCGCGCACGGCGGCCAGGCGCTGCGCCGTTTCGTCCGCGTTCTTCCAGTGCTTGGCGATGGAGGCCTCGTCGTACTGCTCCACCTCGTCCACCAGGTAGGTGCGGGCCTGGGCGGCGATCTCCAGCGTGGTGCGGCCGCGGATGCGCAGCTCCTGCAGCAGGTGCAGCAGCCACTCGCGGCGGCTCTCCACCTCCTCCGCCGCGAGCAGCCCGGACGAAACCAGGAGCGGCGCCACGAGCGGGAGCAGGTTTTCCGCCGGGGTGAGGGCGATGTGCTGGCCGTTCATCCACTCCAGCTTGGCGGTGTCGAACACGGCGCTCTTCTTGTTCACCCGGTCCAGCGAAAAGCGCTGCACCAGCTCGTCCATCGTCATCACTTCCACGTCGTCGCCGGCGTTCCACCCCAGCAGCGCCAGGAAGTTGTTCATGGCCTCCGGCAGAATCCCCTGCTCCGCGTACTGCCCCACCGCGGTGGCGCCGTGGCGCTTGCTGAGCCGCTTGCCGTCCGGCCCCAGGATCATGGGCAGGTGGGCGAAGCGGGGGACGGCGGCGCCCATGGCCTGGTACAGCAGGATCTGCTTGGGCGTGTTGGCGATGTGGTCGTCGCCGCGAATGACGTGCGTGATGCGCATGTCGATGTCGTCGGACACCACGGCCAGGTTGTAGATGGGCGTGCCGTCCGTGCGCAGGATGATGAAGTCTTCGATGCTCTCGTTCTTGAACCGCGTGTCGCCGTGCACCTCGTCGTCCCACGCGGTGTCGCCTTCCGGCACGCGGAAGCGGACGGCGAACGGCTCGCCGGCCTCGGCGCGGCGGACGCTTTCGTCCGCGGGGATGGCGGCGCAGCGGCGGTCGTAGCGGTACTCCTCCTTCATGACGTCGCGCCGGGCCTGCAGCTCCTCGGGCGTGCAGAAGCAGCGGTACGCCGCGCCCTGGGCCAGCAGCCTGCCGACGTCGCCCTTGTGGCGCTCCAGACCGTCCGCCTGGTGCACGGGGCCCTCATCCCAGTTGAGCCCCAGCCAGGTCATGCCGTCCAGGATTGCCTGCGTCATTTCGCCGCTGCTGCGTTCGCGGTCGGTGTCCTCGATGCGGAGCACGAAGACGCCGCCCGTGCGGCGGGCCAGCAGCCAGTTGTACAGCGCGGTGCGGGCGCCGCCGACGTGCAGAAAGCCGGTGGGGCTGGGGGCGAAGCGGACGCGGATCTGGTCGGCCATGGTCGGTGCGTGGATCGTATGCGGAAGCGCCGCGTGGGCGGCGCGCGTGCGTCGGAACCGAACGGGAAATGTATCGCGGCGCGGTGCGGTGCGCGACTGGAGTTCCGGGGGCGGCCTCCGCCCGGCCCGGCGGCCCTCACCCGGGCCCGGCACCGGGGCAGGACGGGTCGGGGCGGACGTCGCGTCAGGCCCCGGGCGCGTCGTGCACCCCCGCTGAGCGGCTGAAGCCGCCGCAACAACGGCTGAAAGCCTCACGATACTGCCGTGAGGCTGCTCCTGCGCGGGCGAGCGGTCCGGTGGAGGCGCGCGGCCCCGCTGAGCGGATGAATCCGCCGCAACAACGGCGGAAAGTCCCCCCAAACAGACGGGGGGACTTCACCTGCATGAGGCGGATGGCCCCGGTGTGGGCAGGCGGGCTCCACGGCGGCCCCCACCCGGGTTCGCAGTACTCACCCACCCTCCCCCAAAACAGACTGGGGGAGGGTTGCGGGGCGGACGATTCGGCGTATTGGGCACAATCTTGTGTGACCCGAACTCTCCTGAGCGGATGAATCCGCCGCTCCAGAAGCGGTAAGTCCCGACACGGCGCCACAGGCGCGCCGTTCGGGGCTTCAACTGCATTCAGACGCGCGATTCGGTGTGGGATCCCTCCACTCTCCGCGCGGCAGTTTGCGCGGGGAGGGCCGGGTGAGGAGCGCCGTTGGTGTGTGCCCCCTCTCCCACATCTGTTCGTGGGAGAGGGTGGACGCGTCTCAGCGCGGCCGGGTGAGGGCCACACCATCCGCCGCGCCACACTCCGCATCCCCCGCATCCTTCCACCCATATGATCCATCCCCCGAACGAACGCGCGGCCCGGGATTGCTCCCGGGCCGCGCGTCGTCCATCCACCCCGACCCGGTCAGCGGACGATGGCGTCCACGGAACCGGAGGTGACGGGGTGGTACCCGGGACGCGCGATGGCGTAGATGCGGCGGGCGTGGCCCCTGCCCCACTCCCCCTGTTCCATCAGCGCGGAAAAGAGCGGGCGCACGAACTTGCGGCGGCCCTGCGTGGTCAGGAACCGCTCCAGCGCCGGCAGCGCGGGCTCGTAGCGGTTGCGCACCGCCATCTGCAGCCAGGCGAACAGGATCTCGCTGTTCCCCTGCCGCGACAGGCCGAACGCGCGGTCCAGATCCGCCAGCCGCGCCGCCGGAAGCGTCTGCGGCAGCGCGCCCAGAAAGTGCTGCCACTCCTGCGTGGTCCACCCCTGCGTCTGCAGCTGCCCCGCCGCGGTGCCGCGCGCAAAGGCCTGCGCCTGCGCCTCCACCCGCGCGAACGCACCGGACCGCGGAACCACCGCGTTGGCCGGAATCCCCGGCTGCCCCACCCAGGCATCCAGCCCGATGCGCTGCTCCAGCGCCGCGTCGCCGCGGATCAGGTTGGCGCGGATGTCCGCCAGCAGCTGCTCCGTGGTCATGGGCTTGAACGCGTTGCGGTCAAAGTACGAGCGCAGGTACGCGTCCCACCGTTCGCGGCCCACGGCCTGCTCCATCGTGCGCAGGAACGCGGCGCCCTTCTCGTAGGCGATGTCCGTCATCCCCGCGTCGGGGTCGCGGCCGGTGAGGTCCAGGTGCAGCCGCGTGTCCGCGCCGGTGGGGCCGCCCGCATCCTCCACCGCGCCCTGCAGGCTCTGCCATCCCAGGCTCGCCAGCATGGCGGCGCGCTCCGGGCCGTACAGCGCCTCCATGATGCGGTTTCAAAGTAGGTGGTGAACCCCTCGTTGATCCAGAAGTCTGCCCAGGTCGCGTTGGTGACCAGGTTGCCGGACCACGAGTGCGCCAGTTCGTGCGCCACCAGCGACACCAGCGAGCGGTCGCCCGCGAGGATGGTGGGGGTGGCAAAGGTCAGGCGCGGGTTTTCCATCCCGCCGAACGGAAAGGACGGCGGCAGCATGAGGATGTCGTAGCGGCCCCACCGGTACGGGCCGTACAGCGCCTCGGCGGCGTCCACGAACTTCTCCAACTCGGCAAGCTCGTACGCGGCGCGCTCCAGCATGGCCGGCTCGGTGTACACGCCGGTGCGCGGCCCCAGTTCGCGGAACGCCAGGTCGCCCACGCCCAGCGCGATCAGGTACGGCGGAACGGGACGGTCCAGCGCGAAGCGAAAGGCGCGCCCGCCCTCGGCCGGCTCTCCGTTGGGCGTGAGCATGTCGGCGCTCATCACCGCCTTGAGTTCGGCGGGAACGACGATGCGCGCGGCGTAGGTCTGGCGGATCCCCGGGCTGTCCTGCGTGGGAATCCAGCTGCGGGTCAGAATGGCCTGCCCCTGCGAGAACAGGTACGGATGCCGCTTGCCCGCCGTCTGCTCCGGCGTGAGCCACTGCAGCGCCCCCGCCGTGGGGCTGGTGGCGTACGAGACGACCACGCGGCGCGTCCCCGCCGGCAGCTGCACCGTGAGCGGCTGGCCCAGGATGGTGTCGGTGGCGCCCAGCGCCCAGCGGAGCGCGCGGCCATCGCCGTCCGTCACGCCGCGGATGGTGAGGCCCTTGGTGTCCAGCACGATGTCGTCCGCCCCGGAGGCGGCCGCCACGTCCAGCGCGGCGGTGCCGGACAGGACCTTGGCCGCGAAGTCGGCGCGCAGGTCCAGCGCCACGTGCGTCACGCGCGCCTCGTTGGGCTGCGCGTAGGAGTGGATGTCGCGCACCAGCGGTTCCATGGCGGGCTGCGCCGCGGCGGGCGCGGTGGGCGTGGACACGGGCGCGGCGGACGGTGTGGAGGCGGGCTGCACGGCGGGCGCGCAGGCGCCCAGCAGGCCGGCCAGCGCGCCCGCGGCGAGCGGAAAATACGGTCGAACGGTCATCGGGGTCTGTTCATCGGGTGCCTGGGGCAATATATCGCCGGGAGAATCATGCACATCGCCGGCCCCGGGCGACAGAACCCGCGGCCGCGACAGATGTTCCCGCCCCGCCGCGCTCCCGCGGAAACGGGCGGGCGTGACAAACGGGATCAGGCGAAACGATGCAGATCGATGTGATCGGGGTGCCGCTGGACTACGGCGCCGGACGCCGCGGCGTGGACATGGGCCCGGCCGCGGTGCGCCACGCGGGGCTCTTTGACAAGCTGCGCGAGCTGGGGCACGACGTGAACGACCGCGGCAACATGCTGGTCCCCATCCGCGAAAACGCGGAGGTGGGCGAGCCGGGGCTGCGCTACCTGGGCGCGATCGTTCCGGTAATGCAGTCGCTGGCGGATTCGGTGGAGCAGAGCGTAAAGGCGGGCGGCTTTCCCGTGGTGATCGGCGGCGACCACTCGGTGGCGCTGGGCTCCATTGGCGGGCACGCCCGGGCGCGCAACATCGGCGTGGTGTGGATCGACACGCACGGCGACTGGAACACGCCGCAGACGTCGCCCTCGGGCAACATTCACGGAATGCCCATGGCGGCGCTGTGCGGCTACGGCGACCCGCGCCTCACCACCATCGGCACGGGCGACCCCGCAAAGGCGAGCATCGACCCGCGCAAGGTGGCGCTGGTGGGCACGCGGGACCTGGACCCGGGCGAGCGCAAGCTGATGCAGCAGGCGGGGGTGAGCGTGTTTTCCATGGAGTCCATCGACCGCTACGGCATCGCGGACGTGATGGAGGCGGCGCTCAAGGTGGCCACGGCGGGCACGGACGGCATCCACGTCAGCTTTGACCTGGACGTGCTGGACCCGCAGCACGCGCCCGGCGTGGGCACCCCCGTTCCCGGCGGGCTGACCGTCCGCGAGGCGCACCTGGCGATGGAGATGCTGTCCGGGAGCGGGATGGTGCGCGGGCTGGACGTGGTGGAAGTGAACCCCATTCTGGACGAGCGCAACCGGACGGCGGAGCTGGCCGTGGTGCTCTCGCTGTCCTGCCTGGGGCTTCGCGTATGGCCGAACGCCCCCGCCCTGGGGTCGGCGGAGGCGTAGCGGTGGTTTCCGTCCCGGCGGAGCGCGCGGCTCAGGCGCGGCGCATCCGCCGGCTGCGGCCCGCGACGGCGACGGCCGCCAGCACGCAGGCCGTGAGCACCGCCAGCACGCCGCTGTCGTAGTCATCCTTTGCCGCCAGCCGCGCGGCGGCGGCGTGCGGCGCGGGCGCGTCCGCGGCCGTCTTCTTCGGCCGCGGGCGCGGGGCGGCCGTGCGGGCGAAGCTGGCGCGGGCCGCGGGTTTGCCGTCGATCCGCTCCAGGTACGCGGAGTAGGCGCCCGGAAAGACGGCGACGTGGTAGTGCGGCGGCATCCGTTCGCGCGTCACGTCCAGCACGCCGCGCGCTTCCAGCCCCAGAAGCGCCCCTTCCAGCCACGCGCGGCACTGCGCCCGGGTGCTGATGCGCAGGTCCGCCGCCATCCCCGCCGGGTGCACGGACAGCTTGTGCGCGTTGCGGGGCTGGCCGGAGGTGGGCCGGGTAAGGCTCGTGACCACAAGCCGTTCGCCGCAGGCGTCGCGGTACTGCGCGCTCAGGCGGTCCAGGAACGTCGCCACTTCCGGGCGGGCGTACGGGTGCGACACCCGGGCCAGGCGATAGTTGTCCGTGGGCCGGATGCGCACCAGGTAGCCCTGTGCCGCCAGCCGGCGCACTTCCGCCGCGTCGCGCAGGAACGAGTAGTCGCTCGCCTTGGCCACATCGTGCTGGTGCACCATGCTGGCGGGCGAGCCGCGCAACGTGGGCTCCTTGGCGTGGGCCGGGAGCGCGGACAGCAGGCCAAGGGCCCCAGCCGCCGAGAGAACGCGCAGAGTCTTCATTCGGGCTCCCTCGCTTTCAGGGGTCCGGGATTGATTTGGCGCTTATCTGTATGCGGATAAACAAGTTAGCATGATCTTGCGCCGCGCGGCACCCCCCGCGGTCCGGCGGGCGGTCTGAACGGCAACTGCCCTCACCCGGAGGACGCGGGGGGAGCGGAGGTCGCGGGGAGTGCGGTGCCGGCTACACCGCGGCGCGAGAGGGGGCGGCGGAAGGGTGGACGAGCGGGAGGGCGGATTTCGGCGGTTTTCCGCCCTGCCTCGGTTGAAGATCGGCGGCGGGGCCGCTATTCT
>NZ_DASVTX010000542.1:0-5661 GCF_036387355.1 Longimicrobium sp.
CCGCTGGAGCCGGCGGTGGTCACGGTAGGATCGTTTCACGCCGGGACCGCGCACAACGTCATCGCCGCCAGCGCGGAGCTGGTGGGCACCGTGCGCGCGTTCGACCCCGCGCTGCTGGGCCAGCTTCCCGGGCGGGTGGAAGGGGTGATCGCCGGCGTCTGCGCGGCCATGGGCGCCACGTACACCTTTGAGTACCGGCAGGAGGCCACCCCCACCGTGAACGACCGCCGGCTGGCGGAAATCGTACGGGTGGAGGCGGAGCGCATCGTGGGCGCGGAGCGGGTGCGCACCGATCCCGACGTGCGCACCATGGCGGCGGAGGACTTTGGCGACGTGCTGCAGCAGGTGCCCGGCTGCTACTTCTTCGTGGGCGCGCGCAACGAAGAACGCGGAATGGTGCACCCGCACCACTCCGCGCACTTCGACCTCTGCGAAGACTGCATGCCCGTGGGCGTTGCCGTCCTGGAGGCCGCCGCCCTCCGCGTGCTGCGCGGCGGCTTCTCCGCGTGACACCCGCCCGGCTCCGCGCCACGGTTCGGCCCCGCAGAAAGTCTGGCGCCGCGCTCCGCTCAGGATGACAGGCTATTGTGCACCTAACTGCTTGCAATGCAGAGACTTGTCATCCTGAGGAGGCGCCGGAGGCACTTGCGGCGGAACGGCATTCTGGCGCCGACGAAGGATCCACTATGCCTGTGAGAACGGGCGTGCGTGTCGCAACGTTGGCTCGGCGGCCAGTGGATCCTTCGACTCCGCGCCACAGTTCGGCGCGGCGGACGGTCCGGTGCCAGCGCTCCGCTCAGGATGACAGGCTTTGTGCACCGAACTGTTTACCACGCAAGCATTTGTCATCCTGAGGAGGCGCCGGAGGCACTTGCGGCGGAACGGCACTCTGGCGCCGACGAAGGATCCATTGCGCCTGTGAGAACGGGCGTGCGTGTCGCAACGTTGGCTCGGCGGCCAGTAGATCCTTCGACTCCGCGCCACGGTTCGGCCCCGCAGAAAGTCCGGCGCCGCGCTCCGCTCAGGATGACAGGCTGTGTGCAGATGTGGGAGAGGGGGCACACACTGGTCCGGCGAGAGTGCGCAGGGGTCAGGGCGCGACGGCGGAGGGCGGAAGAAAGTCCCGGTCCGTCAGCCCCGTGTTGTGCCGCGCGGAGGCCAGCAGGAACACGAGGGAGTTTCCGCCACCCATGGCGATCTCCACGCGGTGCGCCTCCATCACTCCTTCCACGGGCCGGTAGTCGCCGTACCGGATCTCGATCCCGCGGGCCTCGTCCAGCAGAATGCGCAGGGGCAGCCGCGAGGTGGCGCCCATCAGGTACGTTCGCGTCGCACCCCCGCGCCCAAACTCCACGCGGTACGCCAGCTCCCCATCCACGCTGTCGGCGCCCGTCACGCGCGCCGTGATCCCCTGCTGCGCCAATCCCACCAGGTAGCTGGCCTCCAGCGACGCCTGCAGCCGGCCCCGCACCACCCCCGCGCTGGAATCCACCATCACCGTTCCATCCGGGCGCCGCCGCCACGTCAGGGACGGGGCGTTCACGTTCACGGCTCCGTTCGCCAGCTGCTCCAAGAGCGAGCCGGGCACCATCCGCCGCGAAACCGCCGTTCCCAGCGGCCGCCCGCCGGATTCCGTGCGCCACTCGAACACCCCGTCGCGAATGGCGGCCAGCCGCTCGCGCCCGCCCGCCGCGGCGTGGTAGCCTGCCAGCACCTCCTCCGCCGAGGGCAGGGCCCGGCCCTCCCGCGGCGCGCTCTGCTGCGCGGCCGCCGGCGCCGCGGCCAGCAGCAGCGCCAATCCCATCGACCGTACAGCCGGAGTCATGGCGAATGCGGACATGCGGTCGCTCCTGTGACGAGGGGGGAGGCGAGGGCGGGCGTGCGGCGCACGGCGGGCCGGTGCGGATCCAGAAGGCAATCTGCCGCGGAGGCGCGCCGAACGCCACCATCTCTGTCGAAGGTAGATCCGCGCCTCCGATTCCCGTGATCGAAGAAAGCCCCGGCCGCATGCGCGTCCGGGGCTTCGTCGCCGCGCGGAAATCGCGCGGTCAGCGGCGGGTGAGGCCGGCGGCGGTCTGGTCGTTCAGCACCTTGCGGACAAAGCGGTCATCCGGGCGGGCGCACTTGCCGTGCGCGGTGCACACCCACCGCGGCGCGAACGGCCGCACGCGGTCAAAGAGCGCGGCCAGGCTGGCGCGGCTCTGCGCGTGGTCGTCCGTAAAGATGGGCGAGGCGGGGCGGTAGCCGGTCATGTACGAACGGTAGACGGCGTCGCCCACGTACAGCACGCCGCGAATGAGGTACGACGCGCTCCCCGCCGTGTGCCCGGGGTTCAGGAACGCGCGCACCGTGTCGCCGCCCATGACCATCACCGTATCCGCCGAGAACGCGCGCACGTTCACCTCGCCGGGCCAGGGCGCGGGGTTGCCGAGCACCAGGCCGCCCGCGCGCGAGGGGAGGTCCGAGTGCTCCCGTTCGCCCGTGAGCAGCGGGCCCTCGCCCGCCGCCAGGTGAAAGCGCGCCTGCTGCACCGCGCGCCACGCGCCGATGTGGTCACGGTGGCTGTGCGTGACCAGCACGTCGGTCACGTCCTGCGGGCGGGCGCCAATGCGCGCCAGCCCGCGCCGCAGCGGCCGGTCCGTGCCCGTCCATCCCAGGTCCACCAGCAGCACGCCGGTCCCGGTGCGCACCGCGTAGATGGTGCTTTCCCACGGATACGAGGTGGGGATGGCGATGGAGGTGGGCCCCTGCACCGCGTTCAGGTGCATGGTGCACCCGGCGCCGGCAGCGGACACGATCAGCAGGGTGGACAGACGTGCGATCCAGCGCATGACGTTCGATCAGAAGCGGTGTGGACGGTCGATGACGAACGGGATACCCGCCTGACACCATCCGCGTTCATCCCCCAATGCAGAGCGGGGCACGGCTCCACGCCCTGCCCCGCTCCTGAGAGTCATCCGGTCACCGGAAACGCCTTGCCGGTGGCGGCTTCTGGATAAGGTGCCACGCGCGCGGGATCAGGCCGCCCAGGCGTCCTGGCTGCCGGAGAGGGCCATGGCGGGCGGGGCGGGCGCAGCCTCGTCGTCCGCCGCGCCGGCTTCCGTGCGGAACCGGCCCACGTCGGCCTGCAGCTCGGAGGCAATCTGCGAAAGCTCCTCGGCGGAGGCGCTCATTTCCTCCATGGAGGCGTTGATTTCCTCCACCGCGGCCGCGGCATTCTCGGCGGCGGCGGCGTTCAGCTGCGCCAGGGTGACCAGCGCGTCCATGGCGTCCTGCGAGCCGGCCTCCACCTCCGCCGGATCCACGCCCACGCTGGTGAGCGCCGCGCGGCTCGCCCGCGCCATGCCGTCCGCCTCGGCGCTGATGGCGCCCACGTCGCGCACCGTCTGGTCCACCACCGACACGATCTCGCGCAGCGCCGTGCCCGCGTCGTTGGCCAGCGCCGCGCCCGCGTTCACCTCGGCCGTGCCGCGCTCCATCGTTTCCACCGCGCGCGCCGTGAGGGCCTGCACCTCCTGGATGATCTCCGCCGCTTCCGCCGCGGAGGCACCGGAGCGCGTGGCCAGCTTGCGCACCTCGTCGGCCACCACGGCGAAGCCGCGCCCGTGGTCGCCCGCGCGCGCCGCCTCGATGGCGGCGTTCAGCGCCAGCAGGTTGGTCTGCTCGGCGATGTCGGTAATGGAGCGGGTGATGCGGCTGATGCGCTCGGAGCGCGCCCCCAGCTCGCCGATCTGCTCCGCGGCGTTCACCACCGTTCCGCGAATGCGGTCCAGCCCGCCCACGGCGCTGTCCACCACCCGCGACCCGTCGCGCGCCACCGTGGAGGCGCGCTGCGACGCCGCCGACACGCTCTCCGACCGGCGCGCCACGCTGCTGATGGAGCGCGCCATTTCGCCCAGGGTGCTGGCCATGCGCTGCGTGTTGAGCGCCTGCTCCTGCGAGCTGGCCGCCACCTCGCTGAGCGAGCGCGCCACGTCTTCCGCGGCCGAGGTCACGTGGTCCGCGGCGGCGTTGAAGGTCTGCGCCACGTCCGACACCTCCATGGCGCGGTTGCGCACCCCCTGCACCGCGTCGGCCAGGCGCTGCGTGCCGTCGTTCACCGCGGCCAGCGCGTCGCCCACGGCGCCCCCGCCGATTTCGGCGCGCGCCGTGAGGTCACCCGCGCCCAGCCGCCCGGCCAGCCTCACCAGCCGCTCCGCCGCGCGCGTCTCCTCCTCCAGCAGCCGCGCGATGTACACCAGCACCGCGACCTCGAACACCACCCACGCGGCGTGCACGGCCACGATCCCCCATCCCCGGTGGTCCTGAAAGATGTGCAGGTTCACCCCCGTGGCGTGCAGCGCGTGAAAGCCCACGTGGTGCACCGCCGTGACCACCGCGCCCGCCACCGGCACCCGCCAGTCGCGGTACAGCAGAAGGAAGGCGAGGATGGCGAAGATGTGAAAGTGCATCTCGATCATCCCGCCCGTCTGGTGGATGATCAGCGCCGAGATGGTAAGCATGCACGCGGCCAGCGTCAGGCGCGCAGCCAGCCGGCCCTCCCACCGCCACGCGACGAACCAGCCGATGGCGACCGTGCCGCCGCCCCACAGGATCGCCTCGCGCAGCGTGCCGCGCAGGGGCACGAGCGCAAAGATCAGCACCAGGTGCGCAAGCAGAAGGTTGCGCAGCACGCGGTCCGCCCGGCGGTAGCCGGCCTGCAGCAGCCCGTCTCCGTCCTGTGCCCCGCGCACAATGGGGATGCCGGCGAGCGCGATCTGCGCGCCCCGAAGGTTCTGGTCCATTCTCTCGGTCGTACAGCGTAAAGGTTCCCGCACACCCGCCCAGCCGGGCGGGTGCTTCAACGTTATACAATCCTGAGACAGAAGTGTAGCAGGATCGGGTCCACACGTGTAGCTCTGAAATAACGCGGGTAAGGCGAGAAAAAGGTAGCCCGCGCCGGGTGAGACGCGGGCCACTGTTGCAGATTGCAAACCCGGGAAGCATCAGCCCCGGGCGGCGGGCGGGGGCTGCATCTGCTCCCACAGGGTGCCGCGGGCGCGCCACAGGAAGGGAAAGAACGATTCCCGGTGCGTGGCCATGTGCTCCAGAAAGCGCACGCCGGAGCTGTTGGCCGTCCCGTGCACGTCCGGGCCCAGGGTGCGCTCCGCCGTGCGCGCGTGGATGAAGCGCCACACGCGCACCTCTTCGTCGTACTCCAGCATGGCCTCGGCCAGGTGCACCAGGTCCCAGTGCTCGCCCGAGCCGTGGCTGGCGGCGTACGCCTGCGCCGGGTCCACCCCGCGCCGCGCGAACGCCGCCTCGGCCGCGGTGCGCACGGAGGGCGCGTCCCACAGCTCCGCGAGTGCCGGCGTCCACAGGCCGGAGTGCGGGCCGTGGGCGGGGTCGGGGTTGATCTCCGATTTCAGGTAGCGGCGGAACTCCGGCTCGCGCGCGCCGGACAGGATTTCCACCGCGTGCCACTGCCCGCTTTCGCCGCCGCTGGCGGGCACCAGGTGGTGGCGGAACGAGTAGAAGCCGCCCAGCGTCATGGTTTCCAGCACGCGCATCATGGGCGAGAACATGCGCACCACGGCGGTGCAGCGCCCCATGAGCCACGCGGCCATCCCCGTGTCGCCGGCGTCCAGCGCGGCGATCACGCGCGGCAGGTCCGTGCGCAGC
>NZ_DASVTX010000543.1:0-9350 GCF_036387355.1 Longimicrobium sp.
GGGCCGCGGCGGGAGCGGCCGGCGCCGAACGCATCAGCGCGCGAAGCTCCGCGGGGGCGCGCCGCAGCTCGGCCTCGGCTTCCGCGGCGCGGCCGGACTCGCGCAGCGCACGCACCAGCCCGCCCCACGCGCGCTGGGCGCCCACCCCTTCCGGATTGTAGCGCAGCGCGGTGCGGAACCGCTCCACCGCCTCTGCGGAATGCCGGCCATCCAGCAGCAGGTAGCCGAGCTCCACGTGCAGCCCGGGTTCGTCCGGCGCGGCGTCCAGCCCGGCCTGCAGCTGCCGCTGCGCGTCCGCCCGGCGCCCCGTCTCGCGGTAGATGCGCGCCAGGTACACCCGGGCCTGCGGGTCGCGGGGGTGCGCGTTGGCCCAGGCACGAAAGCCCGCCTCCGCCTCGGCGATGCGCCCCTGCGCGTACGCGGCCTCCGCGCGCTCCAGCCCCCGCGACGCGCGCCCGTCCGCGCGCATGCGCACAACGACCACCAGAAGCAGCACCAGTACGCCCAGCGCCGCCAGCGCCTGCCACGGAAAGCGGCGCCGGGACGCGGGGACCTCGTGCGCGATGGGCTCGGAATCCGCGGAAAGCTGCGGCTCCTCCTCGTCCTCCACCGGATCTTCCAGCGGCATGGCGGGGAGGGCGCGCACGTGCGCCTCCAGCCCCTGGGCCACGGAAAACGCCAGCTGCCCGTCGCGTGGCAGCGGGTCCGCGCCGGAGGCGATGCGGTGCGCCACGCCGTCCAGCTCGTGCACCGCCGCGGCCAGCTCCATGGGAAGGCGGTTGCGGCGGCGCAGCTCGGCCAGCAGGTCGGGGGCGGGGAGGTCGTCTTCGGAAAGGGCGCGCAGCCGCAGCTCCACCGGGGCGGTGGGGTCGTCGCGCAGCATGCGCCGCAGCGTGGTTTCCGTGGCGCGGGCCACGCGCACCACCGCACCCGCCGGGGCCGCGCCGGAGCGCAGCAGCTCCACGTCGGCCGCGCGCTGGTGCAGCGGGCGAAGAATGCTGTCGGGGGCGAAGCTCACGGGCGCCCGGCGCGTGGGAACCCGGCCATCACCGCTCGATGCGCAGCAGCCCCATGCGGGCGCTGGCCTTCAGAAAGGCTTCGGCCGTGTGGCTGGGCACTTCGCGGCCGGTGCGCTCGTGAATCTGCCGCGCCGCGCGCCGCAGAAAGGTGCCCACGCTCAGCGCCGGCTCTCCGCACGCGTCCCGCATCCCGCGGACAATGTCGTCCCACGAGCCTTCGAACACGCTCCCCTCCGCCGTGCGGATGCGGTGCGTCTCCGTGTCCGCCTCCGCCGTGGCGGACGGAGGAGCCGGGGGTCCCAGGACCTTCATCATGAAGTCCATCTGGGCGCTCAGCTCCAGCGCGGCGGCGGCCTGTTCGTCCACCACGCCCTCGAAGCTGGCTTCCACTTCGGCCAGCAGATGGTCGACGTCGTCCGGCTCCTCGTCCAGCTCCGCCAGCGTTTCGCGCCACGGGGCAAACCAGGAGTCGTCCTCGGCCACGCCGTCCAGCTGCGTCTTGAGCTCGATGTAGCGCCAGATGCTCAGCGTGTCCCAGTGCTCCGCCGGGGGGACCTGCTCCAGCTCGGTAAGCGCGCCGCGCAGGTCGCCGCGGTCGTGCAGCAGGTGCGACAGGTAGATGCGGGCCTCGTGCAGGTCGCCGTCCAGCTTGATGGCGCGGCGAAGCTCGCGGCGCGCGCCCAGGTCGTCGCCCAGCGCGTGCAGCGTGTACCCGCGCGCGGCCGCCAGCTCGGCGCTGTCGGCGTGCGTGGTGGAAAGCGCGGCGAAGCGGGCGCGCGCGTCGGTGAACAGCCCCTCGCGGTACAGCGCGCGGCCCACGGTAAGGCCGAGCTCCAGGTCGTCGCCCAGCCCCATCTCGTCGATCTGGGCAAAGCAGCTCAGCGCGTCCTCTACCCGGCCGAACTTGAGCAGCGTTTCGCCAAGCCCCACCCACGCGTCCTCGTACTCCGAATCCAGCTCCAGCGCGCGCTCAAAGCACTGGCGCGCCCAGGCGTACTCCTCGCGCGCGATGCGGGTGTAGCCGAGGCCCACCTGCAGCAGCACGGAGTCTGGGTACTGGGCGATGCCGTCGCGCAGCACGTGCAGCGCCTGGTCGTAGTCGCCGGTGTCGTAGTGCTTGTGGGCCAGCTCGTCGTACTCTTCGGAGCTGAGAAATGACGTTCCCATTCAGCCTTCTTTCTGGTCTCGCAAAAAGGCGGGGGATGGGGCGCGGCCCGGAACGGGGCCGCGGGGAAGCAGACGGACAGGGTGCACGGGCCGCCGCAGGAATATACACCGGACCGGGCTCCCGCTCCAAGGGCCGGAGCGGCCTTGCGGGTGCGCCGGGGCGCGGCGAGATTGGTGCGGCCTTCCCCCGTGAACCAACCCCCGAGGAACGATGTTCGACTGGCTCCGCCGCCGTCGCCTGAGCAACGAAGCCAAGCGCAAGCTCCTGATCGCCGCTGCCCGTGCGGAAGAGGCCATCGTGGAGACGCACGTGTCGAACGTGCTGGACCTCATGGACCTCCTGGGCAACGAGGTGGACGTGGACCGCGGCCTGGAGCTGTACCACGAAATGCTCCCCATGGAGGAGCACATTTCCACGACGGTCACCAACCGCGTGCTGGCCCGCTACGAATCTGCCGGCGTTCACTCCGCCGCGTCGGGGCGCCGGTTTGAGAACGTGTTCCGCGACGGCCGCTGACTCAGCACCTCGCGCGCCATCCCTGACGCCGCCCCGCCCGGGGCGGCGTTTCTGTTACCATCCCCCGCCGGCCATCCCTGCACCGGCTCCGCTGCATACCCCGAACGTCAGGCGGCGTTCGGTGCGCAAGCATCACGACCACGGTCCCCTCCTTCAGGCGCGGAATGGACTGCTGCCCCGTATGGTGATACAGTCTGACCGTTCGCACTTCCCTGCGCGGGTTTCGTCAAGGTCCCCATCCGGCCGCCCACCGCTACGGCGGCCGCATGGAACCGCGTCCGTGACAGGCTGGCCGGGGCGTGCGGATTTTGACTGCTACGCAGCGTCGTATTACTGTCACGAACCTTATACGCCGTACCCACTCGATCCGGCGGCCCACCTCATCCCGCACGTCCCCATGCTGACACGAGGAAATCTGGCCGCGCGGTTCCCCGCCGCGGCGTTGATCGCTGGCCTGGCTGCCTGCTCCGGCGACGTGGTCACCGCCGGTCCGGACGCGCCTGAACTCCCGGCGAACACGGCCCTGCTGGAGTGTACGGTTTCGGTCGGAGCCGCGAGCCTGCGGTGCGCCGATACGGGCCCGTCCGCGGGAGGGGCGCGCGGCGCCATCTACGGCGGCCAAGGCAGCGTGATCAAACTGGCAAACACCCCCGTGTCGGTCACCAAACCACACCCGGACACGGTTCTGATGTCCACGGAGGTGACCGTGAAGAACCTGCTGAGGGATCAGGCGATCGGCACGGTGGACAGCGTGACGGTGGATACCGCCGGAATCAAGGTGTTCTACTACACGGGGCCGACCGTGACGGCGGGTTCGGGCTTCGTCCAGGTCGCGGGCCAGGACGGCGAGGCGGCCTTTCTGAACGGCCCGGCCCCTTTCTACCGGTACCCGCAGATGCTGGCGCCCAACGCCACCAGCGCCGGCCGGACATGGAAGTGGAAGGTCGCGCCCACGGTGCAGTCATTCACCTTCAAGGTCTACGTCTCCACGGCGGTGCAGGCGCGCATCGTCATCAACGAGATCATGCTCAACCCCAGAGAGCCGCTGCAGGACAGCGTGGCCGAATACGTGGAATTGTACAACAGCGGGCGGTTTGCGCTGAACCTTCAGGGCTTCATTCTTTCCGACAACACCGCGGGATTCAGCGACACGATCAAGTCGGCCCTCATGATCGGGGCGGGCAGGTACCTGCTGCTGGGACGCAGCAGAAACGCCACCAAGAACGGGGGGCTCGTCCCGGACTACGTGTACACCTCGCGATTCGGAACAACGAGCCCCGCTTTGTCGCTAGATAACAGCGGGCCCGACTTCTTTGTGATCAAGGCACCAACGGCCGTGACGGTGGACTCCGTGTTCTACGCCACCGATAGCACCCCGGGCTTCTCGCGCGAACTCAAATTCACCTACGACAACAACGAGTCGGTCCACAACGGGAACTGGCAGTCGGGCACACGGGACTACGATCCCGATTACGAGTCCTACAACTACGGCAGCCCCCGCCGCGTAAACCCGAACAACTCCCTTTGAGCCGGATCGTGAAAACGCCGTCAGCCGCCCCGGACCAGGTCCGGGGCGGCTGATTTGTCTGGCACGTGGGCGGGACGGGAGAGTACGGCGGAGGTGCGCCGGCGCGAGAGTGCCGACGTGACCAGCCCGGCCCGGCGGCGCGGCTATTCGGCGGCCGCTTCTTCGTTCACCAGCGCGGGGTCCGACAGGCGAAGGCAGGTCACGCGGCGCTCCTCCGTTTCTTCCACGCGCAGCGTCATGGGCCCCTCCGCGCCGCGCACCAGCACGGAATCACCCACCTCGGGCACGCGCCCCAGCGTGCCGAACACGTATCCGCCCACCGTGTCGAACTCTTCCTCCGGAATCCGCAGCCCGAACCGCTCGTTCACGTCGGAAATCAGCACGCCGCCGTCGATCAGCACGTCGCCCTCGGGCGTGGGCTCGAACTCCGGGTCCGCCTCGTCGAACTCGTCGGTGATCTCGCCGACGATCTCCTCCAGCAGGTCCTCCAGCGTGACCACGCCATAGGTTCCGCCGAACTCGTCCAGCACGATGGCGAGGTGGACGGACGCGGCGCGCAGCTCGGAAAGCAGTTCATCCACCGGCTTGCTGTCGGGGACAAAGTACACGGAGCGCAGGATGTCGCGCACGTCGAACGGGCCGGTGAGGTCGCCGCCGCGCTCGTGCACCACGCGCAGCAGGTCCTTGGTGAGCACCACGCCCAGCACGGTGTCGATGGTGCCCTCGTACACCGGCAGCCGCGAGTGCCCCTCCACCGTCGCGATCTCCAGCAGCCGCGCCAGCGTGACCTCGGCGGGAACGGCCACCACCTCCGGCCGCGGCGTCATCACCTCGCGCACCACCGTTTCGCTGATTTCAAACACGCCGCGCAGCATCTCGCGCTCGTCCTCTTCCATCTGCCCCGGCGTGCTTTCCGACTGCGGCTGGGTGACCAGCAGACGGAGCTCTTCCGGCGTCTGCACCAGCGGATGGAACCCGGTGCTGGTGACGCCGAACAGCCGCACGATGCCGCGCACCAGAAAGTTGAGCGGCCAGGTGACGGGGGTGAGCACGAGCGCCAGGAGCCGCAGCGGCGCCACCGCCAGGTTGGCGGTGATCCACTCGGCGCGGTGCACGGCGATCAGCTTGGGCACCTGCTGCCCCAGCGTGGCGTGCATGAGCGAAACGACCAGCAGGGCGAAGAAGACGGCGACGGCGGTGGTGGAGCCGAGCGAGAAGCCTCCGACGCGCACCTCGCCGCGCCCCAGGACGGGGAGCACGTAGGCGTGCGCCAGTCGCACCGCGTAGAAGCCGAGCGCAACGGAGGCCAGCGAGCGCGCCACCTGCGCGGCGAACACCAGCTCCTCCAGCCGGTCCAGCGCGGGAAGCACGCGCGCCGCCTGGGCGTTCCCCTGCCTTACGGAGCGCTCGATGCGGATGCGGCGAACCGCGATCAGGGCAAATTCGGCCGCAACCAGAAAGGCGTTGGCCGCGATCAGCCCGAAGATGTAGAGAAGGGAAAAACTGCCGGGGTCGGAATCCATGCGGAAGAACGGGGGTGAGTGCCGCGTGCGCGGGGCCGCGGCGCGCGGCGGGCCGAACGGGAGGCGGACCGCGCCGCCTCCCCTGCCCCGCCGCGAAACGCCGTCAGGCCGCGGCGGGCTCCTGCTCCTGCTCCGCGCCGTCGTGGGCTTCCGCGGTCGCGGTCTCCACCTCGGCGGCGTTGGAGATCACCGGGCTGCAGAAACGCAGGCCGATCGTCTCCAGCTCCTTCATTTCGCGCTCCGTCAGCGCGGAGTGGCGTTCCTTGAGGAACTCCACCGTGTCGCGCATCCACTCCTGCTGCTGATCGGGCGACGCCTTCATCACGCCGCAGCGGTGGATGTGCCCGAACAGTTCGTTGCGTGCTTCGTCCAGCGCCGTGGGACGGCTGGTGCGCTGAGGCGCGCGGTCACGATTACGGCTCAAATGTGCCTCCTGGGTAGATGAGTCACCGTCCCCCCGCGGAGGGACCGGACACGTGCATTTGTATATAGCCCGGAAAGATAACGGAATCAGCCGCCCGGCGAAACGTCTGCCGCGCGCGGGTCCGGTGCTTGCCTGCCAGAGTGAAGGTGCGCGGCTTCGCGGAGCCGCACGTTCCCTGATACCCCGCGGCGCCCGGAAGTGCCCCTACGCACCCTGCCCCAGCTGATCCGCCACCCGCCAGGCCGCCACGTCCGCTGGCGCGACCTGGACTTGCGCACGCACCAGGCGGACTTCGGCCCGTATCGCATCCACTGGGCCGAGGCGGGAGCAGGGGAGGAAGCGGTGGCGCTGCTGCACGGGCTGAGCGGATCGTCGCGATGGTGGGCGCGCAACATCCAGGCGCTGGCGGACCGCTACCGCGTCCTGATCCCCGACGTCATCGGGTTCGGCCGCAGCCGGCACTCGGCGTTTTCGCTCCCCGACGTGGCCACGGTCGCGGGGGTGCTGGCCGAGTGGATGCGGGGCGCCGCGGGAGAGCCCGTGCACCTGGTCGGCCACTCCATGGGGGGACAGCTCGCCATCCACGTCGCGGCGCGCTTCGGCGACAGTGTCCGCCGCCTGGCGCTGGTGGACGCGGCCGGGCTTCCGCGCCCCCTCACCCCGCGCCACGTGATGCGCTTTGCGTATGAGGTGGCGCCGCCGCGGCGCTGGGGCGACCCCACCTTTCTGCCCATCATCGTGGGCGACGCGCTTTCCGCCGGGCCGTGGCGGGTCATGCGCGCCCTGCGCCACATCCTGCGCGACGACGTGCGGCCGCTGCTGCCGGAGGTGCGGCAGCCCACGCTGCTCATCTGGGGGCGGCAGGACACCATCATCCCCCTGGAGCACGGGCGGGAGATGCGCGCCGCCATCCCCGACGCGCGGCTGTTCGTGATGGATCACGCCTGGCACAACCCCATGGTGGACCGCCCGGCGGACTTCAACCAGGCACTGCTCGCCTTTCTGGCGGGCACGGAGGTCGGCGAGTGACGTACGGGGCCCGGCTGGGTGACGCGGCGGCGCAGTGGGCGGGAACGCACCGGGTGCAGGCGGGCCCGTGGTGGATGCGGTACCGCGACGCGGGGGAGGGGCCGGCGCTGGTGCTGGTGCACGGGCTGGGGTGCTCGGCGGACTACTGGGTGCGCAACGGGGCGTGGCTGGCCGCGGCGGGGTACCGGGTGCTGGCGCCGGACCTTCCCGGCTTCGGGCGCACGCGCGGGCCGCGGGCGGGGCTCAGCATTCCCGCGCAGGCCCGCGGCATCCGCAAGTTCTCGGAGGCAATGGACCTGGGACCGGCCGTGTACCTGGGCCACTCGCTGTCCTGCCAGGCCGTGCTGGAGTTCGCGGGGAACGTGCCCGGGCGCGTGGCGGGGGTGATTCTGGCCGCGCCCACGGGGGACCGCCGGCGCAAGCGGCTGGTGCACGAGGCGCTGGGCTTCATGCAGGACATTCCGCGAGAGCCGCTGTCCCTGGTTCCGTTCATCGCGGACGCGTACCTGCGCGCCGGGCCGGTGCGCTGGGCGCGCACCTGGCTGGCGGGCAAGACGCACGACGCCTTTCGCGCCGCCGCCCGGGTGCGCGCGCCGGGGCTGGTGCTGGTGGGCGAGCGCGACCCCGTGGTTTCCAACCAGTTCGCCACGTCCATCGCCCGGGCGCTTCCGGACGGGCGGGTGGAGATGATCCCGGACGCCGCGCACGCGCTCATCTACAACCAGTCCGAGCGCTTCAACGCCGCCGTCCTCCGCTTTCTCGCGTCTGCGCATCGGCAGGCGCGGCCCGGGTTCTCACCGTAGCCGGGGACCGTGGGGCAGGTACGAAGCCCTGCGAAAAAATCCGCCCCGGGCACAGGCCCGAAGCGGATTTTCGATGAGGACGGCGGACGCTCCGGATCAGGTCCCGGGGCGATAGCTGCGCAGGAGCATCGTGAGCGAGCCCACCACCGGCACCCGGCTGCGGATGAGCACGGGGATGCGGTGCTCGTCATCCGACAGGAACACCTCGGCGCGCCCGCCCTCGCCGAACAGTCCGTCCGTGCGGATCACGGGCTGGATCACGATCGTGCGGAAGCGGCCGGCGGGCACTTCCACCGTCTCGCGGCGCACCACGCGCAGCACCACCGGGTTGCCCTCCGCCTTGAAGTAGCGCGGCAGCGTGTACGTGGCGCCGATCTCCAGCGGCAGCGTGCGCGCATAGTACAGGAACGACAGGTCGTCCAGCGGCTGGGCGGTGGGAATGCTCCCCGTGCGACCGTTCTCGCGCCGGTACGTGCGGTTCTCCGGAAAGAAGTCGTACGTGCGGTTCCGGCGGTAGCGCACCTCGTGGATGTTCTGGTGGAACCGGCGCGAAAACAGCCCGTCCGGGTCGATCCAGCTCTCGTACACGTCCTCCACGCGGGCCAGCGCCACGCGGCCGTTCACCGTCATCCGCGTGTGGAACGTCTGCTCTCCGCGGATGTTCACCATCCCCACCACCTGCAGCGTGCCCTGCCCCACGGACGCGCCGGCCAGCTTGACCTGGTAGTTGGCCAGCTCACCCGCGGAAAACGGAAGCCGTCTCTGCTGCGCCGAAGCCACCGTGGCGCCCCCCGCCAGCACGGCGGCGAGCGCCACGGCCACAAGGCTGCGCAGCGGCCGAATATATGCCTGCATTCATCCCTCGCTTTCAGGAACCGGGGCGGGTGCCCCTTCCCCCGCCTCCCCACCTTCGCGGGAAACGGCGGGCTTTCTGCGGCGCGGCCGCCGGGGCCTGCGCCGTGCCGGCGCCGCCCCTTCGTCCGGGGCCGCGCCGTCCGTCAACGCCGGAGCGGAGTCCATCGCGACACCTTGGCCGCCCTCCGCGCCAGCCTCGCCACCGTCCGCGGACCCTTCGCCCGCGAACGCGTCGTCCATTCCATCACCGGCCGCGGCCCCTTCCGCCGCGGCCGCGCGCGCCCGCGCCGACTTGCGCCGGCGCGGCTTCCGCTTCGGCTTGCGCGGCGCCTCTCCCTCGGATCCATCCACCGGCGAAGCAGGATCGGCCGTCTCCAGTTCCGCGGACGGCGCCGTGATCGCCTCCTCGTCCACCACCGGCCCGGCGGGCGCGGGGCGGGGCGGCTTTTCGCGCCGGGGGCGCGGCTCGCGCGGGGGACGGGCTT
>NZ_DASVTX010000544.1:0-4715 GCF_036387355.1 Longimicrobium sp.
CGCCTTCAGCCAGCGGCCGGTGGGCAACGGGCTGTTCCGCTTCGGGCAGTGGCAGAAGGGGCAGCAGCTCATGCTGACGGCCAACCCCGACGCGCCGGAGGGCCGCCCCTCGCTGGACCGCATCGTCATCCGGCTGATCCCCGAGCCCACGGCGCGGCTCACCGAGCTGATGAACGGCAACGGCGACCTGGCCAAGGTTCCCGCGCACCAGTACGGCGAACTCAAGAACGCGCGCGGCGTCAAGCTGTACACGGCGGCGCAGGTGCGGCCGGGGTGGATCGCCTTCAACACGCAGAAGGCGCCGGTGAACGACGTCAACGTTCGCCGCGCCATTCTGATGGGGGTGAACCGGCAGGGGATCGTCAGCGGGCTGTTCGGGGAGCAGGGCAAGGCGGCGCTCACCCCCATTCCGCCGCTGATCGACCCGGCGGCGGGCGCGGTGCGCCCGATTGCGTACAACGCCGCGGAGGCGGGGCGGCTGCTGGACCAGGCGGGGTGGCGCGACACCAACGCCGACGGCATCCGCGACAAGGGCGGGCAGCCGCTCACCATTCAGGTGGAGTTCAGCGCGGCGGACCCGGTGCGCGGCGACATGCTGGTGGCCATGCAGGCGGAGCTCAAGAAGATCGGGGTGAACCTGCAGCCGCGTCAGTACGAGCGCACCACGTGGGTGGAGCGGCTGCGCGGGCGTGACTTCACCGCCTCGTTCTGGGGATGGGGATGGGGCCCGGGGGTGATGGGGCCCAACGCGGAAGCCATCTGGCACTCGCGCAGCATTCCGCCCAAGGGGCCAAACTTCGCGGGGTACAGCAATCCCCGGGTGGATGCGCTGATCGACTCCGTGCTGGTGGAGAACGACACCACCGCCGCGCGCGGCATGTGGACGCGCATGGAGCAGATGGTGATCGACGACGCGGTGTACGCGCCGATCTTTCTGGACCCGGAGTTCTACGCCGCGAGCGAGCGGTTCGCGAACGTGAAGTTCCGGGGCCCGGAGTGGTGGGAGGACGTGATCTTCTGGTCCGTCCCCGAGAACCGCCGCATCGGCCGCGACCGCACCCGCTGACCGTCCTCCTGACAGAAAGCGGCCCTCCCCACTGGCGGGGAGGGCCGCTTTTGCTGCGCGCCTCAGACAATGTTAACCCCGTCTCTCACGGAGGTCACAGGGTTGCACGGAGGTCACGGAGAAGGCAACAGCAACATCAAAGAGCGCAGAGACACGGAGACAGAATACAAAGGGAGACGGTTTCGTCGTTCTCTCCGCGCTCCGGCGTGATGCCCTTCTGTTCCACCGTGAACCTCCGTGCCCTCCGTGAGAGATGCGGTTGCTTCAGTTCGCGCGAGTGACCGCGGTGGACTCGGAAGTCAGGGGCGGATTGCGGAAGCCGTGCTTCTTGTTCAGGTAGTAGTCGGCGATCCGCGCCCCCACGGGCGCCGCGGCGTGCGCGCCGCTCTCGCCGAACTCCACGATCACCGTCACCACGATCTCCGGCTGCCCGCCGCGCGGCCCCGCGAACCCGGCAAACCAGGCGTGCGGACGCTTGGGATCTTCGGTGTTCTGCGACGTTCCCGTCTTGCCGTACAGCTTCCACCGGGTGAGCTCCACGGCGTGCGCGGTGCCGCCCTCCTCCACCACCGCCGCCATCCCCTCCCACACCGAGGCCAGCGTCTGCCGGCTGATCCCCAGGTTGGTTTCCACGGGCGCCTCGGCGTTCATGAGGATGTGCGGGCGGCGCGCCGTGCCGCTGCCCGCCATGGCCGAGTAGAACTGCGCCATCCGCAGCGGCGTCTGCGAGTTGGGGCCCTGCCCGATGGACAGGTTCATCACCTCGCTGGGCGGCGGGCGCCAGCCGAAGCGGTTCACGTACCAGTCGCGCCCGGTGGGAAAGGTGCCGCTCTTTTCACCCGGCATGTCGATCCCCGTGGACCGGCCAAAGCCCAGCCGCGTGCCCTCGCGCGTGAGGTTGTCCAGCCCCAGCCGGATGCCCAGCTGGTAGAAGTACACGTTGCAGGAGTTGGCGATGGCCCGGATCAGGTTCTGCGGGCCGTGGCCCTCGCGCTTCCAGCAGCGCGAGTAGCGGCCGGCGTACGCCATGCCGCCCACGCACTGCACCGGCATTACGTAGTCGGGGGTAATGACGCCGCGCTCCAGCCCCACGATGGCCGTCGCCAGCTTCCACGTGCTCGCGGGCGGATAGACGCCCGCGACCGCGCGGTTCACCATGGGCCGCGCGGGGTCGCTGTTCAGCCGCGTCCAGTCCGCCGCGTTCACGCCGCCCACGAACAGGTTGGGGTCGTAGGTGGGGGCGGAGTACATGGCCAGGATCTCGCCCGTGGAGGGCACCATGGCCACCACCGCGCCCTTCATCCCCGCGGGAAACACCTGCTGGGCGTAGCGCTGCAGGTCCAGGTCCAGCGTGAGCTTCATGTCGGCGCCCGGCTTGGGCGCCTCGCTGACGGCCGGGGCAAAGCGGCCCAGCACGCGGCCGCGCGCATCCACCTCGATGTACTGCGCGCCCGCGGTGCCGCCCAGGGCGCGCTCGTACTGCCGCTCCACCCCCGTCTTGCCGATGTGCTGCCCGGCGCGGTAGCCCTCGAACTCCTTGCTGCGGAGCTCGCGGTCGTTGATCTCCAGCACGTAGCCCACCACGTGCGCCACGGCGGAGCCCGCGGGGTAGCGGCGCACGGGGTGCGGGTTCAGCATCACGCCGCGGATCTGGCCGCGGCGCTCCTCCAGCCGCGACACCTGCTCAAAGGTCAGGTTGCCCAGCACCCGCACCGGCTTGCCGCGGCTGGTGCGCGCGGCGCGCACGGCCTGCTCCACGGCGGCGGTGTCCAGCCCCAGCAGCGGGGTGACCGCGGCCAGGCGGGCGCGCACGGCGTCGGCGGGGCCGGGCTCCACCAGCAGGTCGTAGCCGGTCACCGTTTCGGCGACCAGCTTGCCGTTGCGGTCCGTAATGGCGCCGCGGGGCGCGGCGATGGGCAGCACCTCGAAGCGGTTGTCGTCGGAGCGCAGGACGAACTCGCTGTTGCGCAGCACCTGCGTGCGAAAGAACGCGGAGCCCAGCAGCCCCAGCGCCATGAACACAAAGAGCACGCCGCCCAGGGCGCGCTGGCGGCGGGAGTGCGGGTGAAACGGGTCCGCGGGGCGGGCCGAGAATTCCTGAAAGCGCGACATCCGGAGCCGGATCGGCAGAAACAGCAGGGAGGGGGACCGCGTAAAGGTATATCGGCAAATGGCTTTGCGCCAGACGGAACATCCCCCGAACATCCGGGGCGAAGGGCTGGCGTCGACAAACTCTGCGCATGTCCCCTTGCGCATTTTCGCGAGGCGGGTATCTTGCGCGCATCCACGCCCGAAACGTCACTCTACCCACGCCGCCTCCGCGGCACGCGACTTGACGTTCGTTCCCGGCGCGGAACCCAACCCGAAAACGCGCGGCTCCTCCGTTTGAACCCGGCCCTCCGCCGGTGTGCCTCCGCGTTCCGGAAGACCAAACCAGAACACCTGCATGAGCCTTTCCACCCAACCGTCCGCCGCGGCGAGCACCGCCGCCGCGCCGCTTCCCACTGCGGACGGCATCCTTGAAATTCTGCCCAGCGGCAGCGGCTTTCTGCGCACCTACGCCCACGGCTACCAGCCGGCGGACGGGGACGTCTTTGTATCGCAGTCGGTGATCCGCCGCCTGGGGCTGCGCACCGGCGACCGCATTACGGGCACCACCGGCACGCCGCCGGGGCGCGGCAAGAGCCCGCCGCTGGACGACGTGACGGCGGTGAACGGGCTGGACCCGGCCCGCGCCCGCAGCCGCGCCGACTTCGGCTCTCTTCCCGCCTCGTACCCCGACGAGCGGCTCAAGCTGGAAATCACCGAGGCGGCCCCCTCCCGCTCCCGCCGCGACTTCACCAACCGCATCATCGACCTGATCGCGCCGCTGGGCAAGGGACAGCGCGCGCTGATCGTGGCCCCGGCCAAGGCCGGCAAGACCACGGTGCTGCAGGCCATCATGCGGGGCGTGTCGGTCAACTATCCCGACGCGGCGCTCATGGTGCTGCTGGTGGACGAGCGGCCGGAAGAAGTCACCGAAATGCAGATGCTGGGGATCGGCGAGGTGATCGCCAGCTCCTTCGACTGCCCGGCGGAGCGTCACGTGGCCGTTGCCGAGATCGTGCTGGAGCACGGGCGGCGGCTGGTGGAAAGCGGCCGCGACGTGGTGATCGTGCTGGACTCGCTCACCCGCCTGGCGCGTGCCTACAACACCACCGAGCGCGGCACGGGCAAGCTGCTGAGCGGCGGCATCGACAGCGGCGCGCTGGAAAAGCCCAAGCGCTTCTTTGGCAGCGCGCGCAAGGTGCGGGGCGGCACCGGCAGCCTCACCATCATCGCCACCGCGCTCATCGACACGGGGAGCCGTGGCGACGAGGTGATCTTCGAGGAGTTCAAGGGCACGGGCAACAGCGAAATCGTGCTGGACCGCACCCTGGCCGACAAGCGGATCTTTCCCGCCATCGACGTGGAGAAAAGCGCCACGCGCCGCGAGGAAATGCTCTTTCCGCCGGAGCAGATCGACAAGATCCACCAGCTGCGCCGCGCGCTGCACTCGCTTTCGCCCGAGGACGCCATTCAGCTGCTGATGAAGCAGATGGACGGCACGGCGAGCAACGACGAACTGGTGTCGCGCCTGCGCTGACCGCGCGGGGCGGCCGGACGGCGA
>NZ_DASVTX010000545.1:0-31706 GCF_036387355.1 Longimicrobium sp.
GCGTTTCGCGCGAGGTGCCGCGGAAGGCTTCGGCGGTGAAGTCGTAGAACGAGCCGCCCACGTTGCGCAGCGCCGCCCCGCCCTGGGTGCCGTAGAACGACGCGCCGATCACCGCGTCCTGCCCGGCGCTGACCTTCCACGAGCAGGCGAGCTGCACCGCGGTCCCGCCCTCCAGCGTGATGAGCGCGGACGCGTAGTCCTCGCACCGGTCCGGCGCGGCGGCCAGCGGCTCGCCGCCGGCGAACAGGCGCGCGCTCACGTCCGTCGCAGCCGGGAACCCGAGCGTCCACAGGGCGAGGTCGACCAGGTGCACGCCCAGGTCCATCACGCAGCCGCCGCCGGAGAGCGCGGGGTCGTAGAACCAGGGCTTGTCGGGCCCGTACGCGTTGTGAAACACGAGGTCCACGGCGTAGATGCGCCCCAGGTCGCCGCGCTGCACCCGCTCGCGGATGGCGCGCATCCCTTCCGTAAAGCGGTAGGAGAGATCGACTTCCAGCAGGCGGTCCGCCGCGCGGGCGGCGTCCACGACCCCGCGCACCTCGTCCGCCGTGCGGCCCAGCGGCTTCTGGCAGAACACGGCGGCGCCGCTCTGCAGCGCGCGGATGCTCTGCTCGGCGTGCATGGCGCTTGGCGTGGCGATCACGATGCCGTCCAGCCCCAGCGCGAGCAGCCCGTCCAGCCCGTCCACCACCTGCGCGTCCGGCGCGCTCTTCTGCGCCGCGCCGATCATCTCGTCCGATGTGTCGGCGATGGCGGCGACGGTGCCGAAGCCGCCGCTGACGATGGCCTCCATGCGGTGCCGCCCGATCCAGCCCACGCCCAGAAAGCCGAGGCGCGGGAGGGCGGACGCTGCGAGAGTGGAATCGCCGTGCGATCCGGTTGCGCGGGGGACTTCGGTCAGCGTTTCGCTCACGGGTCTTTCGCAGGATCTACAAAGCTGAGAAAAAAACGGGCGCACCCGTTCTGTTGGTCAAACGCCTGTCCCGGCGCCGGGACGGGCGACTGAAGTCGCGGCAACAACGGCGCGAAGTCCGCCTGCGCGGACTGCATCCGCGGCCCTGGTGCGCAGCATCAGGATCGGCGCGTCCGCCTGTCCAGGAGCGAATGAATTCGCCGCTGGAACAGCACAAGTCCGCTTTCGCGGACTGGGGCGGAGAGCCGGGTGCGTTTCAGCCGGCGCCGGGGCGGGCCGAGAGGCCCTCCTCCCCCTGCCCCCTCCCCCGCTGTCGCGGGAGAGGGGGAGAATTCGAACGCGTCAGGCAGGCCTTCCGCGGCCAGTCAGCCCGGCTGCGACGCGCCGGCCTGGGGTGAGCCCCCTCTCCCACATCCGTTCGTGGGAGAGGGTGGCGAGCCTAAGCGAGACGGGTGAGGGCCACACCCAGCCGCCGCGCCAATCCCACTTTCGTACTTTTGTACTTTCGTACTTTCGTACTCTCGTACTCTCGTACTGCCCCTCCGCACTCCGCACTCAGCACTCGGCACTCCCGCACCCCGCACTCACGCACTTCCGTTCATCACCAACGCCTTCAAGAACCCGTCCGGCCGGTCCCGCGTGGCGTTCAGCGCGTCGTCAAGCCCGTCCAGCGGAAAGCGGTGCGTGTACAGCGGGGTGGGGTCCAGCCGGCCGCTGGCGACCGCGTCCACCGCCATGCGGATCCCCTCGATGTACACCTCGGGGTCGCGCTCGTGGGCGTTGATCACGTCCAGCCCGCGCCAGTTCCACATCTGCATGTTCACCTGCCGCGGCCCGTCCTGGTGGTAGCCGGCGATGATCAGCCGGCCCCGCTCCTTCGTAAGCTCGCCCGCCAGGTCCAGCGGCCACTGCTTGCCCACCGCCTCGATCACCCGGTCCGCCATCACCCCGCCCGTCAGTTCCTTGACGCGGTGGATGATCGCGTGGTGGTCGTCCATGGGGATCACCTCGTGCGCGCCCATCTGCCGCGCCACGTCCAGCGAGAACGGGCGCCGGCTGATGGCGATCACCCGGGCGCCGGCATCCGCCGCCAGCCGCGTGAGCAGCGCGCCCAGAAACCCGATCCCCACGATGGCCACCGTCTGCCCCGCCCGGATGTCGCTGCGGCGAAAGATGTTCATGGCGCAGCCCAGCGGCTCGCCGGGGAACGGCTGCCCCGCCAGCGACTCCGGCAGCTTCACGGTCGCGCTCGCGTCGGCCAGGTCGTACTCCGCGTAGGCGTGGTACGAAAGCGCGGCCACCCGGTCGCCCACGGCGAACCCGTCCACGCCCTCGCCCACGGCGTCCACCACGCCCCACCCCTCGTGCCCCAGCCCGCCCGGCTCCGTGGGATACGTCATCCACGAGGCGCCCGCCCACGGGGTGAGGTTGCTGGCGCACACGCCGCACCCTTCCACCCGGATGCGCACCTGCCCCGGCCCGGGCTGCGGAAGCGCGGCGGGCTCCACGGCGGTGGCGCCGGGCGCCGTGAGGCGGGCGGCGCGCATGGTCTCCGCGGCGACGGCGGTCACGTCCGCCGTCTGATCGATCACAGTCATCGGTTCCAGGTCAGTCGGTTCAGCTTGCCGCGGCGGCCGGGGCCAGCACGCGCTCGTCCATGGATTCGTTCATCCCCACCGGCATCTCCAGATCCGCCTCGCGCAGCCAGTCCACCAGGTTTTCCAGCCCGGCCTTCCACGAGGTGCGCGGCTTCCACCCCAGCACGCGCTCCAGCTTGCTGGTGTCGCTCACGTAGATGCGCTGGTCGCCCGGGCGCCAGTCGGCCGTGTGCACGGGAACGGAGCGCCCCGTGATCTCCGCCAGGCGCTCGATGACGCCGCGCACGGTGACCGCGTTCCCCGCCCCGCCGCCGATGTTGAACACCTCGCCGGCCACCGTGTCGATGCGCCCCGTGGCCAGCCGCATGGCCTCCACCAGGTCGTCGATCCACAGGATGTCGCGCACCTGGCAGCCGTCGCCGTACACGGTAATGGGCTCGCGGCCGTACAGCGCGCGGCCAAAGTGCGCCACCCACCCCTGGTCTTCGGTGCCGAACTGGCGCGTCCCGTAGATGCAGCTCATGCGGAACACGATGGTGGGCAGGCCGTAGATGCGGGCGTAGTCGTGAACGTACTGGTCCGCCGCGCCCTTGCTGCATCCGTAGGGCGAATGGAAGTCCAGGCGCGCGTCCTCGGCGATGCCCGGACGGCCGTCGGCGTAGCGGTACGCGTCGCCGGCCAGCTCCACCTTCACGTCGTCCATCCCGCCGTACACCTTGTTGGTGCTGGTGAACAGGACGGTGGGCGGGTTCAACATCGTCCGCGCCGCCTCCAGCACGTTGAAGGTGCCGATGATGTTGGTCTGCAGGTCCGTCGCCGGGTCTTCCAGCGACGTGGTGACCGCCACCTGCGCGGCCAGGTGAAACACCTGCCGGCTTTCGCGCACTAGCGGCGTAATGTGGGCGGCGTCGCGCACGTCCACCTCCTCGATGCGCACGCGCCCGCCGTGGTTGGCCTGCAGCCACGCGGCGTTCCGGCGCACCCCGTCGCGCGAAAAGTTGTCGGCGACAATGACCCGATGTCCGTCGCGCAGCAGGGCGTCCGCCAGGTTGCTCCCTACGAACCCCGCGCCGCCGGTGATCAGGATGTGGTCGCGCTTGCCCTTCATCGTCCCCTCCCTCACAGCGTGAGTCCGCGGGCGGCCAGCTCGGCCGCATGCGCTTCCACCCCGTCCTGCGGGCGTTCCTGCTCCTGCAGCCAGGCCACCAGCTCCTGCATGCCCTGCTCGAACGTCACCCGCGGCTCGTAGCCCAGCACTTCGCGCGCGAGCGAGATGTCGCTGAAGCAGTGGCGGATGTCGCCCACGCGGTACTTGCCCACCACCTGCGCCTCCACGTCGGTCCCCAGCACCGAGGCCAGCGTGGCGGCCACCTCGTTGACGGTCACCGCGCGGCCGGAGCCCACGTTGAACGCCTTGCCGGCCGCGGCTTCCTCTTCCGCGGAAAGAAGCAGCGCCTGCACGATGTCGTACACGCTCACGAAGTCGCGCTTCTGCCCGCCGTCCTCGAACACCAGCGGGGGCTGCCCGTTGAGCAGGCGGCTGCTGAAGATGGCGGCCACCCCGGTGTACGGGTTGCTGAGCGCCTGGCGCGGCCCGTAGATGTTGAAGAAGCGGAGCGCCACCGAGGGGATGTCGTACGCCGCGCCGATCTGCAGGACCATCTTTTCCTGGTCGGCCTTGGTGAGCGCGTAGATGCTGGTGGGGTCCAGCGGCTTGTTCTCGTCGGTGGGCACGGGGCGCAGAACGGCGCCGTCCACGTCGCGCGGCTCCCACTCGTGGGCCTTCAGGCGGTCCAGCGTGCGCAGGGTGGCGCGCGGCTCGGCGCCGTCGGGGCGGGCGTAGCGGCCCTCGCCGTAGATGGACATGGACGAGGCCACCACCAGCTTCTGCACGTCGCCACGCCGGTCAACGAGGCTCTGCAGCAGGTGCGCGGTGCCCAGCGTGTTGACGGCGGTGTAGTCGGCGATCTGGTACATGCTCTGGCCCACGCCCACGGCGGCGGCCAGGTGGTACACCACGTCGATGTCCGTCAGGCTGTCGCGCACCGCGTCGGCGTCGCGCATGTCGCCCAGAACGAACTCGGCGTCCCGCGGAACCCAGTGGGGCATTCGGCGCTCGGGGTGAACCTGCGGATCGAGGTTGTCGAAGATGCGCACGCGGTCGCCGCGCTGCAGCAGCGCGTCCACCAGGTGGCTCCCCACGAACCCCGCGCCTCCCGTCACCAGCACTCTCCGAGCCGACACGCCCCACCTCCCGTTTGCCGTGAGATCCCACGCGCCGGGCCGCGCCTTGCGGCCCGTGTGCGCTCCCTGCCCTGACCTGTTCTACCGCGCCCGGGGCGCCGTCACCCGGATGTGCAAGCAACGCGGGGGACCGCTGCCGATCCCCCGCTTGCCGGGATGTGTCTGCCTGTGCGCGCGTCCGCCGTGCGCGGACTCACGCGGGCACCTCTTCCGTCAGGCCCAGCCGGCGCGCGTAGTCGCCCTCCCACCGCTCCATGCGCCCGTTGACCTCGTCCGCCGGCACGCCGGCCACCAGCCGCTGCGCCAGGCGCACGCCCAGCCGCCGCTCCTGAACGCGCAGGTACTCGGCGGCGCGGCCGTGCTCCAGGTGCGCGGCCGCTTCCATTTCCAGGGCGAAAGCGAGTTTGTCGAGGTCGGTAAAGATTCGGCCGCGAAGGTCGATGGCTTCAGGGGTGTCGCTGGAACCGGGCTGGCTGAGCATCCGTGGATGACTTTGTACGCGGGTGGCGGGTTGCACCTCACCCCCGATCCCCAGTCCCTGCGCCACCCGGCAGGCATTCCTGGAAATCGTATGTTGATGATCAAGCAAGCACCATGCCGAAAGGTGGACAGAGCTTCTAAGTGCCTCAGAGAGGCTGATTTGAGACAAAAGGACCCGCCACTAGGCAAAAAGCGTGACTGCGCAGAAACAGAAGGTTTCGGCCCGATGCGCCGGGAGGACGGATGGGGAAGAGGGATCTCAGGCGGGGCGGGCGGCGGCGATGCGCTCTTCGGCGAGCTGGTCGGCGGCTTCGTGCGGCGGGATGCCGGCGTCCTCCGCGCGGCGCAGGACGCGGGCGACGGTGTCGTGGATGGCCTCCACCCGCGCGGCGGCCTCCGCCGCCGGTCGGCCGCGCAGCTCGTGCACGCCGGTGATGACGCCGCCCGCGTTGGCCACGTAGTCGGGGACGTACAGAATCCCCCGCTCCGCCAGGCGCGCACCGTCCTCCGGATCGCGAAGCTGGTTGTTGGCGCCTCCGGCAATGATGCCGGCGCGCAGCGCGGGGATGGTGTCCGCGTTCAGCACGCCGCCCAGCGCGCACGGCGCGAACACGTCCGCCTCGACCGTGTGGATGGCGTCCGCATCCACCACCTGCGCGCCGAACTCCGCGGCCACGGCCTGCGCGCGCGCCGCATCCACGTCCGCCACCACGGCCTCCGCGCCCGCCGCCCGCAGTTCCGCGACCAGGGCGCGCCCCACCCCGCCGCACCCCTGCACCGCCACGCGCAGCCCGCGCACGCCGTCGGCGCCGGAGCGGTGGCGCACCGCCGCTATCATCGCCCGGAACACGCCGCGCGCGGTACGCGGGGACGGGTCGCCGGAGCGCGCGGAGAGGCCGACGACGTGCGCCGTCACCTCGCCGATGCGGTCCATGTCGCCGGCGCGCGTTCCCACGTCGTCGGCGGTCACGTACGCGCCGCCCAGCGCCTCCACCGCCCGCCCGTGCGCGCGAAAGAGCGCGGCGCGGTCCGCGATGCGCCCGGGCGCGAGGATGCCGGATTTGCCGCCGCCGGCATCCAACCCCGCAAGGGCGCTCTTGTACGTCATTCCGCGCGAAAGGCGAAGGACGTCGCGCAGCGCGTCATCCACCGAATCGTACCGCCAGAGCCGCGTGCCGCCCACGGCGGGGCCCAGCGCCGTGCTGTGCAGCGCGATCAGGGCGTGATACTCCCCGTCCCGCGCTTCCACCACGCGCTCCCATCCCGGAACCCCGATCTCGCGCAGCTGCATGTTGCCGCTCCCCAACTGTTTGCCCGTCCGGCGGCGTTGACGGCCGCTCTCGTTGTCGACAATTTAGCTCTGATGGCGCCGCGGGCAACCGCCGTGTATTCTCCCGTCCACCTCGATCCCTTTCTCCGGGAGCCCCATGTCCATCTCCATTGAACGCGGCGGCCGGTCCGCGCACGTGTACGACGGCCTGCGGGACCAGATCGTTCGCGGCGTGCTGGCGCCGGGCGCGCGCGTGGTAGAGCAGGACGTGGCCGCGCGCATGGGCGTGGGGCGCACGCCGGTGCGCGAGGCGCTGCAGCTTCTGCTCACGGAAGGCTACCTGGTGGGCTCCGAGGGGAGCCGCCGCCAGCTTGCCGTGGCGCCACTGCTGGAGGAGGACGTGGACGAGCTGTTCGGGTTGATCGCGGACCTGGAGGCCGCCGCCGTCCGCCGCCTTCCCGCGCTGGGCGACGAGGCGCGCGCCGCACTGGCCGCGGGGCTCGAGGTGGCGAATGATGTGTTCGGCGCGACGGTGACGCGGGTGCCGCTGGACCTGGAGGCGGCGTTCCAGACCCACCAGGCCTTTCACGCCACGCTCACGGAGCGGCTCGCGGGGCCTCGGCTGGCGCGGCTGCTGGACCTGGTTCGCCCGCAGGTGGACCGGTACGAGTACGTGTACGGCGCGCTGCTGGAGGGTGAGCTGGGCGTCGCCACGCGCGAGCACGCCGACATCGTCGCCGCTGTCCGCGAAGGGGATGCGGAGCGCGCCGAAGCCGCCGTGCGCCACAACTGGCGCAACGCCGCCGAACGCCTGCGCGCCGCCTTCTGGCGCGAGGCGCCCGACCCGGCGGAGGCCTGATACGCTCCGAGAAAGCTCGCCGGCACCTTCCGCCCCCCGCCGGTCCTGCCGCCCGGCGCTGCGGCAAGTCACGCCACCCGCGGCGGCACCTTCCCCCCCGCCGATATCCTGCCGCCCACCTCGGCGCTGACGCGTCATTCTGAAGGAGCGTGCGCGGCGCTTTCCCCGGCACCGTATTCCTGCGCGACTGAAGAATCCCGGACCGAAACGTCCGCCGCGCCGCGGTCCGGCGTGGCGCGCTCCAGCCTCTCCCGCCGCACCCGCAGCGTCGGAGCGTGCCGCGCAATGGGGCGTGCATGGGATGCCGTGGCGCGGGATTCTTTGGTCGGCGCCAGAGTCCGGTGTGGCGGACGGTGCGGCGCGGCGCCTCCCTCAGAATGACACTCGAAGTCCGAGCCGGTTGAGCAACGCCGGTGCGGCTGATGTGACGAATCCAGTTCGCCTGATTCCAGTTCGCGCGGCCGACGCCGCCGGCGCCGCCTGCGGCGGCACCTCCGCTCCACCGGTGTCCTACCGCCCACCTCGGCCCCGGGGCGTCATTCTGAAGGAGCGTGCGCAGCGCTTTCCCCGGTGCCGCGTTCATGCGCGACTGAAGAATCCCGGACCGAAACATCCGCCGCGCCGCGGTCCGACGTGGCGTGCTCCAGCCTCTCCCGCCGCACCCGCAGCGTCCGAGCGAGGCGCGCAACCGGGCGTGCATCGGATGCGGTGGCGCGGGATTCTTCGGTCGGCGCCAGAGTCTGGGGTGGCGGACGGTGCGGGCGCGGCGCCTTCCTCAGAATGACACCCGAAGCCCGAGCCGGGTGAGGAATCCCGGTGCGGCTGATGTGACGTCCAGTGCGCCTGATGCCAGTTCGCGCGGCCGGCGCCGCCCACGCCGCCTGCGGCGGCACCTCCGCTCCACCGGTGTCCTGCCACGCACGTCGGCGCTGATGTCATGTCCGCCGATCCATCGCCCACACGAAAGAGAATCCCGTTGCGCCACCGGCACAACGGGATTCTCGCATTGCCCCATCGACTGCGAGCACGCGTGGAAGGTCAGAGCCCCGCGCGGATCTGGTCGATCTCCAGCGGCAGCGGCGCGGCGAGCACGGGGCCGGACATCCACACGGGCCACCAGGCGTTCGCCATCACGTACATGGGGTTGCGCGGCACGCCCCGCGTGCGCCGCAGCATGGGCACGCCGTCCACCAGAAAGCTCACGCTCCCCTTTGCCCAGTCGATGCGGTACTCGTGGAACTCCGCCGCGGGGTCGAAGGGAAGCGGCAGCGTGACGGTGTGCGTCTGCTTGCCGGCCACCCAGGTGGTGAACATCACCGTGCGGCTGCCGTCGTTGGGGAGCTCGATGTCGATCTCGTCGGACGTGCTTCCGCCCTGGTACAGAAAGAAGGCGGAGATGGAGCCCGGCGCGCGCGGCGTGCGCATGCGGGCCGCGTACGAGCCGTAGCCGAACTGCTGCGCGCTCCGCAGTTCGCCGCCGTCGTAGGCGCCCGGCGCCAGGAAAACCGCCGCCGCGCCCCCGCCCAGCGACACGTTGGAGGCGCGGACAAAGCCGCGCCCCAGGGCGTGGGTGTCCAGCTCCCACCGGCCGTCCACGGGCACGTCGAAGTCGTCGGCGAAGCGGGTGGCGATCACGGCGGATGCGGGCGTGTCGGCTTCGGTGGCGAGCGGCCCGCCTCCATCGGAACAGGCGGCGAGCAGGAGCAGCAGGGCGGCAGCCGCGCGCGGAAGCAGGCGCGCGCCGCGGGTGCGGAACGGAGTGTGGGACGGCATGGGGTGTTTCCCTCGTCTGGCGGCTCGACTGGCGTGGCGGGCGGGAGCCCGCGGTAGCCTCGTAGCTTTGCGTCCCCGCCTTTCGGCGGGTTTGCCTTTTTCTGGAGGAGCCGCGCGGAAGTGCGCGGACCGGTGGGCCGGCGCCCGACGGATCGGTCGCCGGCGGCAATCTACAAACGTTTCCCCGTTCCGGCCAGCGCGCCGTCGCGCAGCCTGCCCGGCCGTTGACAACCTCGGTCAGCCGTACTAGTGTACCAGCAATCTAGTACACCTCGCCCATCGGGGACCCCGCATGCAGATCTCCATCAACACGGCCGACCCGCGGCCCATCTACGTCCAGATCATGGACGAGGTGCGGCGCGCCATCGTGCTGCGGTCGCTGCGCCCCGAAGATCCGCTCCCCTCCGTGCGCCAGCTGTCGTCGGAACTCCGCGTGAACCCCAACACCGTGGCGCAGGCGTACCGCGAGCTGGAGCGGGCCGGCACCGTGTACGTGCGCCGCGGGCAGGGCACCTTTGTGGCCGCCGTGGGCGAGGACGACGCCGACCGCCGCGACCTGGTGCGCGGGGTGGCGGAACGGGCGCTGGTGGAGGCGCACCGCAACGGCATCGACGCCGAAGAGCTTGTGGAAGCCATCCGCGAGGCGGCCGCGTCCCGGGACCTTCCCACCCTGGCACAACAATCATGACCACCGTGCTTCCCACCCACCTGTCCGGCCCGCCGATGGCCGTGGCCACGCGCGGCATCGTAAAGCGGTTCGGGCGCGAAACGGCGCTGGACCACGTGGACCTGCAGGTGCCCGAGGGCGCCGTGTACGTGCTGGTGGGCCCCAACGGCGCGGGAAAGAGCACCACCTTCAAGGTACTGCTGGACCTCGTGCGCCCCGACAGCGGCTCGGCGGAGGTGTGCGGGCTGGACCCGCGCCGCGACGGGCCCCGGGCGCGCGCGCAAGTGGGCTACGTGCCGGAGCGGCTGGACTGGGGATACGGATGGATGCGCGTGGGCCGGCTGCTGGAGCACCACGCCGCCTTCTACCCCACCTGGGACCGCCAGTACGCCGCGGAGCTCGCGCGCGTGTTCGACCTCAAGCCGGAGCGCCGGTTCGGCGCGCTCAGCAAGGGGCAGGGGCGGCGCGTGCACCTCACCCTGGCGCTGGCCCACCGCCCGCGAGTGCTGGTTCTGGACGAGCCCACGGACGGGCTGGATCCCGTGATGCTGGACGATACGCTGGGGCTGCTGGCGGAGCACGTGGCCGACACGCCCACCACCGTCCTCATCAGCACCCACCAGGTGCACGACGTGGAGCGGCTGGCGGACCACGTGGGGGTCATGCGCGACGGCAGGCTGGTGCTGCAGGCCCCGCGCGGCCTGATGCACACGCACCTGCGCCGCTACCGCGCCGAGGTGCCCGACGGCTGGCGCGGCGCGCCGGAGCTGGACGGCGCCGTCGTTCGCCGCGGCAGGCCGGGGCGCGAGATCCAGTGGACGGTGTGGGGGCCGGAGCGCGAGGTGGCCGGCGCATTCGCCCGCAGCGGCGCCGTGGTGCGCGACGCCGCGCCGCTTACGCTGCAGGAAGCCGCCGTGACCCTTCTGAGCCGCAAGGAACAGGCATGACCGCCACCACCTTTCCCTCCCCGCCGGCCCGCGCGGAGGTGGACGCCGCGCCCCTGCACCCCGTCCCGCGCCGCGGCGCCGTGCTGCGCGCGCAGCTGCGCGCCACGCGCGACGCCATTCAGAAGGAGGCCATGCTGGCCGGCCTGTTCGTGCTGGGCGTGGGAATCTTTCTGCTCGCCAGCCGCGCCGCCTCGCCCACCGGGCGGCCCTCCGACATGCAGTTCGCGGAGGTGATTCTGCCGCTGGTGCTGATGGGGGTGTTCGGCCCCGTGGCGCTGTGGAAGGGCGAAGCTCCGGCGCGCCGCTCGTACTTCTGGTCCATGCCGGTGGACCGCATGCCGCACACCCTGTTCAAGGTGTTCAGCGGATGGGTGTGGCTGATGGCGCTGGCCGCGGCGTACGTGCTCTGGGCGTGGGCGCTGGCCCGGCTCAGCGGCGGCGTGCTGAGCCTGGGCGACACGCAGGTGGCGCTGCCGGTGCCCCAGGGCGCGCCGCGCGGATCGGCCGGGTACGCCTTTCACCCATGGCCAGTGCCGGCGTGGCAGTGGGTCGTGCCGTTCACCGCGGCCACCACCATGTACCTGCTGGGCAGCATCGTCGTCATTCGCAGCAACTACCCGTGGCGCTGGTTCGCGGGTGTCGTACTCACCTGGGTGCTGCTGCTGATGGTGCAGGGCGGCGCCGAGCGGTTCCTGATCGACGTGGTGGCGGAGGGGCGCTACGGGCTGGAGGTGCTGCTGACGGGCGGCGAAACGCGCACTTCCATGATCCCCGCGCCCGGGGGCGAGCGGGTGCTGGTTGCGTACGTGGAGCCCATGCCGGAGCGGTGGGCCATCGCCACGCTGCTGTGGATGGGCGCGGCGCTGGCCGGGCTCATCCTGGCCGCGCGCCCCCACCAGGAGGGCTGACCCGTCAAAACCGGTACGACGTGCCAGAGCCAGGTGTGATGAGGGCGCGGAGGCCACAGGGGAACAGCAACGGATGGAGCTCTAACAGAGGCACAGAGACACAGAGGGAGGAGGAACGTAAAAGGGCCCGTCGTTTTCCTCCCTATTCCCTATTCCCTATTCCCTATTCCCTGCAGTTCCCATCCGTATCAGGCCGCGGGGAGCGTGAGGGTGAACAGGCTGCCTTCGCCGGGCGTGCTTTGTGCCACCAGGTTGCCGCCCATTCCGCGGGCCAGGTCGCGGCTGATGGCGAGCCCCAGCCCCGTGCCCTGGTGCGGCCGCGCCAGGTCGGAGCGCACCTGCACGAACGGGTCAAAGATCGCCTCCAGCTTGTCCTCCGGAATGCCGATGCCGTTGTCGCGGATGCGCACGTGCACCTGCTCCCCACTCGCCGCGCACGAAATCTCCACCCGCCCGTCCGCGTCGGTGAACTTCACGGCGTTCCCCACCACGTTCACCAGAATCTGCCGCAGCTTCTCCGGGTCGGCGAGCACGGAAAGCTCCAGCGGGCACTCCGCCACCACCAGCGCCATTCCCCGGGCCCGCGCCTGCGGCGCTACGAGCGATTCCGCGTCCAGCAGCGCTTCCAGCACCCGCACCTCGCGCGTGTCGTACTGCACCGTCCCCGTCTCCAGCCGCGCGTAGTTCAGCACCTCGTTGATGAGGCCCAGCAGGTGGCGCTGGCTCTGCTGGATCCTGGCGAGGTCCACCAGCTGTTCGGCGGTCACGGGGCCGCGGATCCCCATCTCGATCAACTCCACGTACCCGCCGATGGCGTTCAGGGGCGTGCGCAGCTCGTGGCTCATCACGGCCAGAAAGTCGCTCTTGGCGCGGTTGGCGGCCTCGGCTTCGGCGCGCGCCTCCTGCTCCCGGGCCCGCGCCTGCTCGCTTTCCGTCAGCAGTTGCTCCACCTCGCGGCGCGCCCGCACCTGCGCCGTGACCTCCACGGCAAACACCAGGATGCCTTCCACCGCGCCCGCCGGGTCGAACAGCGGCTGGTACACGAAGTCAAAGAAGCCCTCCACCAGCGTGCCGTCGCCCGCGCGGTCCCACACCAGCGGCGCCTCGCGCCCCTCGTACGGCACTCCGGTGCGGTACACTTGGTCCATCAGCGCCAGAAAACCCTGTTCCACCAGTTCCGGCGCCCCCTCCGCCGCGGGGCGGCCCATGTAGTCGCGGCGGCCCAGCACGCGGTAGAACATCTCGTTGACGGAGTGGACCACGTGGTTGGGCCCCAGCAGCACCCCGACCGCCGCCGGCGTCTGCATCAGCACGCGGGCGAGCCGCGATTCCGCTTCGCGGCGGGCGGTGTCGTCCAGGCACACGCACACGCCCTGCTCGGTGGAGCCCTCCAGAAAGGCGCTCGTCACCACCACGGGCACGCGGTTGCCGTCGGCCGCGTAGTACTCCTTGGCGATGGGGCCGTGGCTCCCGGTGGCCAGCATCTGCGCCACGGCGGCGGCGTCGGTAGCCTCGTACTCCGGCGGCGTCATTCCGCGCCAGTCCACGCGCCCCGCCTCCAGGTCGTCGCGCGTGTAGCCCAGCAGTTTCAGGAACGCGTCGTTGGCGGCGAGGATGCGCCCGTCCAGCCCCCAGTCGAACAATCCCACGATCCCGCTCTCCGCCACGCGCCGCAGCCGCGACTCGCTCTCCCGCAGCGCGTTCTCCGCGGGCGTGCGGTTGGCCACGAACGCAACGAGGCCGGAGATCGCCCCATCGTGCTCGCGCACGGGCCAGTAGCTGGCCTCGAAGTGCCGCGTGCCGCCTCCAGGCAGGGGCGCCAGCACGGGCATGTCCGTCACCGGCTCGCCCGTCTCCAGCGCGCGGGTCAGGATCGGCTCCACCAGCGCCACCGCGCCCGGCGGAAGCACCTCGCGAATGTGCCGCCCCGGGTGCGACTCGGCGGCAAGGCCGTTCATTTCCGCGAGCGCGGAGTTTACGCGCACGTACCGCAGATCGCGGTCAAGCCATCCCACCCCCGCCGCGGATGTCTGGAGAAGGAGCGCGGCAAGGGTGGCGTTCAGGCCGTCCGGCGTCTGCACGGACGCCGGCGCTGAAATGGATTCCATCACGTCCACAAGCTGTGGGGAGTGCAGGGGGACAACCATTTCCCGTCCAAGGTATGCAAAACCCGTGTCGCACGGCCACGAGTCAAAGTCGGTGTGCGGGGGTGCAGACAACAGAACCCCCCGCAACGGGAACCGTTGGGGGGGTGTGCGGGCGGAGCGGCCCGGACCGGTGCGGAACGCCTCCGCGGCGCGGCGCTATTCCTGATCCAGTTGCGTGATGCGGGTGTCGTTCTCGCTCGCGCAGACCCATTCGTCGTCGCGACTCACGTAGCAGGCGTGGGTGCCCTCCACCACGCGGCGCGCCACCGTGCCGTCGCGGTACTGCTCGCATACCATGTGGCGGCTGCGGAACGTGTGCACAGTGGCGTTCACCGGCGCGCCGGCATGCCTGCGCTGCGCGCCCTGACCCGGGACATTCTGCACGGTGTTGCGGTACGATGCGCCCGGCGTGTAGCCCAGAAACACGACGCCCACCCGCTGCGGCGCCGACCCGCTGCCGTTGGCGCGCGCGGCGTAGTGGTCAAAGATCCTGCGGCGGGCGAGCGCCTGCGAAAACGCGGTCCTTGCGGTCACCGCGGGTCCCGGAGCGGTCCAGGTGCACATGGAGGCGGCCGGGCCGCGCGGGTTGGCGGCCACGGGCGGGGCGGCGGGGCGCGGATTCGGGGGACGCGGCGCGGCGGCGGGAGCCGCGGGCGGCGCGGCGGTCTGCCCCGCCGCGGCGGCGCGCCGGGCCTCGCCCGCGCGCAGGTTGCGGATGCTCATGCGCAGCGTGCCCGTGCGCGCGCGGCGCCCGTCCTGAAACGCCTCCACCTCGCAGTCGTCCCACTCTCCGGTCCCGAAGCACTGCACGATGCGGTACGCCTCGCCGCCCTCCATGCGCACCATTTCGCCAGGCTGGTACTGCCGGGCCTGCGCCGCCGCGGAAACCGCCGCCATCACCGCCGCCAGCACGCCCGTGAACGCCCAGCCCGACGCACTGCTTGCCTTGCCCATTCGCACTCCTTGGTTGCGGGGAAGCACCGGATGCCGGTCCCGATGCCGGCTGCATGTGTAAACATCCGGCCCTCCGCGCGCAAGATTCTGCTACGACGGAAGTATCAGGCTCCAGAAACCGCGCGTTGCCGCTGCATCCGAAAGACGAAACGCCCCGGCTTTCACCGGGGCGTTTCGTGTTCCCGCACCGACGTTCAGCGGACCGGCACCGCGGCGCCGCTGTCGATGGCGCGGCGGACCAGCGTGCGCATCCCATCGTTGGAACGCTCCACGGCCGACCGCATCTGCTCGCCGAGCACCGACATCTGGCGCCCGAGTTCCCGCATTTCGTCGCCGCGGTCGTCCATCGGCGCGCCGGCCTCGCGCATCTGCCGGCCGAGCGCTTCCATCTCCCGCCCCAGCCGGCGCGACTCCGCCTCCAGCCGCTCGCGCTCCTGCTCGATGGAACGGCGTTCCGAGGCCGGGATGTCGCCGGTCTCACGCCGGGCCAGCCGCGCGATACGCGAACCGATCTCACCCATCCGCGCGCCGAGTTCGCCCTGCCGCGCGCCGATCTCGCTCTGCTGCGCCCCGATGCGGGCCTGCGCCGCGCCGATCTCCCCCTGCTGCGCGCCGATCCGGCCCTGTTCCTCGCCAATGCGGCCCACCGGCTCCCACAGTTCCCGGGCGTCGCGCAGCACGCCCGCGTCGCGGACCACGTACTCCCGGCCGCCGTACCGGAACCAGAGCAGCGGCTCCCCCGAACGCCGGTGGCGCCGCGCGCTTTCCACGTCGGCGGACGACCCGGTCATCATCGTGTTGTTGTCGTTGCCAAAGAGCACGAACTGCAGGTCCTGCGACGAATGCGCGTCCCGTTCCGACACCACCGGCGCCGGGGCTTCCGGGGCGGGCGCGGCCGCGGGGTCCGGGGCGGGAGCAGGCGCGGGCTCGGCGATCGCTGCCGCGGGTTCGGCGCTGGCCATCACCGGCACGTAGGGGGTGATGGGCGGCGTTGGGCGTGCGGCGGGCGCGGGCGCGGCAGCCTGCGACGGGGCGGGCGCGGCGGCGCGCGCGACGGCCCGGATGGGCGCGATGGCGAGCAGGGCGGCGGCGACGGCCCCCGCGGCGAGCGCGCGGCCGCGGAGCGACGGCGGTGACGTGCGGTCGAGCATGGTGAGTCTCCGTTTGAGGTTCGGGAACGACCACGCGGCCCCTGCCGCGGAAAAGGTCGCGCTGCGGCGTGACACCCCCAGCGCCAGCAGCATGCGCCCGTAGCTCTGGGGCGATGCGCCCAGCGTGGTGAGGACCGCCTCGTCGCAGGCCGCTTCCCGCCAGAACGCGTACTCCCGGGCAGCAAGGCGGGCGAGCGGATGGAAGAAGAAGCAGCGCTCCGCGGCGGCCGGCACGCAGCCCAGCCACACGTCGCCGCGCTTGAGGTGCGCGAGTTCATGGCAGAGCGCCATGCGCCGCTGGTCGGGCGCGAGCGCCGCAAAGGTTTCGGCGGGCACCAGGATCACCGGGCGGCGCCCCCCGGTGATCAGCGGCGTCTCCACCTCCGCCGACACCCGGACGTCCGCCGTGCGCCGCACGCCCAGCCGGCCGGACAGTTCGCGGACCATCGCGTGCAGCCCCTCGCCGCCGGGCGCCGAGCGCGAGACCACCGCCCGGGTGCGGTTCCAGGCGCGCAGGGTCCGCAGCAGTGAGACGCCCAGTCCCGCCGCCCACACGCCTGCCACGATGGCGCTCCAAGGTATGGCCGGCGCGCCGGATCCGGGAGCCGCCTCGAGCGTGGGACGCACCGCGGCGGCGGCCCCGGCCGCCGGGGAAGCCGACGAAGCGGGCGCGATGATTACCGCGGCGCGGGCCTCCGCGGCGCCGGGCGCGTCCGCCGACGCGCGGGGCAGCACGGGCACGCCGATGGGCGACACCCAGAGGAGCGCCACCACGAACTTGGCGGCTACGCACCACCACAGCAGGGCGCGCGCGCTGGGCGAGAGCCGCGGCTGCGCCCGGCACACCAGCCACACGCACGCGGCCAGCAGCGCGCCCTCCAGCGACACACGGGCGAGATGGGTGAGCATCAGCCCTCCTTTTGCTGCGCGGCGTCCAGGCGGGCGACGATGCGCTCCAGGTCCTCACGCTCCCGGTCGGAAAGCTCGGGCGTGTCCGCCAGGTAGGCCAGGAACGGCGACACGGAGCCATCCAGGCTGCGCTCCACGAACCGCTGCACCGCGTTCTTGAGCAGGTCCGCGGACGAGGCGCAGGCCCGGTAGCGGTACACGCCGTCCGCCATCTGGCGGGAAAGGTATCCCTTCTTGCGCAGCCGCTCCATCATGGTGAGCACGGTGGACCGCGCGAGCGCGCGGCTGCTGCCGAACTCGTCCACGGCCTCCGCCACGCTGGCGCTGCCGCGGTCGGCAATGTGCCGCACCAGCGCGAGTTCCTGGTCACCGATGGTGGATTCACGATCCATGATTGTCTACAGTTGTCGTCACAGGGTGCGCAGCGGAGCGCCTACACGTGTCGTCACCCGACGAGAATACACGTGCCTACACCAGTAGTCAAGAGGAGTGTGTGATGTGGGCGGAACCAAGATTCTGGCGTTGCACGTCTGCCGGAATAGATTGGCGGAACCCGTCCGGCACCCCCTCCCGCCTTTCACGGATCATGCGCCCACTCCCCCGCCCCGCTCCGCTGCTGCTGTCGTTGCTCCTGGCCGCGTGCGCAACCGTTCCGTCCCCGCCGCGCGGGACGTCACCGTCCGACGCCGACGGCGTGCTGGCGACGCAGCGCGGCTGGTGGCGTGCCCTGGCCACCGGTGACACGGCGTTTCTGGAGGCGCATTCCGCACAGCCGCTTACGCTTACGCTCAGCAGCGGGCTGACCCTGGACCGGGCGGCGGCAATCGCGCAGTCCCTGTCCTTTGCCGGGAGCAGCCCTCCCGCGTTCGGCTGGAGTGAGGAGACCGTGCGGGTGGTGGCGCCCGGAGTGGTGGTCGCCACGACCCGCTCCACCGAAACGGTCGGGCTGACTTCCAGTGCCTACCGCTACCTTACGGTGCTGGAGCGCGAGGGGGCGGGCTGGCGCGTTCTTTCGGCGCAGAGCACCCGCGACGCGGTATTCACACCGCGCCTCACGGCGGCCGAGGCGGGCCCCATGGGGGACTACGTGGGCGAGTACCGGGGGCCGCGCGGAGGGACGGTGCGCGTGGTCGCGCGAGATTCGGTACTGGCGATGGTGGAGCCGAGCGGGCGCGAGCTGCGCATGGAGCCGATCGGCCCGTCGCTGTTCGAGTTCGACTACGTGTCCCCCGGTGGCATGATCATCCGCATCGCCTTTGCGCGCGACGCAAACGGGCGCGTAACGTCGGCCAACCGGTTGATTCCGGGGAGCATCACCACTCTGGTGCGCGTTCCGTAGGTTCTGCGGCGGAACCGGTACTCTGACAAGCTCCGGCCGGCGCGATCAGCCGGTCGTCTCGTCCGCCGGTGTCGGCGGATGAACGTCGTCCTTGCCATGGCTGAGCCACAGCGCACCGGAGACGAGAAGGGTGCCCAGCGCCAGGTACAGCAGGTCGAGCGGTGACTTGATCTCGATCCGGAGCGCGTATTCAAAGAACTTCACTACCAGGATCAGCAGAACGACCTTGGCAAGGCGGCTCTTCAGGTCGTCCATGCTGCGGATCAGGAGCAGCCGCGACGCGAACTCCGAACCCTCCGCCACCTCGATGCGGCTGACGAACAGCTCGTACAGACCCAGGGCAAAGATCAGCATGATGGCGGCGAGCAGGTACCCGTCCACCACCTCCACCACGTGCGTCACCGTGTTGGCCCGCAGCGCGGCGCGTGCCTCCGCGGCAAGGTGAAAGTCGGCGTAGGCGCCCAGGTGGCTCACCAGCCCGATTACGTCGATGGTCGCGATGTAGAACATCGCCACCGAAACGACCAGGCTGGCGACGACCGCCACCAGAACGATGAGGCGGCTGTTCCAGAGGAGTGATTCAAAGCGTCGTTCGATGTTCATGGATGCGCGGTGCTGTCCGTGGCGTGTGTGCGTTCGCGGTCCGTAAGGTGATGATCGCGCCTGCCCTCGCAAGGGCTCCGGCGGCCTCCGGCTTCCGCCGTACCTGCGACGCAACGATCCGCTCCCGCGGAGCCCCCGCGGGAGCGGATCTGTAGGATGCTGCGCTTCTGGTTTCGCACGTAACGCACGCAGCCCAACCCCGCCGCACAATGTGCCGCCGCTTCAGTGCGGTGCGCCGAGTTCTCGAATCCGGTCGATGACAAGGGCGCCCAACTGCCTTGTGTTCAGTGGGTTCCCGTTTCGGTTCAGCAGGCCGAGGTTGAGAATCGAAGCGAGTTCCCTGAGTGCGGGTTTGGTGGGCTTTACCTCGTGCCCGCCGCGCAGCACCTCTATGCTCCCGCTCGCCAGTTCCCGAATCGCATACGGGCCGAACTCCACTTCGCGAGCATCACTGCTCCCAACCACTCGCGCTGATCCGGCTGTCTGGTGCGCGATCGCAGGAGTCACTTGCGGCACGGCACTGCGAAATGCGTCTTCGATCAACCGGCTGACCTTGACGAACACCTCTTCGCGTCGAGCGGAGCGCACCGCGACCAGGGGCGTGGACGGACTGTTCACCGCCTGAAAGCAGCTCAGTCCTTCCGTCTGCTCGAACCGGCAGGGTTTCACAATGATGGGAAGCACAAGGGTTCCCCGGTCCTCCGCGGATTTCAGAAGCGGCGGCAGTTCATTGGCAGCGATGAAGTCGGACGCCAGGAAATCCGCGGTTACGAGGAGCACCGCGACCCTGGCGTGGTCAAGGGCGTTCCGGATCTCATCCCTCCAGCGCGTACCGGGGGTGATCTTCCCATCGTCCCACAGCGCGAGCACACCTTGTCGCTCCAGCGGCTTCAGATGCACACGGAGGCGTTCCAGCCACCTCGTATCCACGTGACTGTAGGAGACAAACACCAGATTGCGGGCGGAGGAAGCGGAAGATGCGTTCATCGGAATCGCCAGGTCAAAAGAAGGGACGCCGCACAGTACAGAGATCCACAGTTTTCATCAAGCCGAGACATCAGGCCCTAAAGGAGCGCAGACAGTTGTTAGGTGATAGCGGCACCCTTGCCCCTCACCATGTTCTTCCAAGTACGGGAAGCTGGCAGATTGAACAACCACCTCTTCAGCGACAGCGCCGACGCTTGCGTAAGGCGGGAGCAGCGGCGATCAGGAAAGACGAAGCCCGCCCCCGGACAGATATCCGGGAGCGGGCTTCGTCTCCTGCGCTACGAGCCGGTCGGAGGCTCAGAACGGCAGATCGTCGTCGTCCTCGAACGGCGGGGACTGGAAGTCGTCGTAGTTGCTGCCGCCGCCGGACCCGCCGCGGCCGCCGCCCCCACCCGCGGGGCTGCCGCCGCTGGGGCGGGCACCACCGCCGCCTCCGCCACCGGTGCGGGCGCCCCCCCCGCCCCCGTAGCCACCACCGCCACCACCGCCTCCACCACCGCCGCCGTACCCGCCGCGGCCACCGCCACCGCCGCCGCTGTAGCCGCCACCTTCCTCATCCCCGCCGCGGCCGCCGCCCAGCAGCAGCACTTCGCGCGCGCGGATCTCCGTCATGTACTTGGTGACGCCGTCCTTGTCTTCGTACTGGCGATACTCGATCTCGCCCTCGACGTAGATGCGGTCACCCTTCTTCACGTAGCGCTCGATGATGTCGACGAGCTTTTCCCACGCCACGATACGGTGCCACTCGGTCTTTTCCTGCGCCTGGCCGTCGCGGCCGTTCCACTTGCGCGTGGTGGCGACCGAAAACTGCGCTACCCGGGCTCCGCTGGGGATGGCCCGGATTTCCGGGTCCTGCCCCACGTTGCCGATGATCATGGCCTTGTTCAGGCTGCGAGCCACAGCTCCTCCTCGGACTTTGAAAGGTACCGCAGTGGACAACAGGGCGGGCTATAGTAGGGGCACGCCAGTCCCGATGTCAAGGAAATGATTGGATTCGGAGTCGCATAACAAGCGCGTCCTCCTTGGGAAGCGAGTAATACGAACGCCTTCTTCCCACGACCACAAAACCGCGGTGGCGGTAAATGGATTGTGCGGAGTGGTTGCTTTCGCGTACTTCCAGGAACAGTTCGTGTGCGCCGCGCGCCCGGACGGCCTCCACCACGCCATCCACCAGCGCGCCGCCCACCCCCAGCCCCCGGGCGGCGGGGTCCACCGCCACGTTGCCCAGCTCCGCCTGGTCAATCACCGTCCAGGCCGCGGCGTACCCCAGCACGCCGTCCGCCCCCTCCGCCACGAGCACGTCGGTGTCCGTCCGCTTCATCAGGCCGTGAAAGGTGCTTTCCTTCCACGGGGTGCTGAACGACTGTGCCTCGATCTCCATCACCCGCGGCAGGTCGCCCGGGCGCAGGGTGCGCAGCGCGAAAGGCGCCGCGCCGGCGGACGGCATCCGGGCGAGCGGGGTGGACATCAGCCGGCCCGGGCCGCGGCGATGCGCTCCACGCCCGCGGCGCGCACGTACTCCGGCTCCCACGCCGCCGCGTCCGCCACGCGCCCCCCATCCGGCGCGTTCCGCGCGAGCCAGAGCAGCCCGGCCGCGAGCGACGCATCGTCCCCCAGCACCGCGCCGGGGCCGAACGCCGCGCGCAGGTCGTCCGCGTACTGCACGGCGCCTTCGCCGCAGAAATGCACTTCGCCGCCCAGCCGCTCGCGCAGGTCGTCCACCCTTAGCGCGGTGATGGGCAACACTTCCTCCACTCCCCCATCCTCGCCAAAGCGCCAGGCGCCCGCGAACACCTCGCGGTTGCGCGCGTCGAACAGGGCGCAGACGGGAAGGCCAAAAACGCCCTGCGCCGCGGCGGCCGCCATCAGCCCCGAGTAGGCGAACAGGGGAACGCGCAGGGCGTGCACCATGCCCTTGGCCGTCGCCGCGGCAATCCGCAGCCCCGTAAACGAGCCCGGCCCGCCTCCCACCACCAGCCCGCCCAGGTCCGCCGGGGCCAGCCCCGCGTCGCGCAGGGCGGCATCCACCGCGGGAAGCAGCGCGGACGACGCGTTGGACGCGGCCGCGACCGTCTGCTCGGCGACCGTCCGCCCCCCCGCCCAGAGCGCGACGTACGCGGCCCGCGTGGAGCTGTCGATGGCCAGCAGCGGCCCGTTCCCCGCGCTCATCGCCCCTCCTCCACGGGCGGCAGCGGCGGCGGCCCGCCCACCGCTTGCGCCGAAACGAGACGAGACTCCGGGTCGCCTTCCTCGGTGAGCTCGATCTCCCAGCGCACGGCGGGAAGCAGCCGCTCCGCGCGCTCCGGCCACTCGATCAGCACCAGGTCCCCCGCCCCGCCCAGCTCCGCCCACCCCAGCTCCCACACCTCGTCCTCGTCTTCCAGCCGGTACAGGTCCAGGTGCCAGAGCGCGCCCCCGGTGGGGAGGTCGTAGCGGAAGAGGAGGTTGTACGTGGGCGAGGGCACGTCACCCTCCACCCCGGCCCCGTGCGCGATGGCCCGGGCCAGCGTGCTCTTGCCCGCGCCCAAGTCGCCGCGCAGGCACAGCACCAGCGGGGTGCGCGCCTCCGCGCCGATCCGCCCGCCCCACCACCGCAGCGCCTCCTCGCCCAGCACGGCCCGCATGGAATCCGTCACCGCGCGCCCGAAACCGAGCGGCGCTGCGGGGTCTTGGCGCCGTCCATCTCCGCCTTGAGCTCCAGGTACTGGTCGCGCAGCACCGCCGCGCGCTCAAAGTCCAGCTGGGCGGCCGCGTCGCGCATCTGCACCTCGATCTCCTTCAGCGTCTCTTCCGGCGTCCTGGCGCCGAACTCCACCGAGGCCTCGCGCAGGCGGTCCGCCCCGGTGCGCGCGTCCGGCTGCACCTTGGGCGTGCGCGCGTCCGCCACCCGCGTGCTGGACTCGATCTCGTCCACCGACTTGAAGATGGTCTGCGGAATGATGCCGTGCTCGCGGTTGTACTCCTGCTGCAGCACGCGGCGCCGCTCCGTTTCGTCCATCATCCGCTTCATGGAGCCGGTGATGCGGTCCGCGTACAGAATGGCGGTGCCCTCCGAGTTGCGCGCCGCGCGCCCCACCGTCTGAATGAGCGAGCTGGAACTGCGCAGAAAGCCTTCCTTGTCCGCGTCCAGAATGGCCACCAGCGACACCTCCGGCAGGTCCAGCCCCTCGCGCAGCAGGTTGATGCCGATCAGCACGTCGAACTTGCCCAGGCGCAGGTCGCGCAGGATCTCCACCCGCTCCAGCGTCTGAATGTCGCTGTGAAGGTAGCGCACGCGCACCCCGGCCTGGTGCAGAAAGTCCGTGAGGTCCTCCGACATCCGCTTGGTGAGCGTGGTCACCAGCACCCGCTCGCCGCGCCCGGCGCGCAGCCGGATCTCGTGCAGCAGGTCGTCCACCTGCCCCTTCACGGGGCGGATCTCCACCACCGGGTCCAGCAGCCCCGTGGGGCGAATGATCTGCTCCACCACCACCCCGCCGCTGCGGGCCAGCTCGTACTCGCCCGGGGTCGCGGAGACGAACACGGCCTTGGGCACCAGCTCCTCCCACTCCTCAAAGCGGAGCGGGCGGTTGTCCAGCGCCGAGGGGAGGCGAAAGCCGAGGTCCACCAGGGTGAGCTTGCGCGCGCGGTCGCCGTTGAACATCCCGCCGATCTGGGGGACGGTCACGTGGCTCTCGTCCACCACCACCAGAAAGTCTTCCGGAAAGTAGTCGAACAGGCAGGCCGGGCGGTCGCCCTCGTTGCGCCCCGCGATGTGGCGGGAGTAGTTCTCGATGCCGGAGCAGGTGCCGATCTCCAGCATCATCTCGATGTCGAAGTTGGTGCGGCTCTCCAGGCGCTGCGCCTCCAGCAGCTTGCCCTGCCCCAGCATTTCCTTGAGCCGCCCGTCCAGCTCGCGGCGAATGCGGTCCACCGCCCGCTCCAGCTTGGGGCGCGCCGTCACGAAGTGCGTGGCCGGGTACAGGGCGGCGCGCTCCATGGTCTGAATGGTGTCGCCGGTCAGCGGGTCAAAGCGCGAAATGCGCTCGATGTCGTCGCCCCACAGCTCGATGCGCACCCCCTGCTCCTCGTACGCGGGGTACACCTCCACCGTGTCGCCGCGCACCCGGAAGTTGCCGCGCTCAAAGGCGGCGTCGTTGCGCTTGTACTGGATGGCGACCAGCCCCTCCAGGATCTTCTTTCGGCTGATCTCCTGCCCCACGGACAGCACCAGCATCTGCGACCGGTACTCCTGCGGGTCGCCCAGGCCGTAGATGCACGAGACGGAGGACACGATGATGACGTCCTCCCGCTCCATCAGCGACGAGGTGGCGCGCAGCCGCAGCCGCTCGATGTCCTCGTTGATGGAGCTGTCCTTTTCGATGTACGTGTCGGTGCTGGGGACGTACGCCTCGGGCTGGTAGTAGTCGTAGTAGCTGATGAAGTACTCGACGGCGTTGCGGGGAAAGAAGTTCTTGATTTCCCCGTACAGCTGCGCGGCCAGCGTCTTGTTGTGGCTCATCACCAGCGCGGGCCGGCCGTGCTGGGCGATCACGTGCGCCATCGACAGCGTCTTGCCCGTTCCCGTGGCGCCGAGGAGCGTCTGGTACTTGTCGCCCCGCCGCAGCCCCGCCGACAGCTCGGCGATGGCCTTCGGCTGGTCGCCGGCGGGGGAAAAGGGTGAGACCAGTTCAAACGGCATTGCTTTCCTCGTCGTCTCAGGGGGTCGGCGCGGGCCGCGCGCGGCACCCTGTGGTACACCGAACAGAAACCGCAGTTCACGCCGCGTACGCCCGGCGTCAGCCCTCGCCCGCCTCCAGCTCCGGCTGCTCGCGCCGCTCCACCTTGACCACGCCCTTGACCTTCTTGATGGCGTTCAGCACCCGGTTCAGGTGCGCCAGGTTCTCTACCTCCACCACGAAGTCGCCGCGCATGCCGTGCTGGTCGGCGTTGATGTCGGCGCTCCTGATGTTGGTGTTGGTGGCGCTGATGGCGCTGGCGATGTCGGCGAACAGGCCGCGCCGGTCGCTCCCCTCCATGGCCAGCCGCACCAGAAAGCGGTCGGTGCCGTCGCCGTCCCAGTCAATCTCCACCCGCCGCTCCGGGTGCCCCTGCAGCTGCAGGATGTTGGGGCAGTCGATGCGGTGAATGCTCACGCCCCGGCCGCGGGTCACGTATCCCACCACCTTGTCGCCCGGCACCGGCTGGCAGCACTGGGAGTAGCGCACCATCAGGTTGCTCATTCCCTGAATGCGCACCGCGGCGTTGGGCTCGCGCCGCACCCGCGACACCAGGCGCTCAAAGGCGCTGGGCGGCTTCTGCGGCTCTTCCACGCTTTCCGGCCAGAGCGCGCGCATCACCGCGCTGGGCCCCAGGTCGCCCCGGCCCAGCGCCGCGAACAGGTGGTCGGCGTCGGGCTGCTCCAGCGCGCGGGCGGCGACGGCGAAGCGGTCGTCCGACACCTTGTCGCGCCGCGCCTTGCGGATCTCGCGCTCAATGAACTCGCGCCCCAGCCGCACCGAATCGCCGAACTCCTCTTCCTTGATCCACTGCCGGATCTTGTTGCGCGCCCGCGCCGTCTTGACGAACGCCAGCCAGTCGCGCGAGGGGCGCTGCTTGGCGTCGGTCATCACCTCCACCTGGTCGCCGTTCCGGAGCTCCCGGGTAATGGGTGTGATGCGGCCGTTGACCCGCGCGCCGGCGCAGTGCAGCCCCACCTCGGTGTGCACGGCAAAGGCGAAGTCGATGGGCGTGGCCCCCTTGGGGAGCTGCTTTACGTCGCCCATGGGGGTAAACACGAAGATCTCGTCCTGGAACAGGTCGATCCGCAGGAATTCCATGAATTCCTCCGGCTCGCGCGTTTCCTGCTGCCACTCCAGCACCTGCCGGAACCAGGTGAGCGTCTCGTCGACGTCGTCGCCCCGCGGCCCCTCGCGGTCCTTGTACTTCCAGTGCGCCGCGATGCCGTACTCGGCGGTGCGGTGCATGTCGCGGGTGCGGATCTGGATTTCGTACAGCCGCCCACCCGGCCCGAAGATGGTGGTGTGCAGCGACTGGTACATGTTGCTCTTGGGCGTGGCGATGTAGTCGTGGAACCGCTCCGTGAGCGGCGTCCAGCGATTGTGAATCACGCCCAGCGCGTGGTAGCAGTCGGCGATCGTTTCCACGATCACCCGCACCGCCATGAGGTCGTAGATCTCGTCGTAGGTCTTTTCCCGCTGCACCATCTTGCGGTAGATGGACCACAGGTGCTTGGGGCGCCCCGTGACGTCGCACCCGATTCCCGACTCGCGCAGCTCGGCCGAGAGCGGGGCCCGCAGGTTCTCGATCCATTCTTCGCGCTCGCGCCGCTTTTCCGACACCTTGCGGGCCAGCTCGCGGTAGGGCTCCGGCTCCAGGTACTTGAAGCACAGGTCCTCCAGCTCCCACTTGAGCGCGGCCACCCCCAGCCGGTGCGCCAGCGGAGCGTAGATCTCCCGCGTTTCCAGCGCAATGCGGCGCTGCTTCTCCTCCCGCAGCCAGTCCAGCGTGCGCATGTTGTGCAGCCGGTCCGCCAGCTTGATCAGGATGACGCGCGCGTCCTGCGCCATGCTCAGCAGCAGCTTGCGGAAGTTTTCCACCTGCTGCTCGGTGCTGGTGCGGAACTGCACCTTGGCGATCTTGGTGAGCCCGTCCACCACCGTGCTCACCTCGGCCCCGAACGCCGCCCGCACGTCGTCCAGCGTGGCCGGGGTGTCCTCCACCACGTCGTGGATCAGCCCGCCCGCGATGGTGGCCGAGTCCAGGTGCAGGTCGGCCAGAATGCGCGCGACCTCGATGCAGTGGACGATGTAGTCTTCGCCCGAGTGCCGCTTCTGCCCGGCGTGCGCCACGGAGCTGAACTCGTACGCGCGCGAGATCAGGTCCAGGTCCAGCCGGTCGGCGTACGGCTCCACCGCCGAAAACAGCTCCGGCGGAAGAATGCCGCGGGCGTGCTCCAGCGCCTGCTCGGCGGCGGGGAGCAGCGGGGCCTGGGACGCCATCAGCCGCGCGCCTCCCGACGGGGAGGCGCCGGCGTGCGCGCGGGGCGCGGCGGGCGGGTGCACGGGGCAGAGCGGCTCATGGCCGGAATCTAAGCATTCCGCGCGCCGCGGGCACCCCTGCGGCGCCCCGGGCTACAGCATCGACATGAGGCCTTCTTCGCTGAAGGAGTAGTAGCTGGCCTCGCCCACGATGATGTGGTCCTGCAGCGTGATGCCCATGGTGCGCCCCGCTCCCAGCACCCGCCGGGTGATTTCGCGGTCTTCGGGGGAGGGGGTGGGCACCCCCGTGGGGTGGTTGTGCACCAGCACCACCTTGGCCGCCCCCTCGGCCAGCGCGGGGCGAAACACGTCGCGGGGGTGGATCTTCACCTCGTCGGCGGTGCCCCGCGCCACCACCACGTCGCGCAGCAGCTGGTTGGCGGGGTTGAGCAGCAGGGCGTGCAGCTCCTCCTGCTGCAGGTCGCGCATGACCAGGCGCATGCGCTCGTATACGTCGCGGGCGGTGCGCAGGCACTCGCGGTCGGGGCGGGCCTCCTCGCACAGGCGGCGGCCCAGTTCCAGGGCGGCCCGCACCTTGGACGCCTTGGCCGCCCCGATGCCCGGCACCTCGCACAGCGCCGCCAGCGGCGCCGCGGCAATGCGGCGCAGCGATTCTTCGCCGGTAGGCGCCGCAAAGGCCGTGAGCAGGCTCCCCGCCAGGTCCATGGCCGACAGCGCCGGCCGCCCCCCCTTGGCCGCCGAGCCGGTTTCAATGATGAGCGCCAGCAGCTCGCGGGCGGAGAGCGCCCGCGCGCCCAGCGCCAGCATGCGCTCGCGGGGACGCTCCTGGTTGGGCCACCGCTTGATGGCGTGCGGGCTGAATCGGGGCGGGGCGCTGGGGCGCGGCGGCGTCATGGCGGCACTCCGGGCGTGGGTGCGGTGCGCGGGCCGCGGGCACCCGCCCCGAGCACCCGAAGATTCCCCGAAGTATAATCATCCCCGCCCCCTTTTTCCAGCACCGCCGCGCCCGCGCCAACGGCGACGGCGCCCGGAGCGGGATGCTCCGGGCGCCGTCGCCGTTCCGGGTGCCGCGCCGCGGGTCAGGCGCCGCGGCCGTGGCAGGCCTTGTACTTCCTGCCGCTGCCGCAGGGGCACGGGTCGTTGCGCCCCACGGTGGGCGTGGCCGCCTTGGGGGCCGCGCCCTCGTCGCGGTTGGTCTGCAGCTGCTGCGGCGGCGCGGCCGGCACCGCGGCGTACGGGTTGATGCCCAGCGACGGCGCTCGGCGCGGCGGGGGCGCCGGCTCGGGCGCGGGGGCCGGCTCCGGCGCGTCGCCGTACAGGGCCTCCATGGGCTCCGCGTCAAAGTCCCCGCCCGGCAGCGGCCCGCGCGCGTTCATCTCGTACCCGCCGAAGTCCTCGGGCGCCTCCATGGGCGCCAGCTGCGCGCGGAACACAAAGCGCGACGCCGACGTGTAGAGGTCCGTCATCAGGTCTTCGAACATGTCGTACGCTTCCTTCTTGTACTCCAGCAGGGGGTCCTTCTGCCCCCAGCCGCGGAAGCCGATGGACGCCTTCAGGTGGTCCAGGTCGTACAGGTGGTCCTTCCACTTTTCATCGATGGTGGAAAGCACCACGTAGCGCAGCACCGGGTCCGCCGCGTCGCCGAAGCGGTCCAGCTTTTCGTGGTAGTGGTCGCGGGCCAGCTCTACCACGTAGTCGTCCAGCTCGTCGCGGCTGCTGAAGGTGGGCTCGGCGCCCTCCTGCGCGGGCAGCCGGTCGGCCGGCATCATGAAGTCCAGCATGAGCCGCTGGCGCAGCCCGGCCAGGTCCCACTCCTCGGCGCCGGCGCCGGCGGGGGCGTACTCGTCCAGCACCACGGGGAGGGCGCGCTCGATCATCTCCCACACCTCGCCCCGCAGCTCCTCGCCGCCGTCCAGGGCAAAGGTGCGCAGGTCGTAGATGACCTCGCGCTGCTGGTTCATCACGTCGTCGTAGTCCAGCAGCCGCTTGCGCGACTCAAAGTGCTGCAGCTCCACCCGCTGCTGCGCCCCGCCGATGGAGTTGGTGATCCACGGGTGGGTGATGACCTCGCCCTCCTCGGCGCCCAGCCGGTCCATGATGGCGGCGATGCGGTCGCTGCCGAACAGGCGCATCAGGTCGTCTTCCAGCGAAAGGAAGAACTGCGACGCGCCCGGGTCGCCCTGGCGGCCGGCGCGGCCGCGCAGCTGCCGGTCGATGCGCCGCGACTCGTGCCGCTCGGAGCCGATGATGTGCAGCCCGCCCGTTTCCACCACGTAGTCGTCGGGCCTGGTGGTGAGGTCCACCACCTCGGCCGGGTCCGGCACCTTGGACAGCTCGGCCAGGTCGGCGCCGTGCGCCTTGAGCCAGGCGATGGTGCGCGGCTCGGTGACCCCCGCGCCCAGTTTGATGTCGGTGCCGCGGCCGGCCATGTTGGTGGCGATGGTGACCGCCCCGGCCTGCCCCGCCAGCGACACGATCTCGGCCTCGCGCTGGTGCTGCTTGGCGTTCAGCACCTCGTGCGGCACCCCCGCGCGCTTGAGCATGCGCGACAGCGTCTCGCTCACGTCCACGCTCACCGTGCCCACCAGCACGGGGATCTGCATGGCGTGCAGGCGCCGCACCTCTTCCACGATGGCGTTCAGCTTTTCGCGCCGGGTCTTGTAGACCAGGTCGTGGCGGTCGCTGCGCTGGATGGCCCGGTTGGTGGGAATCACCATCACGTCCAGGCCGTAGATCTGGTGGAACTCCCCTTCTTCCGTTTCGGCGGTGCCCGTCATGCCGCCGAGCTTGTCGAACATGCGGAAGTAGTTCTGGATGGTGATGGTGGCCAGGGTCTGCGTTTCGGCGCGCACCTGCACGCCCTCCTTGGCCTCCACCGCCTGGTGCAGCCCGTCGCTCCAGCGCCGGCCGGGCATCATGCGGCCGGTGAACTCGTCGACGATCATCACCTCGCCGTTCTGGATCACGTACTGCTCGTCGCGGTTGAAGAGCGTGTACGCCTTGAGCAGCTGGTGGATGATGTGGATCTTCTCGCTCTTTTCCGCGTACTCGCGCTCCAGCTCGTCGCGGGCGGCGCGCTTTTCATCCACCGACAGGCTGTCGTCCCCATCCACCCGGTGGATCTCCTCGGAGATGTCGGGAACGATGAACGCCTCGTGGTCTTCCGGCGCCAGCACGTCCAGCCCCTGGTCCGTCAGGTGGATGGTGTGCCCCTTCTCGTCCATGGAGTACAGCAGGTTTTCTTCGAGCAGGTGCACGCGCTTGTCCATCATGTAGTCGCGCTCCACCTTGCCCATCACCTTCACCAGCCCGGGGTCGTCGGCCAGCATCTTGAGCAGCCGCTTGTTGCGCGGCGAGCCGCGCCGGGCCAGGAACAGCTTTTCGCCCGCGGCGTAGCTGTCGCCGCCGGCGATGTCCTGCTCGGCCTGGGCGATCAGTTCGTTCACCAGACGCGTCTGGCGGCGGGCCAGGTCGGCCACGGCCGGGTTGTAGCGGGCGTACGCCGCGTTGGTCCCCGTCCCCACCGGCCCGCTGATGATGAGCGGGGTGCGGGCCTCGTCGATGAGCACGGAGTCCACTTCGTCCACGATGGCGTAGTGGTGGCCGCGCTGCACGCGCTGCTCCGACCCGTGCACCATGTTGTCGCGCAGGTAGTCGAAGCCGAACTCGTTGTTGGTGCCGTAGGTGATGTCGGCGGCATAGGCGGCGCGGCGCTCCGGCGTGTTGGGCTCGTGCAGGTCGATGCACCCGGTGGTGAGCCCCAGGTAGCCGTACAGGTGCCCCATCCACTCGCTGTCGCGCTGCGCCAGGTACGAGTTCACGGTCACCAGGTGCGCGCCGCGGCCGGCCAGCGCGTTCAGGTACAGCGGCAGGGTGGCCACCAGGGTCTTGCCCTCGCCCGTGGCCATCTCGGCCACCTTGCCCTGGTGCAGGGTGATGCCGCCGATGAGCTGCACGTCGTAGTGCACCATGTCCCAGCGCAGCGTCTGGCCGGTCACGGTGGCCTCGGTGCCCACCAGCCGGGCGGCCGCCGCCTTGACGGTGGCGAACGCCTCGGGAAGGATGTCGTCCAGCACCGCCTCCAGCTCGGCCTTGAGCCGCTGCTCGGCCTCGCCGATGCGCTGCGAGAGGGCCTCGCGCTCGGCGGCGTCCTCGCTGGCGCGGCGCTCGGCGCGCAGTTCGTCCAGCTCGGCCTCCACGCCGGCGGTGGCCTCGCGGATCAGCTCGCGGAACCGCTCCGTCTGCCCGCGCAGCTCCTCTTCAGGAACGCTGCGCAGCCGCTCGAACTCGCGGTTGATCTCGTCGACGATGGGCTGCAGCCGCTTCAGTTCGCGCGTGTGGCGCGTTCCGAACACGGCGCGTACCAGGCTCTTGAGCATCAGAAACTTCCTCGGCAATCAACGGGAACGGCCCCCGTACAGCCCGTGGCGCTCGATCAGCGCGCACACGGGCTCGGGGACCAGGTATTTGAGCGTTTGTCCCGCCGCGGCACGGCGGCGTACCTCGGTGGACGACACGTCCACCCGCGTGACCCGCACGGCCAGGGCCGGGAGCGGGCTTTCGGGCGGAAGCGCGTCGCCCTCGCGCGAAACGACGGCCAGCGTGGCCAGCCGCATCACTTCGTCCGGCTCGCGCCAGCGCGGCAGCTCCCGCAGCAGGTCGGCGCCGGCCAGCAGAAACAGTTCGGCCTCCGCGTGGCGCCCGCGCAGTTCGCGCAGCGTATCCACCGTATACGACGGGCCGGCCCGCCGCAGCTCCAGGTCGTCCGCGCGAAAGCGGTCGTCGCCCCGGATGGCCGCCTGCACCATGCGCAGCCGCAGCCCGGGCGCGGTGCGCACCCGATCGCGCTTGATCGGGTGCACGGCGGAGGGGATCCAGAGCAGCCGGTCCAGCCGCAGCGCCTCGCAGGCGTCGGAGGCGGCCACCAGGTGGCCCAGGTGCGGAGGATCGAACGAT
>NZ_DASVTX010000546.1:0-17077 GCF_036387355.1 Longimicrobium sp.
CCCGTTCGCTGGCCCTGTTCCGTTCCGGCGTTCCCGGATTTTCGGCCGCGCCGTACGGCGGGCACGCACACCCCTCGCGCACATCCCGGCACAACCCAGGAGGAGCTTTACAAATGACCAAGGCGGATCTTGTCCAGCGGGTCGCGGACACCATCGGCCCCGGCGTCACCAAGCGTGACTGCGCGGTGGTGGTGGATGCGTTCTTGAATTCCATCAAGGACGCGATGGCGGAGCACCAGAACATCGAGATCCGGGGCTTCGGCACCTTCAAGGTCCGTGAGCGCAAGAGCCGTCTGGCGCGCAACCCGCGCACGGGCGACCCGGTGGAGGTGCCGCCGCGCGCCGTGCCGGTCTTCAAGCCCTCCAAGGAGCTTCGCGCCATCGTGGAAGAGCGTCCGCTCGAGGTCTGAGCCGTTCCCCGGGATGTGTGATCCGGCGCCCGCCCCGTGCATCGGGGCGGGCGCCGTTCTTGCTTCTCCGCCCCGTGTTCCCATTTCTCATGGATCCGCGGGAAAAGAGACAGCCATGCCGTACCTTCAGGACTCCGTCGGGCGCCACGCCCGCGACCGCGGCGAGCACGCCCCGCGCACGCGGCTGGGCCCGTACGAGGCGGCCTACGACGTTCGCATGGGGTATCAGGAGCCGGCCGACCCCGCGCCGCGCACCCCGTCTCCCGAGCCGCTCCTGTTCCGCGGCCGCGGCGACCGGCCCTCCCGCTGATCCTCCCGGCCCTTCGGCCATGGCGGATGATTCGACTGATCGCGAGTGGATACAGCTTCCGCTCGCGATCGTTGCGTCCCATCCCTTTCCCGATGCGCGTCCCCCAGCATATCCGTCCGACAGATGCCCGCGGGTGATCCGCGCGATCTGTCCAGTTGATTTCCGTTTCAGACATCGGAAACGCGCGCGGGAACTCGTGATTCCGCGGAACGCGCGCACCGGTGTTTCCGGCCGCGTTGACGATGGCGGGCCGCGCCCGTATCTTGTGAACGATTTCACAAGCAGGGCGCCGGAGCAGGGGCGTCCGCAGTCGCGGGTGACCGTCACGCGCAATGAAGAAGATTTCCGAGTCGGCCGTGCGCCGGCTCTCGCTCTATCTCCGCCTTCTGCAGGAAGCCGACGCGGCGGGCGCGGAAACCATTTCCAGCGGCCAGCTTGCGGAGCGTGGCGGAACGACCAGCGCGCAGGTGCGCAAGGACCTGTCGCTCTTCGGCTCGTTCGGCAAGCGCGGGCTGGGCTACTCCGTGCAGGAGCTGCTGGAGCGCATCCGCGCCATTCTGGGGCTGCAGCGGCAGTGGCGCGTGGCGCTGATCGGCGCGGGCAAGCTGGGCTCGGCCCTGTTCTCGTACCGCGACTTCGAGGCGCGCGGGTTTGAGATCCGCGCCGTGTTCGATCGCGATCCGGAAAAGGTGGGCACGGCGCTGGGCGGCCTGACCGTGCGCGCCGACGAGGAGATGGACCGCGCCCTTCGCGACGAGGCCATCGAGATCGCCATCGTCGCGGTGCCCGGCGAGGCCGCGCAGCACGTGGTGGACCGCGTGGTCAAGGCCGGCGTGGGCGCGGTGCTGAACTTTGCTCCCGTGCGGCTCAAGGTGCCGCGCGGCGTGACCCTGCGAAACGTGGACGTGACGCTGGAGTTGGAGGGCCTTTCCTTTGCCCTCAACAGCCGCTGATCCATCGTTCTGCCGATGGAGGAACGTGAGCGCCGATCCCTTGCCGGGTCGGCGTTTCTCGTTGCCGCACCAAACGCTGAAAACTGCCCTCCCGCGGAGGACGCGCGGGTTGCGGAGGTCGCGGGGAGGGACTGAAGGGGACGAGCCTCACGCAGAGACGCAGAGGCGCAGAGGCGCAGAGGCGCAGAGGCGCAGAGAAAAACGGAAGCACAGGCCGTCGTCCAGTTTTTTCCTCTGTGTCTCCGTGCCTCTGTTAGAGCCCGATCTGTTGCTGTTCCTACGGGACCTCCGTCAAACCTCCCTGCCCTGCGTGAAAAACAGGTGTTGCACTTTGTACGCTGATCCGTTGCCCGGCCCCGGCTTCCCGGCTATACTCCCGGGCTATGTGTGAGACCAATCGTTCGCCGCTCACGATCCGCCTGTCGCGCATCGTGAACCGTCGTTTGCAGGATTTGAGGCCGGGTGAGTGATCTGATCATTCCGCTGGACGGCGTTCGCCTGGAGCACGACGGCTCGCTGACCCAGCGCGCCCTGCGCGTGCTGGCCCACGAGCCGCTGAGCAGCGCCGAGGTGGCGCACCGCGTCCTGGGCATTACCGGGGGCGCTGGCGCCGCCGCCGCGGCCGTGTTCGCGCTGCTGGGCACCGACGCGCGGTTCACCGTGTCGCCGCAGGGCGTGTGGTCGCTCGCCTCCGCCGAGCCGGCCCGCCCCTCCGGCCGTTCGCTGCGCGACGAGGAGTTCGTGGTCGTGGACGTGGAAACGACCGGCGGCTCGCCCAACGGCGGGCACCGCGTGACGGAGGTGGCCGCGGTCCGCGTGTCCGGCGGCCGCATCACCGACACGTACTGCACGCTGGTGAACCCGGAGCGGCCCATTCCCTCCATGATCACCGGCATCACGGGCATCACCAACCACATGGTGGCCGGCCAGCCGCGCTTTGCCGAGGTCGCGCCGCGCGTTTCGGAGGCGCTGGACGGCTGCGTGTTCGTGGCGCACAACGCCGCCTTCGACTGGCGCTTCATCTGCCACGAGATGCAGCTGGCGACCGGGATGACACTCAGCGGCCGGCAGCTCTGCACCGTGCGCCTTGCCCGCAAGCTGCTTCCCCAGCTGCCTTCGCGGTCGCTGGACGGGCTGGCCCTCTTCTTTGGGCTGGAGGTGCAGAACCGCCACCGCGCGCTGGACGACGCCGTGGCCACCGCGCACTGCCTGCTGCGCTTCATTGAGATGCTTGACGAGCAGGGCGTGGCGGACTGGGAGGCGGTCCAGACGCTGCTGAGCGGCCGCAAGCCGCGCGCCCCCCGCAAGCGCCGGGCGGCTCCCCGCTCCATGGAGGTCGCGTGAGCACGGTCCGGGTCCGCACGCGGCAGCTGGGCGACTTTACCCTGCACGCCATCGAGAGCGGAATGCAGCGCTTGGACGGCGGCGCCATGTTCGGCGTGGTGCCCAAGGCGCTGTGGGAAAAGCGCATTCCGGCGGATGAACGGAACCGCATTCCCCTGGCCCTGCGCTGCCTGCTGGTGGAAACGCCGGACGCGCTGGTACTGATCGAGACGGGGCTGGGGAACAAGGAAAACGCGAAGTTCCTGGACATCTACGGCGTCGACAACGCGGCCACGGACGGGAGCGGGCATCCGGACCGGCTGCAGGAGGCCATTGCCGGGCTGGGCTTCGCGATGGACGACGTGGGCGTCGTGATCGACACGCACCTGCACTTTGACCACGCGGGAGGCAACACCTTTCGCGACGCCGAGGGGCAGGTGCGTGTTTCCTTTCCCCGCGCCGCGTACCACGTGCAGGCCGGCGAGTGGGAGTGGGCGCACCGGAACAACGAGCGCACCAGCGCCAGCTACCTGCCCCACAACTACGAGCCGGTGATGGCCGCCGGGCGGATGAACCTCACCGACGGCGACCGGGAGATCGTGCCGGGCGTGTCGGTGATGCGCACGCCCGGGCACTGCCCGCACCACCAGTCCGTCGTGCTGCGCAGCGGGGGAGAGACGGCCTGCTTTCTGGCGGACGTGATCCCCACCTTTTCGCACCTCCCGCTCCCCTGGGTGATGGGGTACGACGTGGAGCCGCTGGTGTCGCTGGAAAGCAAGCGCGCCCTTCTGAGCACCGCGGTGGACGAGCGCTGGCTGCTGGTTTCGACGCACGACCCGGAGACCGCGTGGGGCTACGTGGCCGACGGCGACAAGGGTGTTCGGCTGGAGGAGGCCGGCTGAGCCGGCGCGGTGGATCCACAAACTCTCAAGGGATGAGGAAGTCCGATGATCGATATCGCTCGTGACCCGCGCACCACGCCCGTGATCGTCAGCGCCGTGCGCACGCCCATCGGCCGGTTCCTGGGCGGGCTCTCGTCGCTGTCCGCGCCGGAGCTGGGCGCCATCGCCCTGCGCGAGGCCGTGGCGCGCGCCGGGGTGCCGGCGGAGGACATCGCCGAAGTCATCATGGGCAACGTGGTGCAGGGCGGCGTAGGGCAGGCCCCCGCGCGCCAGGCCGTGATCAAGGCCGGGCTGCCGGACCAGATCTCCGCGCTCACCATCAACAAGGTGTGCGGCAGCGGCCTCAAGGCCGTGATGCTGGCCGCGCAGTCCATCCGCGCCGGCGACAACCAGGTGATGCTGGCGGGCGGGCAGGAGTCCATGAGCAACGCGCCGTATTACGTGTACGGCATGCGCAACGGCGTCAAGTTCGGCGACCAGACGCTGGTGGACGGCCTGGTGCGCGACGGCCTGTGGTGCTCGTTCTGCGAAGTGCACATGGGCGGGCACGCGGAGTACACCGCCAAGAAGGCCGGCATCAGCCGCGACATGGCCGACGAGTTCTCCGTCAACTCGCACCGCAAGGCGGTGGCGGCGCAGCAGGCCGGCAAGTTCAAGGAAGAGATCGTTCCCGTGGAGATCGCCGGCCGCAAGGGCAGCACCATCGTGGACGCGGACGAGGGCCCGCGCGCCGACAGCTCGGCGGAGTCGCTGGGCAAGCTCAAGCCCGCGTTCACCAAGGATGCGCCCAAGGACGTCACCGATCCCGTGGTGACCGCCGGCAACGCGTCGTCCATGAACGACGGCGCCTCCGCGGTCATGGTGGTGAGCGAGGAGTACGCCCGCGCGCACGGCCTGACGATCCTGGCCCGCATCAACGCGTATTCCACCGGCGCCGTGGAGCCGCGCGAGCTGTTCTTTGCCCCCATCCAGGCGGTGAAGAACCTGATGAAGAAGGCGGGCACGGAGATTCACGACTACGACCTGATCGAGGCCAACGAGGCGTTCGCGGTGCAGGCGCTGGCGAACGGGCAGGGGCTGGGGTGGGACTGGGACCGCGTGAACGTCAACGGCGGCGCCGTGGCGCTGGGCCACCCCATCGGCGCGTCGGGCGCGCGGGTGCTCACCACCCTGCTTCACGCCATGAAGGACCGCGACGCGGAAAACGGGCTCGCGACGCTTTGTCTGGGCGGTGGCGACGCGGTCGCGCTCTCGGTGCAGCGCGTCTGACCTTCTCTCCCTTCCGGGCCGCTTCGGCGGCCCGGATGCGTTGTGGGAGCATTTGTTCGCTGAACTGCGAAATTCACCCGGGACGGGAGGAGGGCGACCGATGGCTGAGTTTACCTCCCCTGCCGCCCCGGCGGGCGCGCCGCGGCGGACCGTGATGGAGCGGGTGTTCCTGGGCCCGTATGGGTTGCGCGCGGGGTGGCGGCTGGTGATCTACCTGTTTCTCGCCTCGGTGTGCACGGCCGTTCCCTCCGCCGCCGCGGCCCAGACGCGGTGGGAGGGCAGCCAGTTCGTTCAGCTCTGCTGCGCGCTTTGTGGCGCGTCCGTGGCGGGGTGGATCATGCTGCGGTTCGTGGACCGGCGCTCTCCGCGCGCGCTCGGCTTTGCCCTGGACGGCTCCGCCGCACGGGATTTTGCCGGGGGAACGGCGATTGGCGGAGGGATTCTGGCCTTTGCCGTACTGTTGCTTGCGGTGGCGGGTACGGCGCGGTGGGTTGCCGAGCCGGGCACGGTGCCCGAATATGTCGCCGCTCTGCTGTCCGCGCTGGTGTTCTTTACGGTAGCAGCGGCGGTGGAAGAGGTGATCATGCGCGGCTACCCGCTGCAGGTGCTGGTGCAGGGGATGGGCGCGTGGCCGGCGCTGGTGGCCACCTCGGCGGCCTTCGCCTGGCTGCACCGCAACAACCCGGGCGTTACCCCGCTGGCGCTGGCGAACATCTTTCTCGCCGGGCTCATGCTGGGGGTGGCCTACCTGCGGACGCGTTCGCTCTGGTTCGCCACCGCGGTGCACATGGGGTGGAACTGGACCATGCAGTCGCTGCTGGACTTTCCCGTGAGCGGGCTGAGCCTGTACGACATCCCGTTCTACGACGCGCGGGAAACCGGGGCGGACTGGTGGACGGGGGGCGGATTCGGCCCGGAGGCGGGGGTGGCGGCCACGGTGGCGCTGCTGGCGGGAACGGTGTGGCTCGCGCGCACGCCGCAGCTGCGCCCGGACGCGCGCATGACGGCGCTGCGCCCGCTGGTGGACGACCGCATCGGGGAGCGGTGGCCGTGAGCCGCCCCGCGCTGCGCTTCTGGGCCACCGCGGCTGGCGCCGCCATCGGCTTTGCCGCGCTGGTGCCGGTGCTGTTCCCCTACGCCCTGGTGGGGCGCGACCCGGTGGCCGACCGCGACGCCGTGTGGATGCTGGTCGTCTTTACCGCCGGGGTGATGATGGTGCTCTTCGGCGCCGCGGCGCTCATCGGCGGCAAGCGGTCCGTCGGGGTGCGCGACGTGGTGGAGGCCGGCTCGGTGAGCCAGGCGCTCGCCCGTCAGGGGAAGGCCGAGGCGGCGCCGGGATACGTACACAACGTGGCAGTGTGGACCGTGGCAACGGGCGCGCTGCTGCTTCTCATCTACTTCGCGCTCTGGATCGCGCTGCGCTGAACGCGCGGCGGCCGGGGCGCCCGGGCCCGAGGGAAACGGAACGATGGCGGAAATCCGCAAGGTGGCGGTCGTGGGCGCGGGAACCATGGGCAACGGCATCGTCCACGTGTTCGCGCACGCGGGATACGATGTCACCATGATCGACGTGCGCGCCGAAGCGCTGGAGGCCGCGCGCAAGACCATCGGCGGCAACATGGACCGGCAGATCAAGAAGGGCGCGCTCACCGAGGCCGACCGCGACGCCGCGCTGGGCCGCATCCGCACGGCGACGGAGCTTTCCACCGCCGCGGACGCCGACCTCATCGTGGAGGCCGCGACGGAGAACCGGGACCTGAAGTTCCGCATCTTCGAGGAGCTGGACCGTGTGGCCGCGCCGCACGCCATCCTGGCCAGCAACACCTCGTCCATCAGCATCACGGAGATCGCCGGGCGCACGAGCCGGGCGGACCGGGTGATCGGGATGCACTTCATGAATCCCGTCCCGGTCATGAAGCTGGTGGAGATCATCCGCGGCCTGGCCACGTCGGAGGAAACGACGCGCGTCATCGTCCAAACGTCCGAGAAGCTGGGAAAAACCGTCGCCGAGGCGCAGGACTATCCGGGCTTCGTATCGAACCGGATCCTGATGCCGATGATCAACGAGGCCGTGTTCTGCCTGATGGAGGGCGTGGCGGACCGCGAGGCCATCGACACGGTGATGAAGCTGGGGATGAACCACCCCATGGGCCCGCTGGCGCTGGCGGACCTGATCGGCCTGGACACCTGCCTGGCGATCATGCAGGTGCTGCACGACGGCCTGGGTGACGACAAGTACCGCCCCTGTCCGCTGCTGCGGAAGTACGTGGCCGCCGGCAGGCTGGGCCGCAAGACGGGCGAAGGCTTTTACAACTACAGTGCGTGAGTGCGGGGTGCGTGAGGCGTGAGTTCACTCCGCGCCGCATCCGGCACCCGCATCGCTCGCACGCCGTGTCGTGCGAGGGTGGGGCGGATGACCGAGGTCTCCGCCGCGCCCAGGCCAGGCACGGACGCACTCACGCACACAGCACTCACGCACTCTGCGGTTGATGACTGAAGAACAGCTCCAGATCCGCGACCTGGCCCGGGAATTTGCCGAGGGCGAACTGCGGCCACACGCCGAAGAGTGGGACCGCGAGGCGCACTTTCCCCGCGAGGTCATCCAGAAGCTGGGCGAGCTGGGCTTTCTGGGGATGCTGCTGCCGGAGGAATACGACGGGCTGGGGATGGACACCAGCACCTATCTGATGGCGCTGGAGGAAATCGCCCGCGGCGACGCCTCCGTGGCGGTCGCCATGAGCGTGCACAACTCGCTGCCCACCCAGATGATCCTGGCGCACGGCAGCGGCGAGCAGAAGGAGCGCTGGCTCAAGCCCATGGCGCGCGGCGAGCTGCTGGGCGGGTTTGCGCTCAGCGAGGCCGACGCGGGCTCCGATGCGGCCGGGCTGGCCGCGCAGGCCCGCAAGGTGGACGGCGGGTGGATCCTGAACGGCGCCAAGGCGTGGATCACCAACGGCGGCTTCGGCGACGTGATGGTGTGCATGGTGCGCACCGACACGCCCGAGGCGCGCCGCGGGGCCAAGGGGATCGGCGCCTTCATCGTTCCGACCGACACGCAGGGGTACGTCGTCGGAAAGAAGGAGGACAAGATGGGGCAGCGCGCGTCGGAAACGGTGGGCATCGCCTTTCAGGAGATGTTCGTGCCCGACGCGCAGCTGCTGGGCGACCCGTCGATGGGCTTCATCTACGCGCTGCAGGGGCTGGACGGCGGCCGGCTGGGGATCGCCGCGCTGGCCACGGGCATTGCCCAGAGCGCGCTGGAGCACAGCCTGCGCTACGCGGACGAGCGGCGGCAGTTCGGCACCGCCATCCGCGAGTTCCAAGGCATGCAGTTCAAGCTGGCCGACATGGCCACCCGCATCGAGGCTGGGCGCGCGCTGCTGCAGAGCGCCGCGCGGGCCAAGGACGCGGGTGAAAAGGTGAGCCGGCTCTCGTCCATGGCCAAGCTGTTCGCCAGCGAAGGCGCCATGTACGTGACCACGCAGGCCGTGCAGGTCTTTGGCGGATACGGGTACGTGAAGGAGTACCCCGTGGAGCGGCTGTTCCGCGACGCCAAGGTGACGGAGATCTACGAGGGAGCGAGCGAGATCCAGCGGACGGTGATCGCGCGCGAGCTGTACCGGTAGGCCGCCGGCGCCTGGCCAACACCACCGAATCGTACGCCGGGGCGGGGCTTGGCCCTCTCGACGGCACCGGGGCCAACCGCCCCCCACGCAAAGCCATACGGGTAACAGGCATGGAATTGTTTTCGCTGATCGGTGAGCACAACCACGAGCAGGTCGTGTTCTGCTCCGAGCCGTCGTGCGGCTACAAGGGGATCATCGCGATCCACAACACGGTGCTGGGGCCGGCACTGGGCGGCACGCGGTTCTGGAACTACGCCAGCGACACCGAGGCGTTCATCGACGCGCTGCGCCTGTCCCGCGGCATGACGTACAAGGCGGCGGTGGCCGGGCTCAACCTGGGCGGCGGCAAGTCCGTCATCATCGGCGACCCCAAGACGGCGCCGCGCGAGGAGTTCTTTCGCGCGCACGGCCGCTTCGTGGAAAGCCTCAAGGGCCGCTACATCACCGCCGAGGACGTCAACACCTCGGTGGACGACATGGAGTTCGTGGCCATGGAGACGGAGCACGTCACCGGCCGCGCGCAGACTTCGGGCGACCCCTCGCCGGTGACGGCGTACGGCGTGTACCGCGGCATCAAGGCCGCCGCCATGTCCAAGTACGGCAGCGACTCGCTGAGCGGCAAGACGGTAACGGTCCAGGGGCTGGGCCACGTGGGCTACTACCTGTGCCAGAACCTGGCGTCGGAGGGCGCGCGCCTGGTGGTGACCGACATCGACGCCGAGCGTGTGCAGCGCGTGGTGCACGACTTCGGCGCGCAGGCGGTGGAGCCCAACGCCATCTACGCCGTGGAGGCCGACATCTACGCCCCCAGCGCGCTGGGCGCCACCATCAACGACGAAACGATCCCGCAGCTCAAGGTGCAGATCGTTGCCGGCGCCGCCAACAACGTGCTGGCCGAGGCGCGCCACGGCGACGAGCTTCACCGCCGCGGCATTCTGTACGCTCCGGACTACGTGGCCAACGCGGGCGGCCTGATCAACGTGTACGGTGAGCTGCACGGCTGGACGTCGGAGCGCGCCATGCGCAAGGCGGGCGAGATCTACAGCACCCTGCTGCGCATCTTTGAGCTCAGCGAGGCCGAGGGCGTGCCCAGCTACGTGGCCGCCGACCGTATCGCCGAGCAGCGCATCGCCAGCATCGGCAAGATCCAGCAGACCTGGGTCTGAACCGGTTCAGATGGATGAAAAGCGGAAGGGGCCGGCAGCGATGCCGGCCCCTTCCGCTTTCATGCATCTCCCCGCATCGCACTGTGTTGCGTCGTCTGTGGCCGCGCCCGCGCGCCGGCAGCGATGACGGTCCTTTTCCGCCCGATCCGGGCCGGTTTGACCACCGCTGGCCCGTCCAGAGCGCATGCATTGGTGGCTGGAGTGGCACGGCGCAAGCCGTTATCTTCCGTCCGGATGGAGGTTGAACGCACACACCGGACAGGGTACGATGGCAACCCGAAAGCGCGCTCCCAGGAAGGGGTACGACCCCGCCGACCTCGTTCCCGGCGTTCCGACGCTGTACGTGGCCCGCCACGGCAGCCGCTGGCACCTCACCCGCGATGGCGTGCTGCTGAGCACGCATTCGACCCGCATTGAAGCGCTGGACATCGCCTACGAGCTGTCTGAGCAGAACTTCTGCAACATTCTCGCGGAAGGGTCTACGGGCCGGCTGGTGGTTGAGATGGACCAGGATCCCCAGTGGCTTGCTCTGGCGCGTGAGATGGATCGCGCGCGGGGAATGTGAGAGCATGCCCGGTGAAATTTATGTCATCGACACGAACGTGCTGCTGCGGCATTCGTCGCGGGAACTCCCGCGCAGGAGGCTGCTCTCCGCGGTTGTCGTGCAGGAGATGGCGGCGGGGGCGGACAGTGACGCTGACCTGCGCAGGTGGGCGGCGACGCTCCGCGATTACCGAACGCGCGATCAGTTGCTGACGCCCGACGGCGAGGACTGGTACGAGGCGGGCAAGATTCTGAACGCGCTGATCCGCGGAAAGCGGTCGTGGCGGGCGGGGCGCACCTCCGCCATTTCGCGGGAGGAGCAGCAGCGGCTGCTGCGCGACGTGCTCATCGCGCGCAGCGCGCGGCGGGTGAACGCGGTGGTGGTGACCTACAACGCGGGAGATTTCAGGAAGATCCGCCGGTTCTGCGACGTACGGGTCATCGCGCCGGCGGACCTGTTCTGAGCTACCAGGGCGAGTGGCGAAAGTTCACCAGCAGCACCTCCGCCGTCCCTTCGTCGCGAATGGGCTCGCAGGTGGAGTAGCTGCCGTCCAGCCAGGGTGACACGCCGTGCACCGCGCCGTTCTCCTCGCCGGCGGCGCCGTGGGCCAGCCACCGGGCCGCCTCCTCGTCCGCGGCGCGCACCACGAACCCGAACACGCGGTCGTGCGGCGGCTGCCACGGGTCCTTGCCTTCCACGCACCACCACATCGTGTTCGTTCTGGGAGCCAGCCTCCAGAGCGCCATCCAAACTCCCGGTCAGCGGGGATCGTTCTGCCTCGGCGGACGGCAACCTACACCTTCCGCGGCGCGGGCGGGAGGGTGCGGGCTTTGCGCTGGGCGGGCGGGCGGTGTAATCTGCCCCATGCGCCACCGTTTCACACCTTTCCGCCGTTCCTGATGAAGCGACTGTTCCCGGCCCTCGCCCTCGCCGTGGCCCTTCCCCTGCTGGGCGGCTGCACCGGCGAGCGCGCCACCAAGGAAGACTTCTACGCCGTGGCGCCGCAGATCCTGAAGTACATGGAAGCCGACGCGCGCCAGAACCAGCCCGGTCGCGTGTCCGACGGCCCGCTGTACGTGAACCTGGACTCGTTCCGCCGGGCCTCGTCCGGGGTCACGGGGGAGACGCTTTCCATCGACAGCATCTCCATGCGGCTGGGCGAGCCCACGCTGGCCTCGCAGGAGCAGGCGCTGCTCTGCGACGATTCGTCGGGCTTCGGCGGCTGCTGGGTGCGCAAGTACGGCGTGTGGGTCAGCTGGAACCAGGCGTACGGCACGCGCGACGAAATCCGCGCCACCGTGCGCAGCACCTCCACCGACCGGCGCTACCGCCCCTCGGACTTCTGTGACCGTGTGTGGCGCCTCACCTTCCACAAGCAGGGCGCGCAGTGGGCCCTGGGTGAAAAGGAGCTGATCCTGGACTGCCGGGAGGAGAAGTCCTGATCCGCCGCGCGCCGTCGCTCCGACGAGCGGAGCGCCATCGACGCGAAAAAACGGGAACCGCCCGGGGCATGCACCCCGGGCGGTTCCCCGTTTTCATCCTTCTTCCGCCACCAGGCGCGCTGCCCGGCGAAAGGCGGCCGCGGTGCACGGCGCCCCTCGCCCGTCGGCCCACGCGGCGATCCGGCGGCAGGCATGGTGCAGCCGCGCGCCGTCGTCCCTCCCCGCGTCCTCCGCCAGCGCGGCGAACACGGCCAGCGGCGCCCTGAGCGGCTCATCCACCACCACGCCCCGCAGGGCACGGCGGCGCTCCGCGGCGGCGGCCGGGGGAAAGAGAAAGGGGCGGAGCGGCGGGCAGGCCGCCACCCACTTCCACACGTCGTCCAGCGCGGCGCAGAGCCGGGGACCCAGCGTGCCCCCCGCCTCGGCGCAGAGAAGCGCGCGCTGGACCACGCACGCCGCGGCGGGGGGCGGGGCCCAGGCCGTCACCCCGGGTACGGCTGCCGCGCCAGCGCCGCCATCTCGGCCAGGGCTTCCTCGGCGCGGCGGTCGCCGGGGCGGGGCAGGGTACCCGCCGCGTGCAGCCGCGCGGCCATGTCCACGCGCAGCCAGTCGCGCATGCGCGCCCCCGCCCGCGCCAGCTCCAGCAGGGTGCGCGTGGGCGCCACGGGAGCGCCGGGCTGCTGCAGCAGCGACCACGCCCCGCTCCACGCCTCTTCGTACAGCCGCCGCTCGCCCGTTCCCGCGGCGGCGCGGGCCATCAGCGCCAGCGTTTCCATCCGCTCCGCCGGCTCGGTGCGCCCCACCAGCAGCTTCTGCAGGATGGGGATGGCCCGGCCGAAGCTTTCGCGCGAGATCCACAGGTACGCAATGTCGTGCAGGAGCTCCGGCAGGCTGGGGTGCCCGCGGCCGTACGCGCGCATGGCCGCCTTGGCGTAGCGCTCGGCGTCGTCCAGCTGGCCGGCTTCCATGTTGAGCAGGAAAAGACCGTGCAGTGCGCTGCCGCGGATGGCCAGAAGCCCGTGGCGGCGGCCGGCGCGCATGGCCTGGGTAAAGTAGCGGCGCGCAGTGCCCGGCACGTCGCGGCGCGCGTACAGCGTGCCCAGGTCCACGTACGCCTGCGCGTAGCTGGCCCAGTCCCGCCCCCGCCGCGCCAGGCCGATGGCGCGGCGCAGCCAGGTTTCGGCGCGGGCCAGGCGCCCCCACCGCAGCACCAGCCCGCCGACGAGGGCCGCGGGCCCGGCGTCCTCGGGCGAGGCGAGCGCGCCCGCCTGCGCGAAGGCGATGGCGCTGCCCACGGCGCCGCGCTCCTGCGCCCAGCGTGACACCTCCAGGCACACCAGGCTTACGATCTCCGGGCTGGTGGTGCCCGGGCTGCTCACCACGGCCGCAAGCGTGGTGAGGCTCACCTCCAGCGCGGGATCCACCGACGAGTTGGCCAGCGAGCCCAGCCGCTTGTGAGCGGCTTGGGCGACGAACAGGCCTTCGCGGCGCTCTTCGGGGGTGGCGGCCCACAGCGTCACGTCGCGCAGCGAGTTCCACAGCAGCAGCCCCAGGTCTCCCCGGAATTCCTCGAGGATCTGCGACCCTTCCAGCGTTTCATCCGGCTCGCGCAGAATGGCGGGAGGAATGCACCAGCGCCGCGTCGCGTTACGGCGCCGACTGCGCGGCCGGGAGGGTGTGTTCCGTGCGGGTAGAGCAGACATGTCCGGCGCTCCGGGTGGGTGCGGCGCCGGTCCCGGGCGCCCAGCCCTGTCGCGGGGAGCCGGCCGCGTGCTGCCTGGCCGAGCTCCGGTTCGCGGGGATGTGGTGCGCGCGGGGACCAGCCGCGACACTTGCGACGGCCCCATGCACACGGTAGTGTACCCTGTGGAACCCCACGAGTAAGTGGACAGAGTAGACGGCCGGAAGATAGACTCGCCAGTCCCGCCCGTCAATGCCCTTTGTTCACTCCGACGACTTTTTCTGTCGCTTCGTGCCGGAGCGGCCACCGCGCGACCACTTGGGACCCGGTTTTCCGGGCCGGAAGGGTGTGGCGGGCAGGCTCTGGCCGCGCATCCCGACGGGGGCTCCACCCGGCCCCGGCGGACCCAGACCTCACGTACCGATGCGGATGACCTCCCCTCGACCCCTGATTCGCGCGGCCGGCGTTGTGGCCGCCGGGCTGCTGGCCGCCTGCGGTGGCGGCGACAAGGATTACATCTACATTGGCGTGGCCGGGCCGCTGAACTCGGCCAACGGCGAGTCCATGCGCCTGTCGGCCGAGATGGCCGCCCGGGAGATCAACGATGCCAACGGCATCGGCGGGCGGCTGGTGAAGCTGGTGATGCTGGATGACAGCGCCAGCCCCAACCGCGCCCTGACCGTGGCGGAGGAGCTGCGGCGCAATCCCGAGGTCGTGGCCGTGATCGGCCACCTGAACTCGGCGGCCAGCCTCAAGGCCGCCACGGTGTACAACGCGCCCAAGGGGGAGCAGGAGGGCGAGCCGGTGGTGCAGATCTCGCCGGCCAGCAGCAGCGCGGACCTTACGCAGGCGGGCGACTGGACCTTTCGCGTGACGCCCACGGACCTGGAGTTCTCGCCCGTGCTGGCCAGCTGGGCGGCGCAGCGGCTGGGACGCAGGCGCGCCGCGGTGCTGTACGTGAACGACGAGTACGGCCAGGGCGTGCACGAGAGCTTCGCGCGGGCGTTCCAGCGCAACGGCGGCAGCGTGGTGTCGGCGGACCCGTTCCTGGCGGGGACGATCAAGTCGGGAACGGAGCTGGACCCGTACCTCACCCGGGCCATGCGGCGCGGCGCCGACGCGCTGGTGATCGGCGGGCAGGCCGAGGCGGGGCTGCGCATCATTCAGGCGGCGCGGCGGCTGGGGTACACGGGGCCCATCCTGGGCTCGGACGGGCTGACGGGGATCAAGTCGGGCGGGCCCATCGCGGAAGGCGTGTTCGTGAGTTCGGCGTTCCTGCCGGACCGCCCCGACACCACCGCGCAGCGCTTCGTGGCGGCGTACCGGGCGCAGCACGGCAAGCTCCCCGACCACCGCGGGGCGATGACGTACGACGTGATGATGCTGCTGCGGGACGCGATCCGGTCCAGCGGAACGGACCGCGCCGCCATTCGCGACTACGTGGCGGGGGTGGATGAGGAGCACGCGCGGCGCGGCGTGTCCGGCACCATCAAGTTCGACAAGAACGGCGACGTGCTCGGCAAGGAGGTCGCGGTCGGCGTCGTTCGCAACGGCCAGCTGGTCACCGCCCGCTGACCCGCGCCGGATGAACTCCAGAGACGGCGGTCCGCTCCGGCGGGCCGCCGTTTTCATCGTCGTGCGGCCAAGGCACAAGAAGACGGACCGCGCCTGCGCATACGCTACAACGAAAAGCCCTCTCCCGGCACGCGGGAGAGGGCTTCTCTGTGCTCAGTCCTGCGGGCGCTCCGTCCTGCGCGGCCGTGGCCCTGCTTCCCGGCCGACCACGGTAGGAACTCCCGCCCGCCGCCGCTCATCCCCGGAAACGAAAGAGCCCTATTCCGCGAGGAAGAGGGCTCCGTCCATCCGATCCAACGGCCGGCCTACTTGCCGCAGCCGCAGTCGCTTCCACAGCCGGGGCCGCCGGACGGGCCGCGGGCGGGAAAGAGCGTGCGCCGCACCCGCGCGCCCACGTAGAGCGCCGCGGCCAGCACGATCATCATCACAATCAGCGTCTGCAGCATCTCATCCCCCTATTCCCTATTCCCTATTCCCTATTCCCTATTCCCTATTCCCTATTCCCTATTCCCTATTCCCTGCAGTTCACCCCAGCCCCAGCGCGCGCCCGCCCTGGTACACCAGCAGCGCCGACCCGTATGCCAGCGCCAGCATCCAGGCGAACTGGAAGGCGGCCCACCGCGCGCCCGCCCATCCGCCGCCCGTCTCGCGGACCACGACGGCGGTGGTGCTCATGCACATCATGGCGAACACGTAAAACACCATCAGCCCCACGGCCACCAGGGGAGTGTACACCACCGCCCCGTCCGGGTGCGCTTCCGCGCGCAGCTTCTCGCGCAGGGTGGTGGAGCCCTCGTCGGCGTCGCCGCCCACACCGTAGATGGTGCCCATGGTGCTCACGAACACCTCGCGCGCGGCAAAGCTGCTCAGGATCCCCACGCCGATCTTCCAGTCGTAGCCCAGCGGCCGCACCAGCGGCTCCACCACGTGCCCCATGCGGCCCAGCGCGCTGTGCGCCAGCGCGGCTTCCTGGGCCTGCTCGTCGCTCATCCCGGGCGCCGCATCCGTCTTGGGATACGTGGCCAGCGCCCACAGCACGATGGAGAGCGCCAGGATCACCGTTCCCGCCTTGCGCAGGAACATGCTCGCCCGGTGGCCCACGCTCAGCGCCAGGCTGCGCGGGCGGGGAAGGCGGTACGGCGGCAGTTCCATGATCATGGGCCGCGCCTGCCCCTTGAGCAGCGTGCGCTTGAAGACGGAGGCCACCAGCAGCGCCGTCACGGTCCCCAGCAGGTACATCCCCAGCAGGGTAAGCCCCTGCAGGTTGAACACGCCCGCCACCGCCACCGAGGGGATGAAGGTGCCGATGAGCAGCGCGTAGATGGGGATGCGCGCGGAGCAGCTCATGAGCGGCAGCACCATGATGGTGGCCAGCCGGTCCTTGCGGCTCTCGATGGTGCGCGTGGCCATGATCCCCGGAACGGCGCACGCGTAGCCGGAAAGGAGGGGGATGAAGCTGCGCCCGTGCAGCCCCACGCTCCTCATGAAGCGGTCCATGATGAAGGCCGCGCGCGCCATGTATCCCGTGTCCTCCAGAATGCCGAGGAACAGGAACAGGATGGTGATCTGCGGAAGAAAGACGAGCACGGAGCCCACGCCCGCGATCACCCCGTCCACCAGCAGGCTGTTGAGGTCGCCCGGCGGCAGCGCGGCGGCCACGGCGCCGCCCAGCGCGCCGAACAGCCCCTCCACCCACCCGATCATGGGCTCGGCCCACGAGAAGATGGACTGGAACACCATCGCCATCACGACAAGGAAGATCAGCGGCCCGGCTACGCGGTGCAGCATGACGGCGTCGATGCGGTCCGTGACGGTGCGCGCGCCGTCGCGGCTGCGGTGCACCGCGGCATCTACCACGCCGGCGATCCACCCGTAC
>NZ_DASVTX010000547.1:0-2096 GCF_036387355.1 Longimicrobium sp.
ATTCCCTATTCCCTATTCCCTATTCCCTATTCCCTGCCCCCCCGTTCACCGCACCGAAAACGCCCCCGAAAGCCGCAGCGTCTCCGGCGGCGTGCCCGCGACGCCCGTCAGGGCCTGGCACCCGGCGCCCGACGGGCCCGCCGTGGGGGTTACGAAGACGCCGCGCTGCACGGCGCGCAGGCGTACGTCCACGGTGCCCTCCAGCTCGCCCGACGCCGAGCGGGTGACGGTGAGCGTACCGCTCTCGCCCACCCAGGTGAAGGCGCAACTGGACGCACCGTAGCTGGCGAACGCCGCGCGGCTCAGGTCGAATGGCGGGCGCGCCATGGCGCCGAGCACCGTGTACGTCCCCGGCGCGGGCACGTCGCCCGGAACGACCAGCGTGACGCCCGCGCCCGACTGCGCGCCGGAGAGGGCTACGGCCAGGTTCACCGCGCGCACGGAGTCGCGGAACTGGTACGTGATCACCCGCCCCGATGCGTCGGTGTAGCCGCCGGACTTGGCCACCTGCACCACGGAGGACAGCGCCGCGCCGCTCCCCGCCACCGTCACCGGCGCGCCGCCCGCCTCCGCCGTGCCGCCGAAGCGCACGGACGCGCCGGCAAAGGCGTTCGGCCCGGAGCCGACGGCCACCGGGGTCGCGGCGACAGGGGTGTTCTCCACCCGGGGGGTGGTGCGCGGCGCCGGCGTGGTGGCGCTCTCGCACGCCCCGGCGGCCAGGAGCGCGGCGAGCACCGCCGCGCGCGGCATGAAGCTGTGTGGGATCATCGGGCCCTCCCGTCTCAGGTTTCTGGCGCCCGTTCCCGCTCAGGGCCGGGCGCGGGCGGCGTAGTACACGCCGTCGCCGCTCTTGAACACGGCCCACAGAACCCCGTCCGCTCCGCGCGCCGTCTCGATCTCGCTGTCCGACTCGCCCAGCGCGGCGAACAGCCGCTCCGCCGGGCTCCATCCCTCCGCGCCCAGCCGCATCTGCCAGTGCGTGGGGCGCCCTACCCCGCCGTCGCCGAAGCGGGTGAAGACGAGGAGGACGCGCCCTCGCCCATCCACCGAGAGCCGGGGCGAGTACAGGATCTGCCCCTCCGTCTGCGGCGGGGTGATCTCCACGGCGGGGCTCCACCGCCGCCCGTCCGCCGCGCGGGCGTGCATCAGCCGGCGCGGCGTCACTTCCCCGCCCCGCGTTTCCAGCCACACGGCGTGCAGGGTGCCGTCGCCCGCCGTGGCGAGCTGCGGCAGGTGCGAGTACTCGCGCGGGTCCACGTGCACGGGAACGGGCTCGTCCCACGTCCCGTCCGCCCGCCGCGCGCGCACCAGCACGTCGCTGCTCCCGCGCCCGCCGTGCGCCTCCGCCCATCCGGCCACGTACGCCATCACTCCGGCGCCCGGCGCCAGCGCGGGAGTGGCGCCGTCGCGCCCGGTCGGCACCGCCTCGCCCCACCGGCCGTGGGCCCATACGCTTTCCGCCAGCCCGGCCGCGGTCTCGTGCACCAGGTGCAGCCGTCCGCGCGCGTCCAGCGCCGCGTCCAAGTGCGTGAGCGGCATGTCCAGCGAGTCCGCCGCCGCGCGCACCACGGAGGGCGCGCCCCACGCCCCGCCGCGCCACACGCGGTGCAGCAGCGCGTCCGCGCTCCGCGGAGGGGTGCCGGGGCGAGTGTGCTCGTACCACACGGCGTGCACGCCGCCCGCGCCGTCGGCCACCAGCCGCGCCCCGTCGGAAAGCCCCGGCGACACGTCCAGCCGTTCCGCGGCGGACCAGTCCGCGCCCTGCATCCACGCATGCAGCAGCACGTCCGCAACGCCGTCTCCGTCCGCGTCGTCCGCCACCAGCGCGTGCGGCCGCCCGCCCGCATCCACCGCCAGCGCCGCGATGCGCGGGTCGCGCCCGCGGGTGGCGCCGAACAGGGAGGTGATGGGGACCGGCGCGCTCCACGCCGGCAGCGCGTCCGCCGGGCGGGCGGCGTCGCGGGCTTCGGCGGTGCCGCACGCGGCGGCGGCCAGAAGGAGGAGCGGAAGGGAGCGGGCCAGGGTCATGGAGAGCATCCAGGGGCGGCGGGTGCACCGGCGTTCAGAAACTCCGCGGTGCGCCGTCCGGGACCACC
>NZ_DASVTX010000548.1:0-4165 GCF_036387355.1 Longimicrobium sp.
GGGGCCCACGCGCGGAGCGCGCCGCTGGCCTCCCTGAGCGGATGAATCCGCCGCTCCAGAATCGGGAAGCCGGTGTGAGCGGCGGGCTCCACGGCAGCCCCCACCCGGGCTCGCATTACTCGCCCACCCTCCCCCAAAACAGACTGGGGGAGGGTGGGTCCGGGCGACAAACTCCGGAGCGCGTACCCAGTGCTCCCTTCCCCCAGGGTTTTTTGGGGGAAGGGTTGGGGATGGGGGCCTGCCCGCCACTCGCGCCGAGTTCCGGTTCTACCTCAGACTGCAGTTGCCGTGTGCCCCCTCTCCCACATCTGTTCGTGGGAGAGGGTGGACGCGCCTAAGCGCGGACGGGTGAGGGCCATACCGTCAGCGCACACCGTTCTCTTCGCCTAAGTGAACTGGTGCTGTCCGGTTCGAGACCTTCGCCCCCGTCCCCTCAGTCCGCCGTAGCGAGCGCGGGGAGCGGCGCGGCATCCGGGTCGGGGGCGACGTCGCGGAACGTGCCCAGCACCTCCATCAGCCGGTCCACGTCCGCCCCGTTGCTCGCGATGCCCACCGACACGCGCACCGCGCCCACCGGGTGGTCGGTCATGCAATCCGAGAACACCTGGATGTTGAACGTTTCCGGCGTGAGCGTCTTGATGCAGCGGAACGCGTCCTCATCCGGGTACTCGAAGGCGAACTCCGCCGCGCCGGGATTGCAGAAGAAGCCCGTCCGCAGCGAGATCCCCGCGTCGTTGGCGCGCTGCTCCACCTCGCGAAAGTCCACCAGCCCGCCCTCGGGATCCAGCAGGTTGAACGCGAGCGTCCCGCCGCGCCCCTCCATGCTCGCCGGCCCGTAGAAGCGCACCATGGGCGCCCCGTTGGCGTGGTGCATTTCCTTGAGCCCGTTCAGCATGCGCTCCGCCAGGCCCGTGACGTGCGCGTTCACCCGGTCAATGCCGATCCCCTCCAGAAAGTCCAGCCCGGTAGTGACCGCGGCAATCCCCAGGTAGTTCAGTGTGCCGTCCTCAAACGCGCGGCCGGTCACGTGCGCCATGTGCATCTGGTTCTGCGCCGACACGAAGCGCACCGTGCCACCCGCAAACCAGGGCCGGTGCAGCTCGCCCAGCGCGTTGCGCCGCGCCAGCAGCACGCCCACCCCGGTGGGAAAGCCGAACATCTTGTAGAACGAGACGCACACGAAGTCCGGGCGCACCACCCGCAGGTCCAGCCGGTTGGTGGGCACGTACGCCGCCGCGTCCAGCACCACGTGGTAGCCGTATTCACTGGCCACCTCCACCAGATCCAGCGGATGCTTTACGCCGGAGAAGTTGGACTGCGCGGGAAAGGCGAACAGGTTGTGCGCCGCGCGGTCCGCGCCGGCCAGGTGCCGCTCCACGTCCGCCAGCCGCATCTCCGGCCCCATGGGCACGTAGCGCACGTCCGCGCCGTGCGCCGCGGCGAACTCGCGCAGCCCGTTGACGGAGTTGTGGTTGTCCGCCGTCAGCAGAAAGCGGCCGCCCGGCTGCCACGGGAACGCCTCGCCGATGAGCTTGAGCGCGCCGCTGGCATTCAGCGTAAAGACGACCTCGTACAGCTCGGGGTCGGCGTTGAAGTACGCCAGCACGCGCTGCCGCGCCGTTTCGCACTGCTGCGTGGCGGCGAGCGAGGTGGGGTTGCGCGAGTGGGGATTGCCGAACACGCCCCGGCACAGGAAGTCCGCGTGGGCGCGCACCTGCGACTCGGCGTACAGGCCGGCGCCGGTGTAGTCCAGATACACGTGCCCCTCCGCGTCCAGGCGGCTGAACTCGCGATCGCGCAACTGCTGGAAGGTGTCGTGCATCCCGGGCTCCTGCATGGGGTTCGGCGGATCCGAAAGATAGGGCCGGCGGCGGCCGAACGGTACTCCCGCGCCCTCACACCCCCGCGTGCTCGCGCTCGCGGGCGGCGGGCGCGGATGCGGACGCGCCCGGTCCTGCGCCCCCGCGCCGCGCGGCCCGCACCTCCGCGCGCGCCTCGGCCAGCGCGTCGCGGATCCGCGCGCGGCCGGCGTCGCCGATCTGCTCGCCGGCAAAGCGGGCGCGGAGGTAGAGCCGCACCAGTTCGCCCGCGGGGCGCCACCCCGGCGCCCTGTCCCGCGCCAGCCGCTCGGCGAACTGCAGCGGTCCGCCGCCCTGCACGCCGGAGCGCGCGTACACCCGCCGCAGCGCCAGGTAGGCCCGCTGCTCCGGCGAGCGCGGCCCCGTGCGCCCACGCCGCATCCACACCACGGCCGCGGCGGCCACCGCCAGCGCGACGGCAACGGGCACCAGAGGCGGCGCGCGGAAGGGCGCCCGCTTTCCATCCGCCCCGAACGCCTCCGCGCGGTTGCGCTCGAACAGGTCGCCCAGCCGCCGGGCCATCCCCAGCTGCTTGTCCAGGTCGTAGTCCAGCACCCAGCGGTACCAGCGGTGCTCCATGCCGTCGAACCAGAAGCGCAGCGGCCACGCCCACGCATCGCCCGTTTCGCGGTTCACCAGGTCGTCGCGCGAGGGCGGCGTGGGATCGAACGTCACCCATCCCAATCCGCCGAACCACACCTCCACCCATGAGTGCGCATCGTTTCCCGTCACCGCCAGGTAGCCGCCGGTGGGGTTCCACTCCCCGCCCAGAAAGCCGGTGACGTTGCGCGCCGGGACCCCCGCCGTGCGCAGCAGCATCACCATCGCCGTGCTGAAGTACTCGCAGTGCGCCTCGCGCCGGCGAAAGATGAAGCCCTCCACCGTGCCCTCGTCGCGCGTGCGCGGCAGGTCCAGCGTGTAGCCGTAGTTCTCACGAAAGTACCGCTCCACCGCGCGCGCCTTGTCCATCCGCTCCGGGTACGGCGCGGTCAACGAGTCCGCCAGCCGCTGCATGGCGGGCGAAAAGCGGGGCGTCTGCAGATACGGGGTCAGCAGCCGCGAGTCCGGCCGCAACTGCGCGCGGATCTGCTCGTCCGAGGGCCGCTCCCGCCCGTAGAACACGGTGTACACCGGCACGTCCGTCCCAAAGTACAGAATGTCACCGGACGGCTCCTGAAAGGCGCGGATGGCGGACTTGGGCTGCACCGCCAGCACCGGGTGCGGCCCGAACAGCACGTCCGCGCCCTCCGGCCCGCCGAAGATGCGCGCCCGCTGCGGCGTGCCTCCCCAGCGCGCCAGGTACGCGGGGCCCGACATGGCCGGGCCGGGAAGGCCGCGCGTGCGCGTCCAGCGCTCGCCGTCAAAGCGGTCAAAGGAGCGGCCGCGCCAGTGCATGCGGTCCGCGTTTGCGGGGGCGCCCTCCGGAAACTCCACCCGCAGCGCCACTTCGGGGTTGGATGACAGGCGGCCGCCCAGCTGCCCCAGCCGCACCTCGTCCGAAAAGCCCGCCATGGTCACGGCGCCGCCGTTGCGCCCCTGCACGTTCCAGGTGCGCGGCAGCCGGGGAAAGAGGATGAACAGCCCCACGGCCACCGTGAGCGTGACGGCGGACAGCGCGGCCACGCCCCCCGCCATCCGCCGGCTGACGCGCACGTCCGGCGCGTGGAAGCGCTCGGCTTGGCGGCGCAGGTGTCCGGCCATCATCGCCAGCGTGGTGAGGACGATGAAGGCGACGAACGCGGCGGCGAAGGGGAGGCCGGGGTAGAACGCCGTCGCCGCCACGAGGAGCGAAAACGAGAGCAGGTACAGTCGCCCGTCGTTGCGCGTGTCCAGCGAGCGCAGGCTTTCGCCGCCCAGCAGCAGGAGCAGCATCGCCATCACCGCCGGCATGAAGTCGGCGCTGAGCACAAAGGCGACGTACAGCATCCACGCGCACAGCCCCAGGATGAGGATGCGGGTGGCGCGCTCAATCACCACGCTCCACCGCGGCGAGGGCGGCCGGGCGATGGCCACGCCGAGCGCGGCGGCGGCCACCATCACGTCCGCCGTCCACCCCGCGCCGGCGGCGTAGGCGGCCAGCGCGGAGAGCCCCATGCCCGCCGTCAGGCGGCGGTGCAGGTGCGCGGCGGTCATCGGCCGCCTCCCGCGGCGGGAAACACGTCGCCCCACCCGGCGCCGGGCGCGGCGGCGGTCACCAGCACGCACTCCGCGGGGGGAACGGGCGGGGCCAGCCGCGGCGCGTCGTCGCGGAACTCCGCGCGGGCCAGCGCATCCAGCACCCGCTCCAGCTGCGCGGCGCCCGCCGC
>NZ_DASVTX010000549.1:0-11243 GCF_036387355.1 Longimicrobium sp.
GAGGGGCGGCGCTCGCTCTATCGCCGTTCCATCCAGCGCGATACGAGGCTGGCGATGCGCCGCATCCGCGGGCCGTACGGCGGATAGTAGAGCGGCCCCAGCCCCAGCTTTCCCATCCGCAGCACGGCGCGTTCGTGCGAAAACGCGCGGAACCCGGCGTAGCCGTGGTAGCTGCCCTGCCCGCTTTCGCCCACGCCGCCGAACGGCAGGTCCGGGTTGGCGAGGTGGCACAGCACGTGGTTGATGAGGGTGCCGCCCGCCGTGGTGTTGCGCAGCACGTGCCGGGTGGTGTCGCCATCCTCGCTGAAGAGGTACAGCGCCAGCGGCTTGCCCCCGGCGTTCACCCGCGCCAGGGCCTCGTCCATGGCGGAATAGGTGAGCACCGGCAGCACCGGCCCGAAGATCTCCTCGCGCATCACCGGCGCGTCCGGGTCCACCCCCGCCAGAATGGTGGGCGCCAGGTACCGCTCCTCCGGCGCGCGCTGCCCGCCCGCCACGAGCCGCGCCCCCGCCGCGATCGTGGAATCCAGCGCCGCCGTCAGCCGCTGGAACGCGCCGTCGTCGATGATGCGCGCCAGCGACTCGCTCGCCTGCCGCGCATCGTCCGTGGCGCCGTAGAAGCGGTCCAGCGCGGCGCGGGCGCCGGTCAGAAAGGTGTCGGCGTCGCGCTCGTGCACCAGCACGTAGTCGGGCGCCACGCACGTCTGCCCCGCGTTCACGAACTTGCCCCACACGATGCGCTCCGCCGCCAGCGCCAGGTTCGCCGAGCGGTCCACGATGGCGGGCGACTTTCCGCCCAGTTCCAGCGTCACGGTGGCCAGGTGCTCCGCCGCAGCGCGCATGATCTTGCGGCCGACCGCGGTGGAGCCGGTGAAGAAGATGTGGTCCCAGGGCAGGGTGAGCAGCGCGTCCGCCGTGGGAATTCCGCCGGTGACCATCGCCACCTCGTCTTCTGGAAACGTTTCCGCGATGATGCGCGCCATGGCGGCGGCGGTGTGCGGCACTTTTTCCGACGGGCGCAGCAGGCACACGTTCCCCGCCGCAACGGCAGCGACCAGCGGGCCGAACAGGAGCTGGAAGGGGTAGTTCCACGGCGCCAGGATGAGCACCTGGCCGCGCGGCTCCATCTGCACGCGGCTGGCGCCCCCGGTCAGCAGGGCGGGGGTGGCCACGCGGCGGGGGCGCATCCAGCGCCGCAGGTGGCGGATGGTGTGCGCAATCTCCGCCAGCACCAGCTGGATTTCGGTGATCTCGAACTCTGCCTCGTGCTTGCGGAAGTCGGCGTGCACGCCGTCGTACAGCGCCTGCCTGTGGCGGATGATGGATGCCCGCAGCGTCTTGAGCCGCGTGATTCGCTCCGCCGCGGTGGAGGTGGCGATGCGCCAGCGGCTGCCGCGCTGCAGCTGGAACAGCCGCCGCGCGCGCTCGATCTCCTGCTCGTCGGTGGCGGACTCCGCACGGGGGGATTCCAGGATCTGCGTCACGGGGCGGCGGTGGCGTGGGGAATCGTCATCGTCCTCATCCCTGCAATCTGCGGACGGGGAGACTGCGGGGCCAGCATTCCGGGCGCGTCCCTCCCGCTCAGTCCGGCGCGTCTTCCATGCCCGAGCCAGACTGGCTGGCCCACAGCCGGCGGAAGCGGCCGCCTTCGCGCGCCATCAACTCGTCGAACGAGCCGGATTCCACCCGCCGCCCGCCCTCCAGCACGTGAATCACGTCCGCGTCGCGCACGCTGGGGAGGCGGTGCGTGATCAGCAGGATGGTGGTGCGGCCGTGGAGCGCACGGATGGCGTCACGGATGCGGCGCTCGTTCTCCGTATCCAGCGCGCTGGTGGCCTCGTCCAGAATCAGCAGGGCGGGGCGGCGCAGCAGCGCGCGGGCCAGCGCCAGCCGCTGCCGCTCGCCGCCGGAAAGCCGCACGCCGCGGTCCCCCACCGTGGTCTGCAGTCCCTGCGGCAGCGCCGCGACGAACCCGTCCGCGGCGGCCAGCCGAAGGGCCTCCCACACCTCGTCTTCCGTCGCTTCTGGGCGCGCCCAGCGCAGGTTGGCCAGTACGGTCTCGTTGAACAGCACCGTCTCCTGCGCCACGTACCCGATCTCATCCCGCCACCCGCGCAGCCACTTGGCCTCCAGCGGCCGCCCGTCCACGGTGATGCGCCCGGCGCGCGGCGTCACCAGTCCCATCATCAGGTCCGCGACGGTCGTCTTTCCCGATCCGGAGGGGCCTACCAGCGCCGTCGTGCGGAACGCCTGGACGTCCACGTCGAGCCCCGCCACCGCGTCCGGCGCGCCGGCGTCGTAGGCGAAGGAAACGGATTCGAATCGCACGGTTTCCGCCAGCCGCACGGTACCGTCCGGGGGCTGCAGCCCCTCGCGCTCCGCCTCCAGCGCCTCGATGCGCGTCTTGAGCGCTTCCCACGCGGGGAGGTCGCGCGCGATCATCTGCCAGGTGGTCTGCAGCTGCGCCAGCCGCGGGACGAGCCGGTAAAAGACAAAGATGAGCAGCAGCACCGTGGCGCCGGTCACGTTCAGCAGCGCGAGCGCGGCGTACGCCACCACAGCCAGCAGCGCGGCCGACCCGGCCAGAAAGACGGCGCCGGCGTCGGCGTAGGCGCGCCAGCCGCGCAGCCCCATCTCCATGGATGCCGTGGCCGCCTCGCCGAAGTGCCGCGCGTTGCGCTCCTCCGCGCCGTAGCTCTTTACCACCTTGAGCGCGCCCAGGTGCTCCGTGGCGGCGGTCGATACGGCGGAGCTGGCCGCGGTGAGCCCCTCGCCTGCGGTGCGCGAGGCGCGGCGCAGCGGGCGCAGCACCGCCATCAGAATGCCGCCGGTCACCAGCGCCACGGCGGTCACGGGCGCGGAGATCCGCAGCGCCACCGCGAGATAGGCGAGCGCGAGCAGCGTATTCACCACAAAGGTGACCGCGAACCCCGCGGCGCTCCCCACGCGGTCCGCTTCCGTCGTCAGCCCGCTCAGCAGTTCCGAGCCCCGCATGCGCGCCAGCGGCAGCCAGCGCGCCTCCGTGAGCGCCGCGTACAGCCGCGTGCGCATGGCGTGCGACGCGCTGAACTGCATGCGGTGCCCCACCAGCGCCTCCGCGCGGCGCACGACCGCCTGTACCACGGTGATGGCGACAAAAAGCGACAGCACCGCGCCCGCGCCGGGGTGGACGCCGACCGAGAGCAGGCCGCGCTCGATGGCGTGCGACACGCTTCCCGCCACGCCCGGCCCGGGGCTGATCCCCGCGATGCCCAGCAGGGGGATGAGCAGAAGGACGCCCGCGGCCTCCGCGGCGGTCAGCAGCAGCGACAGCCCGGCGGCCGCGGCCACCTGCCGCGGCATCTGCCGCACGAGTTCGCGCGCAAAGGCCAGCATGGGACGGCGGCTCATCCGCGCCGCCCGGGTGCGTAGCGAAGCGCCAGCCGGAGCGGGCGGACGGCCCGGTACAGCGGCGCCAGGGCGTCCGGCAGCCGCAGCCACCCCCAGTCTTCGGGCGTGGGGGTGAACAGCCAGTGGGCGGCAAACCGCAGCCGGTCTGCCCGGGTGTCGCGGAGGCGCAGGTTGAATCGGAGGTTTTTCGCCACGGACGAGTCGTTCGCGGCGCGGGTGAACCAGAGCGAGCGTGCCTCGTCCGCCAGGGCGGGGACGTCCGCGTCCGCCGCGGCGGCGTGCGCGACGGTGGCGGGAATGGAGAGCGCGAGGGCGGTGGATGCAAGGTGCAGGGCCAGCAGAACCGTCCGCCCCGCGCCGATGCGCCAGGCTCGCTCGCTGACCTTGCTCAGGTCCAGCCCCGTGCGCGCGGCGAGCGCCGCGGCGGAAACCAGCCATTCCAGCCGCGCCCAGCGGTGCTTGGCCCCGTGTACGCACAGCGCCAGGAACAGGTCGTCATCCGCCAGCGCGCGCACGGTCCCGCCGCCGACCGCTACCGGCTGGGCGCGGCGCATCAACACGTCCGTGGGGAGGCGGACGCGGAAGCGCGCGGACGAGACCTGCGCATGCACCTCCACCAGGGCGCCGGTGACGGGGTGGTGCAGGGGATAGTCGCCGTCCACCGCGCGAAAGCGTCGGTTCTGCGCGGGTGTGAAGGCGTACGACGACTCGTATCCCGCCACGCGTAGCACGGCGAGCGCCGCGTCCACCTGCGCGGGAGACACCAGCAGGTCCAGGTCCGAGTACGTCCGCAGTCCGGGGTCGCCGTATGCGCGCACCGCCAGCGCAGGTCCTTTGTACGCCACCGCACGGACGCCCTCCGCCTCCAGTGCGCTCAGCAGGCGCCGCAGTTCGGCCGAAAGCCGCAGCGCCTCTCCCGCGTTCCGCTCGGACGCGGCGCGCAGCCGGTCGCGCACCTCGGCCGGGACGCCCTCCATCCCGTGCAGCGTGCGCGTGACGACGGGCAGCAGCCGGTTGCGGCCGGCGAGCGCCATCCACCCATCCCAATCCGCCACGCGCGCGACCGCCTCGGGGACTGCATCCGCCGCGGCCGGATCCACCATCGTTCGGGCGCAGGCCAGGAGGAGCGCCTCCTCCGCGCCCTCCGCACGATCGCGGTCAACGCGCACAGGTCCTCATCGCCAATGCGGAGCGAAGACCGAGTGATGTGCGGCTACGCAGGACGGGAGATCGGTGGAGGCGCGGCGCGATCCCGGGAAACGGGAAAGGCGCCCGCGCCAGAAAAGGCGGAGCGCCATCAAAAGCGACGAAGCCGGATGCGGAGCCCGACGGGTCCGGCATCCGTCCCGCGGGAGGATGCACGATACGCGTGTTCAGCCGTCCGTAGCGGGTTCCAGCAGCCCGCGCTCCATCAGTTCGTCCATCAACGCAAGCACGTCGCGCTCGGCGGTCTGCGCATCCACCTCGTATTCCGCCACCAGTGTGTCCCGCAGTTCGGCCACGGTGCGCGGCTCCTCCAGCAGCGACCAGAGCCGCGCGCCCACGGGATTGAGCCCGTAGTACACACCATCCCCCAGGTGCAGGATGACGGCCTCGCCCTCCAGTTCCGTGGAAACCTGGTCGCGCGCGGCCACCACGCGGGTGGTGGCGTCCAGCGCGCGCGGGGTGCGGCCGGGGCTCACCGGAAGGCGGCGTCCACGCCGGCGTCCAGCCCCGACGCCAGCGCGATGCCGATGGCGGTCAGCACGCCCGGCGGATCGGCCAGCACGGCCATCGGCGCCTGGTCCACGTACCGGTTGTACGCCTGGAACGCGGCCCGCCAGCGGTCGCCCAGCACGCGGCGGCCGCGCGCGTCCTGCACCACTTCCGGCGACACGAACAACCCCTGCAGCGCGCGCACCAGCACGCTCGCCGGGTCGCCCTCCACCCCGGGCGCGCCGCCACGCAGCGCCCTGAGCAGCGGCGCGGGGTCGGACTCCGTCTCGCACAGCAGCAGAAACGCGGTGTCTCGTTCCGCGGGGCCGACGCGCAGGCGCGCAGGCCAGTCGCGCGGGTAGGCCAGGCTGTCGCCCGCCAGTTGCGCGCACACCACCGCAGCCTGCGCGCGCACCGCGTTGGCCACGGCCCGCGAGCGGAACACGATCTGGTTGTTGCTGCGGCCGAAGATGGCGTTTTCCAGGTCACGGAAACCCATTCCCGCCAGCTCGCTCCCGGTCACCACGGGGCCGCGCTGGTCGGAAAGAAAGGGCTGGGCCGCGAGCGGCGACGTGAGGGCCGCGGCCGCGACGAGGCAGGCGATCAGGATGCGCATGCGAAAGCTCTCCAGGTTCATCAAAAGGCGCTGCGGAGCGACATGCCGTAGCCCACGGCCAGAATGAATCGTGCCCCGTCGCCCGCGGTGCCCAGCACGTCCGCCAGGCCGGGGGTGATAACGAACGGCATGCCGCGGATGGGCGTGAACGAGGCCGCGACGTCCAGGTCCTGGCCCGTCCAGTCGGCCAGCAGGGAGACGGGTTCGATGACGCGCACCCCCGCGGACGCAAAGACGTTCACGCCCTCGCGCCGGTTGCGGATGGCGTCTTCCGTGCGGAAGCGGCCGTTGCCCACGCCCACGGTGAGCAGGGCGGCGTTCAGCGGCGCGTCGGGGTCGTCGCCGCGGCGCACCAGGTGGCTCAGCGCGCCGAAGTAGCTGCGCTCAGTGTCGTACTCGCCCCAGAGCGCCGCGTTCTCCACGCCGACGGCGATGGCGGATTCGTACGGAAGCGCACGGTGCAGCTTGGCGCTCACGGAGCCGGTTTCAAACGGGCCGGCGCCGCGGATGGTGGAGTACGTGGTGAGCGCGAACTCGGCCGCGATCACGTCACGCGACCCGATGCCGATGCCCACCGCCGCACCTGCATCCGACTTGGTGGTGTAGCGCGTCCGGGCCTGAAAGGCCGCGCCCACAAAGATTTCGCCGACATCCAGCCCCAGGCCGGTCGGCGTGCTGATGCTGCCCGCGGGGCCGGGGCGGATCACGTCGCGCACCGCCAGCGACCGCAGCCGCAGCAGCGCCTGGTTGCGCTTGGCCAGCCGGGGATCAGGATCGGGCTCCCCGCCCGCCACGCCCGCGCCCGGCACGGCCGGTGCGGAGATGGCCCCCGGCGTGCCGGACGGAGTGCCCGGCGCGCCGCTTGCGCCCTGTGAACCCGCGGGGGAGCCGCTGTACGGCGCGGAGATCGTGTCCGTCCGCACGATGGCGACGCTGCCTGGCGTGCTCCCCGCCGCCGTCGAGCCGTTCGCGGGAACGCTTCCGGCGGTCACGACGACGCCGTTCGCGGGAACGCTGCCGGTCGTCGCGACGGAGCCGCTGGCCGGCACGCTGCCGGTGGTCACGGCCGCGCCGCTCGCCGGAGTTCCGGTGGCCGTGACGGACGCGCTCGCTGGGACTCTGCCCTGGACTGCGACGGATGCGCTCGCGGGAGTGCTGCCCGAGACTGTGACGGATCCGCTCGCGGGAGTGGTGCCCGAGCCTGCGGTGGATCCGCTCGCGGGAGTGGTGCCCGAGACTGCGGTGGATGCGCTCGCCGGAGTGGTGCCCGAGGCCGCGGTGGATGCGCGCGCGGGAGTGGTTCCGGGCGCGGCGGCCGATGCACTGCCCGGCGTGCTTCCGCGGGATACGGCCGCTCTGCTCGCGGGCGTCGTTCCCGCGACCGCGACGGAACCGCTCGCCGGGGTCGTTCCGGAGGGCGCCGAGGATGAACCGCCCGGCGTGCCCCCTTGCGCAGCGCCGTGAGCGGCCGGGACCGATCCAGCCGCCGCGACCGGTGTGCCTGCCTGGCGCGGCTGCGGGCGCGACCCGGCCGATGCCGGACGCGGGCGCCGGGCCGGGGGTGCCACGGGGGCGCACGGATCGGCTTCCTCGGCCCTCGCGGGCGGCGTATCGCTCTGCAGGCCGTGGACGTAGCGGATCCCGAACCGCGCCGCGTCGCAGCGGGCAAACGTCAGCGCAGCGTAGGGAGCGGGAGCGGCATCCGGAGATCCGGCGGCCAGCGCAAGCACAAACAGCGTGTAGGCAGAAATGCCCATGAGCGGTCAGCCGGGGGAGGGGGGCGGAGCGGAGTGCGGGACAGTCCCTGCGGGGAACTACCGCAAACTACAGTCGCAAATCAACTTGGGCAATATGCAGGGTTTTCGCTGGATGCACAAGCCTGATACGGATTGCTGTATCAGTCATTGGACTTCTCCGCCGCCGCCGCATACGTTGCGGAGCACTCGCGCCATTCCTTCAGCCGCTGGACCCATGCGCCGAATCTTTCTTCTTCTGATCCTGACTGTGCTGGGCGCCGTTCCCGCTGCCGCGCAGACCGCCTCCGACATCTCCGTGCGCCCGGGCGACCAGATCCGCATCGCGGTGTGGAGGCAGGCCGAGTTCACGGGCGACTTCAACATCGGCCCGGACGGCACCATCCAGCATCCGCTGCTTGCGGAGGTGCGCGTCGTGGGCTCCACGCGTGCGGCGATCCGCGAGCAGATCCTGCGCACGCTGCAGCGGTACGACCGCGATCCGCAGTTCGTGTTCGATTTCCTGTACCGCGTGGGCGTGAGCGGCGAAGTGCGGCTGCCCAGCCTGTATACGCTGACCCCAGAAACCACGCTGCCGCAGGCGCTTGCCGCGGCGGGCGGCCCGGCCGAATCGGCGCGGCTGGACCAGGCGGTGCTGCTGCGCAACGGACAGGAAACCGTGATCGACCTGCTGCGTCCCACGCCGGAGGTCGCGGCGATGAAGATCCAGTCCGGCGACATTCTCCGCATCCCGCGCCGCACGCAGCGCCTGCGCGAAACGGTGAGCTTCGGGTCCAGCATCATCGCCGCCGCCGCGTCGCTGGCGGGCGCGTTCCTGATCCTGCGGCAGAACTAGGTCTGGCGGGCGGAAACTGCCGGGCAGGGCGGTTCGAATGGATGGCGCGGCTACGCGCGGGGAGGGTTCGACGCGCCCCCTCTCTTCACTCGGGCGAAGGGGAGCCCTGGTGCGCGTCCGCGGCTGTGGCCCTCACCCCGCGTGCTGCGCACGACGACCCTCTCCCACGAACGGATGTGGGAGAGGAGCACACCCCAGAACCGCGCGGAACTCCGGATCGCACACGCAGTTGAAGCCCCGATCGTGGACGCGTCAGCGGCCACGAGTCGGGGCTTGCCGCTTTCAGAGCGGCGGATTCATCCGCTCAGGAGGGCGCGCGGCCGCCCAACAACCGCCGCCCGCGGGCTTTCCGCCGCGTGCAGGTTAAGTCCCTCCGTCCGTGTGGGGGGACTTTCCGCCGTTGTTGCGGCGGATTCATCCGCTCACGACACCCTGCGGCGGCGCCCGATCCACCGAAGAACAGAACGGCCCTCCCGGCGATCGGGAGGGCCGTTCGTCATCCATCAACCTCCGCCGTCAGGAGCCGCGTTCCATCTCCGAGGCCACCTCGCCGCCCAGCAGAATCACCAGCGAGGTGACGTACATCCACAGAAGCAGCACGATCACCGTTCCCAGCAGCCCGTACGTCTTGCTGTACGAGCCGAAATTGCTCATGTAGAACCGGAAGGCCAGCGACGCGAGCACAAAGATGACCGTCACGATGGCCGAGGCCTTGAGCAGCGTCTTCTTGCAGCCGGACTGGTCCTTGAGCGGCAGCACGTAGTAGATGAGCCAGAACGTGGCCGTGATGAGCGCGAACGCCAGCGGAATCTGCGCGATTCCCCAGAGCACGCGTCCCGTGTCGCCCAGTCCCATGGCGTCCGCGATCTTGCCGCCGCCCAGCAGCACCGCGCTGCCGGCCAGGAACAGGATGGCGCAGGCAACCAGCATGCCGACCGCGACCGCCTTCTTCTTGACGAACGAGCGCTCCGCGGGAACGGAGAACACCTGGTTGAGCGTGTCTTCCAGCGTGGAGAAGATGTTGCTGCCCGCCCACAGCGCCAGCAGCAGGCCGATGGACAGCGGCCCCGGCGCGCTCTTGTGGACGATGTCGTTCACGAAGTCCGTCACCAGCCCCGACGCTTCGGCGGGGAGCGAACTGGTGAGCTGCGTGGTGAGCCAGTCGCCCGTCTTCTGCCCGCCGATGAGCCCCGTGAGGCCGAAGATGGCCATGATCACGGGAGGCAGCGAAAGGAAGAAGTAGTACGCCACCTTGGCGGCCTGGTTGCTCAGGTCGTCGGCGCTGAACTCCTTCATCACCCGCTTCCACAGCGGTGCGTGGCCGGGCAGGCGCTCCTGCTTCTTGCGGGCGCGGTCGATGTCCTTCTTGTCGAGCCCCTTGGTGTCGGCCTCGCTCCAGGTGCGCGCGGCCGGCCCGGGAAGCGGGGCCGGCTCCTCCGATCCGCCGCCCCGCGTGGAGCCGGCGGACGAGGCCCCGCGGCCGCCGCTTCCGGCGGAGGACGCCCGGTCCGCCGTTCCGCCGCCGGCAGCGCCGCCGTCGCGCGAGATCGGCCGGCCGAGCGCGTGCGCCGCGGCGCCGTCGCCGGTGGCGTGGCCGCCCAGCGCGCTCTTGAGGCCCGAGACCTCGCCCTTTGCCCACTGGCCGGTGTCGCGCAGCGAGCTGATGGCCTGCTCGGGCGCCAGCCGCGTCTTCTTTGCGTCCTTGATGCCCAGCATGGCCAGCACGCCACCGGCGATGAGCAGCACCAGGCCCACGATGAGGGCGCCCAGCGCGTAGCGGTCGCCCAGCAGGTCTCCCACGAAGGCGACCAGGGCCGCGAGCAGCACCAGCCCGCCCAGCCCGGCCAGAATGGCGCCGATGACGATCTTGACGGCGTCGCGCGCCACGGCCGTCACGTTCTGCTTGACCTCGGTGCGTGCGAGCGCGATTTCCTGGCGCACCAGCGCGGACGCATCGTTGCTGAGGTTCCGGAAAAGCTCGCCCAGCGACTGCGTGTCCTGCGGGCCGCCGGCGGTGCCCGGATCGGGAACGGAGGGGCGGGTCGGCGTGTCCATCATCTCTGTCGTTGACCGGTTTTTGACGAAAATCCGAACCGCGGGGCGGGGGCAACCATCGTGCCCGTTGCCTGTGCACGCACTTTGTAGCAGATTCCAGCTGATACCGTCCCCACCTCTCCGCGCCGGAGGGAGGATGAAAAGGGTTTCGCAGATGGCGGCCGGCGTCGTTCTGTTCCGCGACAGCGAGGACGGGCGGCGCTACCTTCTGATGCGTTCCGCGTTGACCAGGCGTCCCATCTGGGAGTTTCCCAAGGGCGGAGTAGAGGCCGGGGAAACCGACGAGCAGGCCGCGGTTCGCGAACTGTGGGAGGAGGCGGGAATCGGGGAAACCCGCATCACGCTCTTCGACGGGTTTCGCGAGGAGGAGCGGTACGTGTTCACCCAGGGCAAGGGCGAATCGCGGACGCTGATCGTGAAGCGGGTGATCTACTTTCTCGCGAAGACGGACGAGGAACGGGTCACCATTTCGCGTGAGGCCGAGGAATACCGCTGGGCCACGTACGACGAAGCCATGCGCCTGCTGCGCTTTCCCGGCAAGCGGTTCGTGCTGGAGGCGGCGGAGGTGCTGCTGTGCGCCGATGGCCGCGGCCGCCCCGAGCGGCCCGCGGGCTTTGCGCGCCCCGACGCGCCCGCCGCCCCCGCGGAGAGCGCCCGGGCCGTCATTCCCATTTCCGTTCCGGGCACCTGAACCTCGGTTCGGCATTGCAGATCGCCCCCGCCTGACATACCTCGTCAGGCGGGGGCGATTTGTTTGCCGGCCGTGGAACTGCTGGAAATCAATCTCTAACAGAGGCACAGAGACACAGAGACAAATCTCCTCTGTGTCTCTGTGTCTCTGTTAGAGCCAGTCTTTTTCGACGGGAAGCACGCGGGTGCGTGCGCTTCCCTCACAACC
>NZ_DASVTX010000550.1:0-11505 GCF_036387355.1 Longimicrobium sp.
TTCGCGTGGTTCTCCGTTCTTTCTCTTCTCCGGCGGCTCTGCGCCTCTGCGTGATTCTTTTCTGATATCGGGATACGACAAAGGCCGCCCTGCCAGGGGCGGCCTTTGTTGTTGCGGAGGGTAGCGTCAGGCGCGGCCTGCGCGGCGGTCGCGGACGTAGTTCAGGGCCATCATGCCCAGCGGGAGCGCCCATGTGGCGTTGCTCACCATGCGTGCGGCGCTGGCGCCGCGCGGGCCGCCCCAGCGGCGCAGGGCCCAGTTGGCCGCGCCTACGGCGGCCACCGTGCGCACGCTGCGCCGCCCCGGAACGATCATGTTCATCATGCCCATCGCAGTATCCTCCTGTGGTTGCCCAAGTGGTTGCGTGCGTGTGTCTTATGCAGATCGCGGGCCACACGCGGCCGCCGCCGCTCTGGCCCCCGCCCCCGCCGGGCGCTAGTGTTCGCGGGGCAATCTTCCCCTCCCGACCGCGAACGATGATCAACGACAAGCCGGCCGAGCCGTTCAACTGGCGCTCCATCCACTGGGTGATCGTGCTGCTGGTGCTGGGGTTCTTTCTGTACACGGTGCAGGGGATCCTGAACCCCTTCATCCTCTTCGTGCTGCTGGTGTTCCTGATGTCTCCGTACTCGGGGACGCGGCACCACCTGCTCATCGTCTCGGCCACGGCGATCCTGACGCTGATCTGGGCGCTGAACACTACCGGGTTTCTGCTCGCGCCCTTCGTGCTGGCCGTCGTGCTGGCGTACGTGCAGCACCCGCTGGTGTCGCAGATGGAGCGGCGGCGCATTTCGCGGACGTGGGGCACGGTGCTGCTCATGCTCCCCGCGCTGGGCGTGCTGGCGCTCATCATCTTCGTGGGGATTCCGGCGCTGAGCGGGCAGATCGGCGAGTTCATCAGCAACGCGCCGAAGCTGATTCAGAACGCCACGCTCCGCCTGCAGACGTGGCAGAGCCAGCTGGCCAGCCGCGACCTGCCGCTGGTGGACGAGCAGTCGCTCAACACCCGCCTGCAGTCGCTGCAGCCCGACGCGGTGATGGGGTGGCTGCAGCAGAGGCAGGCGGCCATCGGCCGGGCGGTGTGGGGCGGCATCATGGGGGTGGGCCGCGGGCTGAGCGCCGTGCTCACCATCCTGGGCTACGTGTTCCTGACGCCCATCCTCACCTTCTACCTGCTGCGCGACTGGCCGGTGATGATGGGGCGCATCCGCGACCTGGTGCCCGGGGCGCACCGGGAGCGGGTGACGGGGTTCGCGTCGGAGTTCGACCGGCTGCTGAGCGGCTACATGCGCGGGCAGCTCATCGAAAGCACCATCGTGGGCGTGCTCACCTGGCTGGGCTTCGTGCTGCTGGGCTTTCCGTACGCGCTGCTGCTGGCGGTGGTCGCGGCGGTGTTCAACGTCATCCCGTACCTGGGGCTGGTGCTGACGGCCGTTCCGGCGCTGGTCATCGCCCTGTTCCTGGACAATCCGCTCTGGGCCATCGGCAAGGTGGCCATCGTGTTCCTGGTGGTGCAGATCCTGGACGGTTCGGTGCTCGGCCCCAAGATCGTGGGCGACTCCGTGGGCATCCACCCGGTCTGGATCATTCTGGCGCTGTCGCTGTTCGGCTTCTTTTTCGGCTTCGTGGGGCTGCTGCTGGCCATTCCGCTGGCGGTGCTGGTGAAGCTGATGGTGCAGCACGGCATGCGCCGCTACCGCTCGTCGAGCCTGTTCCGCGGAGAGCGCCCGCTCATTGCGCTGGACTGAGTTCGGCATTCCGGCCGGTGGCGCTCGCCGCGCGCGCGCCGTCGGCCCCGTCCCACCCGTCACACCCCTCGCCTCATGACCACGACCCGCATTCTCCGCACGTGCGCGCCCGCTCGTTCCGCGCTCTCCCGTGCGGCCGCGCTGGCGCTCGCCCTGGGCGCCTGGCTCGCGCTTCCCGCATGCGCGCAGACGACCGCGCCCGCCGTGCTCCCCGCCGCATCGCCTTCTCCGAATCCTTCCGCGCCGCGCGACACGGGCCTGGTGCGCATCGGCACCCCGCGCGACGAGCCGGAGCCGGCCGACGTGGCCTCCGACGGCGCCGCGCTGGCGGGTCCCGCCACGGCCGCGTTCCGGGTGGACCGGCGGATGGAGATGCGCAGCACCGCGTACTGCCTGCGCGGGATGATGCGCACCGGCGTGCGCGTGCGCGACGGCATGGCCGCGGCGGACCCGAACGTCCTGCCCCTGGGCTCCGTGGTGCGCGTCAGCCACCCCGACGGGCGGCTGATCGGCGTTTTCGTGATCATGGACACGGGCGGCGCGGTGCGCGGCAACAAGATCGATCTCTGGTTCTCGAACTGCGGCGAGGCGTCGGACTGGGGGATGCGGCGGGTGGTGGCGGAGGTGATTGACATCGGGAGGAACTGACAAGGGCAGGGAATAGGGAATAGGGAATAGGGAATAGGAACGGCAGGGAACGGCAGGGAACGGCGGGGACGGCGTCGTGGCTCGGCGTTCGACATCGGGAAGACCAATTGCAGCCGCGGACCGGGTGGGCCCCTCCCCCGGCCCCTTCCCGTGCAAACTGCCGCACGGAGAGGGGATTTGCAGCGGGTCGATGTCTGGCGTGCCAGCCCCCGATCGCGGTCCCGAGATGCCCGCCTGATGCGGCCGAGCCCGGCTCCCGCGCCGAACCACCTATTCCCTATTCCCTATTCCCTATTCCCTGCCGTTGTCCCTATTCCCTGCCGTTCTCCCGTTGACACCCGCCTGAGCGCGGCGCAGATTGCGCTCAGGATCCGTGAGCGCGGTCCCACCCTTGCGGTCGGGACCGCGTTTTCGTTTGCATGCAGCGGGATGGACGCCGGATGAGCGGAGCGATGAAGGACAGGAAGAGCCAGTGTGTGGTGATCGTCGGCTCGCAGTGGGGCGACGAGGGCAAGGGCAAGATCGTGGACGTGCTGGCCGAAGACGTCGACGTGGTCGCCCGCTACCAGGGCGGCAGCAACGCCGGACACACCGTGCACGTGGGGGACGAGGAGTTCATCCTGCACCAGATCCCCTCGGGCATTCTGCACCCCGCCCGCCGCTGCCTCCTGGGCAACGGCGTGGTGTTTGACCCGTTCCAGTTCTTTCAGGAGCTGGATTCGCTCACCGCGCGCGGCATCGACGCGGAAGGGCGCGTGGGCGTCAGCGGCCGGGCGCACCTGCTGCTGAGCTACCACAAGGTGCTGGACCGCGCCGCCGAAGCCCGGCGCGGCGCCGGAAAGATCGGCACCACCGGCCGCGGCATCGGCCCCGCGTACGAGGACAAGGTCGCGCGCCAGGGCATTCGCCTAGCCGACCTGCGCGACTGGCCCCGTGCCCAGGACGCCCTGCGCCGCGCCGCCACCCGCTGCAACGAGCGCCTGCAGCTCCTGCAGTCCCAGGAGACGGTGGACGCGGAGGCGCTCATCGCCGAGGTGGAGTCCATCCGCGAGCGCCTGCTCGCCATCTCCGTTGACACGGGGCGCGTCATTCACGACGCCCTCCGCGCCGGGCAGAAGGTGCTGCTGGAAGGCGCGCAGGGCACCATTCTGGACGTGGACCACGGCACCTATCCGTACGTCACCTCGTCCAACACCACGGCGGGCGGCGCGGCGCTGGGCGTGGGCATCGGGCCCACGCGCATCGACGACGTCGTGGGCGTGGTGAAGGCGTACACCACCCGCGTGGGCGAAGGCCCGCTGCCCACGGAGTTCCCGTCGCCCATGCAGGAGCAGGTGCGCGAATTGGGCGGCGAGTACGGCGCCACCACCGGCCGCCCGCGCCGCTGCGGCTGGTTTGACGCCGTCGTCGTCCGCTACGCCGCGCGGGTGAACGGGCTCACCGGGCTGGCCGTCACCAAGATGGACGTGCTGGATACCCTGCCCGAGCTCCGGATCGCGGTCTCGTACCGCGCCCAGGGGCAGGAGCTGGACGACTTTCCGGGCGACCTGGGGCTGCTGGAGAGCGCGGAGCCGGTGTACGAGACGCTCCCCGGCTGGCAGACCTCCACCACCGGCGCGCGCGAGTGGGACGACCTTCCGGCCAACGCGCAGGCATACCTGCGCCGCCTGTCGGAGCTGACGGAAACGCCCATCTGGTACGTGTCCGTGGGCACGCGCCGCGACCAGATCATCCACGTGCGGCCGTAAGCCGCGGCGGGCGCGAGCGGCTTGCGGCACACCGGGCGGGCGCACGAGCTTTCGTGGCGCCCGCCGCGTATTTCGGGGATCCAGACCATCAACGGCGGCCTGAGCGAGCGGTGAACCAGTGGATATGACGATGGACGGGGTGGATGCGGCGCTGCGGTGGGTGAAGCCGTCGGTGCGGGGAATGGGTGCGTACACCCTGAAGCCGACCGAGCCGCGCATCAAGCTGAACCAGAACGAGAGCCCGTACGACCTTCCCGCGGAGCTCAAGGCGCACATCCACGCGATCCTGGCGGACCGCCCGTGGAACCGGTATCCGCCCTTCGTGGCCAGCAACTTCATCGCCGCCGTGTCGGAGGCGACGGGGTGGCCGGAGGAGGGCGTGCTGGTCGCAAACGGATCCAACGAGCTGATCCAGGCCGTGCTGGCCGTCACCGTGGGCCCGGGCGTATCCGTCGTCATCCCCGAGCCCACGTTCACGCTGTACCGGCTGATGACGGACGTGAACGGCGGCACCACCGTTTCCGTCGCGCTCACGGACGAGCTGGCGTTCGACGTGGACGCCATCATCCGCGCGGCGCAGGAAACCGACGCCGCCGTCGTCGTCCTCTGCACGCCGAACAATCCCACGGGCGCGGCGCTGTCGGAAAGCGAGATCCGCCGCATTCACGACGAAACGGACGCGCTGATCCTGCTGGACCAGGCGTACGTGGAGTTCGGCGGCTATGACGGCATTCCCCTGCTGGCGGACCGGCCGCGCCTGGTGGTCCTGCGCACCTTCAGCAAGGCGATGGCGATGGCGGGGCTGCGCGCCGGCTACATGCTGGCGCACCCCGCGCTGGCGGCGGAGGTGCACAAGGCCAAGCTGCCGTACAACATCAACTTCTTCAGCGAAGTCGCCGCGGCCGAGGTGCTGCGCGCCCGGCACCTGCTCGCGCCCATGGTGGCGCAGATCGCGGCGGAGCGCGACCGCATGGTGCGCGAACTGGCCCTCGTCCCCGGGCTACGCGTGTATCCCAGCGAGGCCAACTTCCTCGTGTTTCGCGTGGAGACGGACGCCATCACGCATACCGCGCTGTTCGACCGCCTGCTGGCGGATTACGGCATCCTGATCCGCGACGTCTCCAAGTATCCGCTGCTGGAGCGGTGCCTGCGCGTGAACGCGGGGACGCCGGAGGAAAACGGCGCCTTTCTGGACGCGGTGCGGACCCTCATGACGGAGGCGGAACGATGAGCCGGACGGGCGAGCGGCGCCGGGCCACCAAGGAAACGGAGATCCGCGTCCGCATCGGCCTGGACGGGACGGGCGAGGCGAACGTGGCCACGGGGATCGGCTTCTTTGACCACATGCTGGACGCGCTGGCCCGGCACGGGATGTTCGACCTGGACGTGGAGTGCGCGGGCGACCTCCACATCGACGCGCACCACACGGTGGAAGACGTGGGGATCGTGCTGGGCGGCGCCTTTCTGGACGCGCTGGGCGACAAGCGCGGCATCGTGCGCTACGCGGACGCCACCGTGCCGCTGGACGAGGCGCTGGTGCGCGCCGTGGTGGACGTATCCGGGCGGCCGTTCATCCACTTCCACGTGCCGCTTCCCGCGGGGCAGCCCATGATCGGCCAGTTCGACGCGGCGCTCTCCGCGGAGTTCTGGCGCGGGTTCGCCATGGAATCGCGCATCACCCTGCACCTGGACGGGCTGCGGGGCGACAACGCGCACCACGTGGTGGAGGCCACCTTCAAGGCCGCCGCGCGCGCGCTGGACGCGGCCACCGCCCTGGACCCGCGCCGCGCGGACCAGGTGCCCAGCACCAAGGGCGCGCTGTGACGGCGCGCCCGCACGTGGTGCTGCTGGACTACGGGGCAGGCAACCTGCGCTCCGTGGCCAAGGCGTTCGAGCACCAGGGCGCGCGGGTCACGCTCACGGACGATCCCGCCGTGGCGCGCGCCGCGGACCGGCTGGTGCTTCCCGGGCAGGGCCACTTTGGCCAGTGCATGACGCGGCTGGAGGAGCGCGGCCTGGGCGACGCCGTGCGCGGGCACGTGGCCGCGGGGCGCCCCTTCATCGGTATCTGCGTGGGGATGCAGCTGCTGTACGAAGGGAGCGACGAGGCGCCGTCCGTGCCCGGGCTGGGGCTCCTTTCCGGCCGCGTGCGGCGCATTCCCACCGAGCTTCCGCTGCCGCACGTGGGGTGGAACGCGGTGGAGTTCATCCGCCGCGCGGAGGTGGATCCCGTGCTGGACGGCGTGGCGGGGCCGGAGCCGCGCTGGTTCTACCACGTGCACTCCTTTGCCGTCCTGGACGACGACAACGACCACGTCCTGGGCCGGTGCCGCTACGACGCGTCGTTCGCCAGCATCGTGGGGCGCGACAACGTGTGGGGCATCCAGTTCCACCCGGAGAAGAGCCAGGAAGACGGGCTGCGCATCCTGGGCAACTTCGCCAAGCTGTAGCCGGACGCGCGTTTGCGTCCGCTCTGTCCGGCTCGTGGCGGCTCGCGTCTCGTTGCGCGGTTTTGAACCCGCTGTTAGGGTTGGGTTTGGGTGACCAAACCGAACGCGGGAGGGGCCGATGGAAACGCGGAACGAGGCCGGGGCGGAACGCAGGTGGGTGTGGGAGTGGGACGAGGAGAGCCAGTCGTACGCGCTGCCGTGGGCCAAGTACGTGGATCCGGCGGAGTATCCGGGCCTCCCGTTCCTGAACCTCATGCAGAATTCTCCGTTGGCAGAGGCGCTCCGGACCGGCGAGATCCGGGAAAGTGACTGGGACGCATGGATGGAGCGCAACGGCGAGTGAATCCTGCGAAGCTCCCGCTGTCCGCCTGCTCTCGGGAATGAATCGTGGCTACGGCGCTGGTCCGGGATCTGATCATTGTTACGCGCAACGAGCGCCACTGTGCCGGCTGGGGCGCGCCGCACATCAATCCATGGTCAGGTGAAACGACGAGTGACTGATTTCTTCAAGGGCCACGGCCTGGGGAACGACTACATCGCGCTGGAGATGGCGGGGCTGGGCTTTGAGCTCACCCCGCCCGCCGTGCGCCTGCTGTGCGACCGGCACACCGGCGTGGGCTCCGACGGCGTCCTGGCGCGCGTGCCGTCCAGCGCCGCCGACTTCGGGCTGCGCATCTTCAACCCAGACGGCAGCGAGGCCGAAAAGAGCGGCAACGGGCTGCGCATCTTTGCCGCCTACCTGCTGGAGCAGGGCGACGTGGGGGAACGCGCGCCCTTCACCGTGGAAACGCCCGGCGGCCTGGTTCGCATGGAAGTGCTGCACCGCTCGGCCGACGGCGTTCTGTCCGTGGAGGCCGAGATGGGCACGGCGCGCTTCGGCAGCGCCGACGTGGGGCTCGCGGGGCCCGACCGCGAAACGGAAGACGAGCCGCTGGAGCTGGAATCGGGCGACATCGTGCGCATCAACGTGGTCAGCATCGGCAATCCGCACTGCGTGATCTTTCAAGACGAGCTGGACGTGGAGGCGCTGCGCCGCCGCGCCCCGCAGATCAGCACGCACCCGGCGTTTGCGCGCGGCGTGAACGTGCAGTTCGCCGTCCCCATGGACCCGGACGGGGTGGATGCCTGGGTGTGGGAGCGCGGGGCGGGGGAGACGCGGGCGTCGGGCTCCAGCGCCTGCGCGGTGGCCGCGGCGGCGGTGCGGCGGGGGATGGTGTCGGAGCGGCAGGTGGCCGTGCGCATGCCCGGGGGCACGCTGGACGTGCACGTGCGCGACGACTGGTCGCTGGTGCTGCGCGGCCCGGTGGAATCCGTGTACCGCGGCGCGCTCACGGACGGCATGCGCCGCCGCCTGGAGACGCTGGGATGAGCCTGGCCAAGCGCATCATCCCCTGCCTGGACGTCAAGGACGGGCGCGTGGTGAAGGGGATTCAGTTCGTGGGGCTGCGCGACGCGGGCGACCCCGTGGAGCAGGCCATGCGCTACGACGCCGAGCGCGCGGACGAACTCTGCTTTCTGGACATCACCGCCAGCCACGAAGGGCGCGCCAGCATGCTGGACGTCATCCGGCGCACGGCGGACAGCATCTTCATCCCCTTTACCGTGGGCGGCGGCATCCGCACGGTAGATGACTTCAACGCCATCCTGGGCGCCGGCGCCGACAAGGTGGCCGTGAACACCGCGGCGCTCACCGACCCGGACCTCATCCGCCGCGCCGCGGACCACTTCGGCTCGCAGTGCGTGGTGGTGGCGGTGGACGCGCGCAGCTCGGCGCAGGCGGAAAGCGGGTGGGAGGTGTTCACCCACGGAGGGCGCACGCCCACGGGGATCGACGCCGTGGCGTGGGCGCGCCGCGCGGAGGAGCTGGGCGCGGGCGAGATCCTGCTGACCTCCATGGACCGCGACGGCACCCGCGACGGGTACGACCTGCCGCTGCTGGGGGCGGTCACGCGCGAGGTGCGCATTCCCGTGATCGCGTCGGGCGGGGCGGGGGCGCTGGAGCACCTGGACGCGGCGCTGGGCGCAGGCGCGCACGCGGTGCTGGCCGCCTCCATCTTTCACTTCGGCGAGTACACGCTGGCCCAGGCGCGGGGGTACCTGGCCGGCCGCGGGCACCCGGTGCGCCGCTGACGCGCGGCGGCGGGCGCGTTCCTTGCCGAGCGGCCATCCCCTGAAGACGTCAGAAGGCGACGGGCCCGAGCCCGGCCCACCCCGGACCCGAGGAGACGGTTACGTGATGCACGGATCCATGCATACCATCAAACGGCTGGCGCTCGCCGCCGCCCTGCTGCTTCCGCTGGCCGCGTGCGGCGGCGACGGCGGCGATTCCGGCGCGGACAAGGACAAGGCCGGCGCGGCCAAGGGTGCCGAGGGCGCGCCCAAGACCGGCGCCCAGGCGGCGGGCCAGGCCGGCGCGGCCAACTTTGCCCCGGCCGACACCGCGACGCGCAAGGTCAAGGACGCGCTGGCGCGGCACGACAGCGCGCAGGCCGACAGCATCGCCCGCGCGGACAGCATCGCGGCCGACAGCATCAAGAAGGCGGGCGGGCCGCCCGCGCGCCGCTTCAACGCGGGTGAAGACCCCGCGTTCGCGCGGGCCAGCGGCTGGCCGGTCAACGGGCCGCGTCCGCTGCCGGGCGCCATTCTGCCCGACAAGCGCATCGTGTGCTACTACGGCAACCCCAGCTCCCGCCGCATGGGTGCGCTGGGCGAGTACCCGCGCAACGAAATGCTGTCGCGGCTGCAGCGCGAGGTGCAGCGGTGGACGGCGGCGGACCCGCAGCACCCGGCGGTGCCCTGCCTGCACATGGTGAGCGTGGTGGCGCAGGGCGACCCCGGGCCGTCGGGGCACTACCGCAACCAGTTGCGTGACGCGGTGGTGGACAGCATCTACCAGATGGCCCAGTCCATCAACGGCCTGTTCATCGTGGACGTGCAGGTGGGCACGGACGACATCCGCAACATCATGCCGCGGTTCGAGAACATCCTCAAGAACCCGGACGTGCACTTTGCGGTTGACCCCGAGTTCTACATGCGGGGCGGCATCGTTCCCGGCCGCAAGATCGGCACGATGCACGCGGCGGACATCAACTACGTGAGCGAGCAGCTCGCGCGCATCGTGCGCGAGAACCGGCTGCCTCCCAAGGTGCTGGTCATCCACCGCTTTACGCGCAACATGGTGACCAACACCGAAGACATCATCCTGCGCCCCGAGGTGCAGATCGTGATCGACATGGACGGCTGGGGCGCGCCGTGGCTCAAGCGCGACTCGTACCGCGACTACGTGGTGCGGCACCCCGTGCAGTTCACCGGGTTCAAGCTGTTCTACCACAACGACACCAAGAAGGGCGACCCGCTCATGAGCCCGGCGGACCTGCTGCGCCTGGAGCCCAAGCCGCTCTACATCCAGTACCAGTAGCGCTTGGCCGCGCGCTGGTGACGCGGAGTTGAACGAGGCCCCTCACGATCCGTCGTGAGGGGCCTCTTCGTGCTCTCGTACTCTCGTACTCTCGTACTCTCGTACTCTCGTACTGCCTTTGGGCGTGTCCCTCCGCTGCGCTCCGGGCCGGGCTGCGGGCGCCGTAGGGCACGGTACAACTGTGCCCAACGGCGTCGAGCCACCCGCGCGCCAGGGTGCATCGCGTGCCCCCGGGCTGCGGTGCGCGCGCGCCGGCGTCTCGACCCTTCGGGCCCGCATCCCTCACGCAACCGCGCCCTGCGGCCACGGAAAAAAGGGCGGGCGCCTTGCGGCGCCCGCCCTTTCGCCCGGCCCTTCTCGCGCGGTCAGCGGTTGACCAGGTCGCGGTCCAGGTTGATGGTGCGGTCGCCGGGGTGCTGCGTGTCGGCGTCCGGCGCGTCCCAGTCCGTCAGTGCGGCGCTGATGGCGGTGATGGCCGTCAGCCCCAGAAAGAAGTTGCGAGCGGCGCGGTTCTCCGAGAACCCCAGCAGCCACGGCAGGAACGGCAGCGCCGCCCCAATGGCCACCTCGGCCGCGCCGTGGCCCTTGAAGGGCACCAGCTTGCGCGCCGAGAGCGGATAGTCCGTCAGCAGCGAGAGCCCCAGGTACCCCGCGGCCAGCCCGTAGGCCAGCCCTTCCGCCTGCCGCGGAAAGCCCAGCGCGCGCGGCGCGGCGGCTACCGTGGCCACCGTCGCGTAATCCACCAGTCCGTGTCTGCGGCCGTCGATCGGCTTCTGCATCGCTCGTCTCCTCCGGTTCGAGTTGGGCCGCCCGGGGAGGCAATCAGCGTGCCGGAAACGCCGCATCGGCACCCGTTTGCGGCGGGGTGTGCAAACGTTATACGAATCGGCAGAAGTTCGCGACCACCGGACCACTCCGAACGACCCACGGTCGTTGCTCAAGCGGGGTAGGAAGCGGCGCGGAGCCGTATCAGCGCCGAGGTGGGCGGCAAGACCGGCGCGGCGGACAGTGCCGGTGGGGAAGGCGCGAACCGGTATCAGGCGCACCGACTCCGTCACCTCAGGTGCACCGGATTCCTCACCCGGCTCGGGCTTCGAGTGTCATTCTGAGCGAGGCGCCTCGCCGCACCGTCCGTCACCCCGGGACTCTGGCGCCGACCGAAGAATCCCGCGCCACCGCGTCCGATGCACGCCCGGTTGCGCGCCGCGCTCGGAAGCCGCGGGTGCGGCGGGAGAGGCTGGAGCACGCCACGCCGGCCCGCAGCGCGGCGGATGCTTCGGTCCGGGATTCTTCAGTCGCGGATGAACGCGGTGCCGAGGAGAGCGCGGCGCACGCTCCTTCAGAATGACGCCCCGGCGCCGAAGTGGGCGGCCATTCGGGTTGATGGGGATGGAGTCGCACCGGCGTCGACATGCGCAGGATCGCGCCTGTCGAAGCGTTCCGCCACACAGTAGACCAGCACGACTGGTTGACTTTGTGCCGCGGAGTATGGG
>NZ_DASVTX010000551.1:0-9994 GCF_036387355.1 Longimicrobium sp.
GACCTTGGCCACGTACTGGTCGGTCAGCTTCTGCACGTCGGCCTGCTCGCGCCGGATGTCGTCTTCGGAAAGCCCTTCATCCTTCTGGCGCGCCTTGACGTCGTCGTTGGCGTCCTTGCGCGCCTGGCGAACCGCCACGCGCGCTTCCTCCGCCATCTTGTGCAGCATCTTTACGAATTCCTTGCGCCGCTCCTCCGTCAGGGGCGGAATGGGAATGCGCACCATGTTGCCGTCGTTGCTGGGGTTGAGCCCCAGATCCGACTCGCGCAGCGCCTTTTCAATGGCCTTGATCTGGCTCTTGTCCCAGGGCTGCACCGTGAGCATGCGCGGCTCAGGCGCGCTCACCGTGCCCACCTGGTTGAGGGGGAGCATGGAGCCGTACGCCTCTACCCGCACCGAATCCAGCAGCGCGGGGTTGGCCTTGCCGGTGCGCACGCTCTGAAAGTCGCGGCGCAGCGCCTCCAGGGCGCTCTCCATTCGCTGACGGGCTTTCTGCTGGCTGGACATGACGGTTCCGGTCTCCGGATCAGGTCGTAGAAAGGCTCAGTGAACCAGCGTGCCGATGCGCTCGCCGCGCACCACCCGGGCCACCGCGCGCGGCGTGTCCAGGTTCAGCACCACGATGGGGAGGCGGTTCTCCTTGCACAGCGAAAGCCCCGCGGCGTCCATCACCCCCAGCTCGCGCGAGAGCGCGTCCAGGTACGAGATCTCGGGGATGAACTCGGCGTTCGGGTCCTTGTTGGGATCCGCCGAGTAGATTCCGTCCACCTTGGTGGCCTTGATGATCACGTCGGCGTTCATCTCGATGCCGCGCAGCACCGCCGCCGTGTCGGTGCTGAAGTACGGGTTCCCCGTGCCGCCCGCAAAGATCACCACGCGCCCCTTTTCCAGGTGGCGCATCCCCCGCCGGCGGATGTACGGCTCCGCCAGCTGCTCCATGCGAATGGCCGTGAGCACGCGGGTTTCCACCCCCTTGCGCTCCAGGCTGTTCTGAATGGCGAGGGCGTTGATGACCGTCGCCAGCATCCCCATGTAGTCGGCGCTGACCCGGTCCATGCCCTGGGCGCTGGCGGTGGTGCCGCGGACGATGTTGCCGCCCCCGATCACCAGCCCCAGCGCCACGCCCATCTCGTGCACGTAGCGGATTTCGTCGATCAGGCGGTCGACGACGGGGGGGCTGATGCCAAAGCCCTGCTCTCCGGCCAGCGCCTCGCCGGAGATCTTCAACAGCACGCGGGGATACGTGAGCCCCTCGGTCCCGCCGTCGGCCGCCCCGCTCATTCGCCCAGGCCGTAGCGCGAGAACCGGCGCACGTCGATCTTCTCGCCCGTCTTGGCGGAAACCTCGGTGATCAGCTGGCCCACGGTCTGGTCCGGGTTCTTGACGTACGGCTGCTCCAGCAGCGCCTGGTCGCTGTAGAACTTGTCGATCTTGCCGTCCACGATCTTGTCCCAGATGTGCTCCGGCTTGCCCGACTCCTTCATCTGCTCGCGGTACACCGCGCGCTCGCGCTCCACCAGCTCGGCGGGAAAGTCTTCGCGGCGGATCGCCACCGGGTTGGCCGCGGCGATGTGCATGGCGATGTCGCGCACCAGCTGCTGGAACGCGTCGTTGCGGGCCACGAAGTCCGTCTCGCAGTTCACTTCCACCAGCACGCCGATCTTGCCGCCCATGTGGATGTAGCTGCCGATGGCGCCTTCACGGGCCTCGCGCTCCGCGCGCTTGGCCGCCTTAGCCGCGCCGCGGGCGCGCAGCAGGTCAATGGCGCCCTCCATGTCGCCGCCCGACTCGCTGAGCGCGTTCTTGCACTCCATCATCCCGGCGCCGGTGCGCTCCCGGAGCTCCTTGACCGCCTGTGCGCTGATTACGTTGGACATCGTAGGGTTTCCGTCCCGGAAAAGTGCGTCGTTGGGTGTCGGCCGGCGCGCGGCGGGGCCGCGGGCCGGAGAATCGGGGTTCCGGGGCGCTCGCGCAACCCCGTGGCCCCGGCGAATTGCCCCGCGCGGCGCGCGGGTGTGGAAAGGGGCCGCCGGCGTGCTGCGCCGGAGGCCCCTGAAACACCGTCCGTCTGGCGCGGGCCTCAGCCCTCGTCGCCCCCGTCGGCACCCATCCCGGCGCCTTCCGCACGCGGGCGGCGCTTGCGGCGCGGGCGGCGCTTCTGGTTGCGGTCGTCGCCGCGGTCGGCGGGCTTCTGCTCGCCGGTCTCGCTGCTGTACGTGGTCGCCTCGGGTTCCTCGCTGCGGCGGCGGTCCTCGGCCGGCATCGCGGCGCGGGCCTCCAGAATGGCGTCGGTAATGGCGCCGCTGATCACTTCCACCGCGCGGATCGCGTCGTCGTTGCCCGCGATGGGCACCGTGAGCACGTCCGGGTCGGCGTTGGTGTCGGCGATGGCGATCACCGGAATGCCCAGCTTGTTGGCCTCGCTGATGGCGATCTTTTCACGCTTGGCGTCCACCACGAACAGCGCGCCCGGCAGGCGGCCCATGTCCTTCACGCCGGCCAGATACTTCTCCAGGCGCTCGCGCTCCCGGTCCAGCATCAGGCGCTCCTTCTTGGTGTAGTGCTCGAAGGCGCCTTCGTCCTGGCCGCGCTCCAGCTCGCGCATGCGGCGGATCTGCTTCTTGATCGTGGCGAAGTTGGTGAGCATGCCGCCCAGCCAGCGCTCCGTCACGAAGAACGAGTTCGAGCGCTCGCTCGTGCTTTCCACCACGCCCTTCAGCTGCTTCTTGGTGCAGACGAACAGGACGCGTTCACCGCGCGACACCACGCCCCGCACCAGTTCCTGGGCGAGCTCGATCTGCCGCTGCGTCTTCTTGAGGTCGATGATGTAGATGCCGTTGCGCTCCGCGAAGATGAACTTGCGCATCTTCGGGTTCCAGCGGCTGGTCTGGTGCCCGAAATGGACACCGGCTTCCAGGAGGTCCTGGATCTGGGGGACGGCCATGGTACTCGGTCCTGGGAGTGCGGTTTTCCCTGCGGCCCCACCACGGGGCCCGGGCTTCCACCGCCGTCATCCGCCCCGCCGACCGCCCCGGAAAGGGCGGCACCCGGCGCGGGCGTCGGGCAGTGTGCTTGATCGTACCGGGATTCGGGAAACACCCGTGCCGGGACGGCCCTGCGGCCATCCCGGCACGGCATCTCCCACGCTCCCGATCAGCGCTTGCTGAACTGGAAGCGCTTGCGGGCGCCCGGGCGTCCGGGCTTCTTGCGCTCCACCTCGCGCGGGTCGCGCGTCAGCAGGCCCTCGGCCCGCAGGGTGGCGCGGAATTCCTCGTTGATCTTGAGGAGCGCGCGGGCCACGCCCAGGCGAATGGCGTCGGCCTGGCCGCGAAGCCCGCCGCCGGCCACCGTCACCTTGACGTCGTACTGCCCTTCGGTCTGCGTGGCCACCAGCGGGCGGCTGGCCGACTGCTGCAGCACGTGGCGGGGCAGGTGCGCCTCCAGCGTGCGCCCGTTGACCGACCAGGTGCCGGTGCCGGGGCGCAGGTACACGCGCGCCACCGAGGTCTTGCGGCGTCCGACCGCGTTGATCTGTTCCGTCGCCATGATGATCAGAAGGTGAGGGGCTCGGGATTCTGGGCCTGGTGCGGATGCTCCGTCCCGGCGTACACCTTCAGCTTCTTGCGCATCTGGCGGCCGAGGGCGTTCTTGGGCAGCATGCCCTTCACCGCAAGCTCAATCACCCGCTCGGGGTGCTTGGCCAGCATTTCACGGAACGGGATGAACTTCTCGCCGCCCATGTAGCCGGTGTGCTTGAAGTAGGTCTTCTGGTCGGCCTTGTTGCCGCTCAGACGGACCTTGTCCGCGTTGATGACCACGACGTAGTCGCCGGTGTCCAGGTGCGGCGTGAAGATCGGCTTGTGCTTGCCGCGCAGAACGCGGGCAATCTCCGTGGCCACGCGGCCGAGGATCTTGCCCCCCGCGTCGACGACGAACCACTTGTGCTCGATCTCGCCTGCTTTGACGGAATACGTCTTCATTCGCTTTTCTCGCGCCCAAGGCGCGGGCCTGTGCCGGCCTGTGCCGGCGGGTTCTGGTGTTCCGGACGAAAACTCCGCTTCCGGCGCCGTGCCGGAGGCGGAGTGGCGTGGTCGGGACAGACCGTCACAATACATGAAGCGGGCGAATGTGTCAACCCGGGGGCGGGGAGAAGTGCGGGGTGCCGGAGTGCTCCGTGCCCGGTCTGGAAGTGCTCAGTGCCCGGTGCCCAGTGCCCGGTGCCCAGCGCCCGGTGCCCGGCCGACGCCCGTCCGGCTCACGCGCGGCTCCGGCTTCTCGGGGTCGCGCGGCGGACGTCCCGCGCCGGCACAGCCTCACAGCAGTACCGTGAGGCTTTCAGCCGTTGTTGCGGCGACTTCAGTCGCTCAGCCACCGCCCGCGGCGGGAAACTCGACCCCGAGCACCGCAGCCGTCCGCCCGGCAACCCTCCCCCAGTCTTTTTGGGGGGAGGGTGGGTGAGGGATGCGAACCCGGGTGGGGGCCGCCCTGCACTCCGCCACCCGCACCGATCCCACCCGCCCCGCACCCTCCACCAACGGCGGAGGGCGCCCGATCGCTCGAGCGCCCCAGCTCCCGGCACCACCGATCGCGCGGGCGACCGGACCTAGACCAGAAAGGTCTCCAGAAAACGAGCGCGGGACTGGTGGCGCAGGCGAAGGAGTGCCTTCTCCTTGATCTGCCGCACCCGTTCCCGCGTGATCCCGAAGCTTTCCCCGATCTGCTCCAGCGTCATGGGCTCCGTGTCGCCCAGGCCGAAGTACAGGCGCAGCACCTTGGACTCCCGCTCGCTCAGCGTCCCCAGCGCGTCGTCGATCGTGCGCTTGAGCGCGTGCTCGTACACCTCGTCGTCCGGCCCCGGCGACACCGTGTCCGACAGGTAGTCCAACAGCTGCCCGTCTTCTCCCGGCACCAGCGGAGCGTCCAGCGACAGGTACACCTGCGACATGGCCAGCGCGTGGCTGATCTCGTTTTCCGGCACCTCCAGCTCCGACGCGATCTCCTGCAGCGTGGGCTCGCGCCCCAGCTCCTGCGTGAGCGCCGAGCTGCGCTTGCCGATGCGGTGCACCGCGCCCGCCCGGCTCAGCGGCACCCGCACGATGCGCGACTGCTCCGCCAGCGCCTGCAGAATGGCCTGCCGGATCCACCACACGGCGTAGGAGATGAACTTGATCCCCTTGGTCTCGTCGAACTTCCGCGCCGCGCGCATCAGCCCGATGTTGCCCTCGTTGATCAGGTCGGCCAGCGAAACGCCCTGGTTCTGGTACTTCTTGGCGACCGCCACCACGAACCGCAGGTTGGCCCGCACCAGCCGCTCCAGCGACTCGGCCTCGCCCTCGCGAATGCGCTGCGCCAGCCGGCATTCCTCTTCGCGGTTGATGAGCGGATACGCGCTGATCTCGCGGAGGTACTGGTCCAGCGACTCGGATTCGGCCGGAAGTTTCTTGGGTGGGCTGAAGGTCATCGGCGTGCTCCGGAGGACGGAAGCGGGGGACCGTTCGGGGGGACCCGGTGGAGAATGCGCCGAGAGGCGCGGTACAGCGGGAGAGAGGCGGGCGCAGCCGCGGTGGGACGCGCCTGAGACGGAACATGGAAAACCGGCCCAAGCCTGTCAACCCCCACCCGCAAACCCGTGCCCCCGCTCGCCAAACGAGCACGGCGCGCCCCCGGTTGCCCGAGGTCGCGCCGCTATTTGTTTAGCACCTTTCCACCCTTCCCGTATCCGCCACCGCCGGCCCGGTCCGCTTCAGCGGATCACTTCGCCGATGCGGTCCCAGCGTACTCTCGTGAGCCAGTCGAACTGCTCCGTAAGGTCGTGCTGGAACGAGTAGTAGACGAACATGGGACGGCCGCGGATGGCGCGCGCGTCCAGGAACCCCCAGTAGCGCGAATCCTCCGACCGGTCGCGGTTGTCGCCCAGGGCAAAGAACTTTCCCGCGGGGACGACGAGCGGCCCCCAGTTGTCGCGCGTGGGGTGGTACGTCTTCCACGTCAGCCGGCGGTTCACCAGGTAGCCGAGCTGCCAGTCCATCTGCGGGTCCGTGGGGTCGCCCAGCGGGTCGGTGTGCCGGGCGTACGGCTCCGCAAGCTCCACGTGGTTGCGGTACAGCACCTTGTCGCGCATTTCCAGCGTGTCGCCGGGCACGCCCACGATGCGCTTGACGTAGTTCTTGTGCGGCTCGTGCGGGGGGAGAAAGACGATCACGTCGCCGCGCCGCGGGACGGAAAAGGCGGGGAGCCGCTGATGCGTGAGCGGGATCTCGGCGCCGTACACCGCCTTGTTCACCAGCAGAAAGTCGCCGATGAGCAGCGTCCCTTCCATGGAGCCGGTGGGGATCTTGAACGCCTCCACGGCAAAGGTGCGCACCACCAGAAAGAGCAGAATGGCCGTGCTCACCGCCTTGGTCCACTCCCACATCCATCGCCCGGTGCTCATCTGCCGCGGGTCCACGGCGGGCGCGGTCCGCGGGGCGGCGGGAAGGCCGGGAGGGCGGCCGGAGGGCCCGTGGAAGGGGTCGCTGTGAAGGTCGTCCATCGTACTTCCGCGAAAGGGCGGTCCCGGGCGGCCGTGACGCCGGCCGCCGGACGGGTTCCCGCGAATCTGCCTCTACCCCGCCCCGCCGGCACCCGTTCCCCGCCCGGTGCGGGCGCTGCGGTCGGTTCCCATCGGACCCGCGGCCCCACTTCCGCCGGTCCGAGCGTCTGAGAAAACCCTGCCCTCGGCATTCAGAGGGAGCGCTGCATCGGACCTTCAGCCGCTCCGGATCCTGACGCGGAGAGGAAGAATCTACTTGCCGCCGAGCCAGCGTCGCGACCAGCAGGCCCGTTCTCACAGGCGCAGTAGATCCTTCGTCGGCGCCAAAGTGCCCTGCCGCCGCAAGTGCCTCCGGCGCCTCCTCAGGATGACAAACTCATACACCATAATCGGTTAGGCGCACAGCACCTGTCATCCTGAGCGGAGCGCTGCACCGGACTGTCCGCTGCGCCAGACTGTGGCGCGGAGTCGAAGGATCTGCTTGCCGCCGAGCCAGCGTCGCGACCCGCACGCCCGTTCTCAGCAGAGCAGGGTCTTTCGACGCCGTCTCAGAACGGCAGGCCCAGGCCCGCGTACAGCCGCGTCACGTCCGCGCGTGCGTAGGTGAGCGTCAGGACGCGGCCCGTGGTCTCGAACCACACCCCGCCGCCGTACGACGGGTGCCATTCCCCCGGCGACTCGCCGTCCAGCCACACGCGCCCCGCCTCGCCGAACCCGAAGGCGCCCACGCGGCCGCGCACCAGCACGTGCACCTGCCCGAGCGGCTGGCGCAACTCCGCCGCGCCGAACGCCGAAGCGTCGCCCGCGAAGCGCTGGTACGGGTACCCGCGCAGCGACTCCAGCCCGCCCAGGTACGCGGCTTCCTGGAAGGGAAAGGCGCCGCGCACCACGGCGCCGCCCGCGCGCAGCGCCAGCGACGGACCGCCGCCCAGAAGGGGGAGGTACACGCGCCCCTCGCCCTCCACCCGGCCGAACGGCCCGCCGTCGTCGTGCGCAAAGGCGCGCGCGCCGCCCCGCAGCAGCCAGCCGCCGCGCGTGACCGGCAGCGTGTCGCGTCCGTCGATCTGCACCCCGCCCGCCAGTCCGGCCTGCGTAAGCCCGTCGCCGCCGCGCAGGGGCGCCAGCCGGTCGCGGTCGTCGCGCGGGTTCATCCAGCGCACCACCGGGCCGGCGGAGAACGAGGTGCGCGCGCCGGTCCATCCGTGCCACCGCGCCTCCGCCGTGGCCACCGAGTGCGTCACCTCGTACCGCTCCTCGATGGTTCCCGGCGACTCGTTCCCCAGCCCGTGAAAGCGGATCACGTCAAACGTCCTCGCCCCCGCCGCCAGCCGCAGCCCGTCACGCGACGAAGTGCGCCGGAAGTCCGCGTCCGCCTCCACGCCGAACCCGTCCTCCAGCGGCGCGTACACCCCGCGCAGGCTGATCATCCGCGCGTACGGGTAGCGCCGAAATCCGTACCGCGTCCACCGCGGCCCCACGCCCAGCACGGGACCCACGTTGGTCTGCCAGCGCCCGTAGGGAGCGATGGGGGCGAAGTCTGCGCCCCAGTCCCGCGGGGCGGGCGGGTTGCCGAACAGCGAGCGCGACGGGGGCGGATCGAACGGCCGCGCGTCGATCACCGTGCCGCGCCCGCGCACCAGCCGGTTGTCGCCCCGGTCGTCGTGGATCACCGTCATCCGCGCGCCGGCACTCCCCGAATCCGCCAGCACGTCGTCGCCCCCGCCGCCGATCAGGCGCACCTGGATGGAGTTGGACGCCGTCCCGCGCACCACCGCCTGGTCGTCCCCGCCCTGCAGGTACAGGCGGATCTCGCGCGTCTCGTCCGGACGAAAGTGGCGCCGGAACCAGACGCCCGGCACCTTCTCGCTGCGGATCACCACCTCCACCGTGCCGTCCGGCAGCCGCTGCACCTCCGCGCGCTCCCGCTCGTCCGTGGCGTGCACGTTCACGTCGCTGGCCAGCAGCCCGTAGAACTGCGCCGCGGCCTCCCCCAGCTGGTCGCGGCGGGAGCGCAGCTGCCCCGCCAGCCGCGCCGCGTTGAACGGCTGGTACTCCGGGGGCATCTGCCGCACCGCGCCCTCGATCACCGCGTCCGTCACCCGCGACTGCACGAAGGCGACGGCGGAATCCCACGCCGCGCGGTCCAGTTCCGAAAGCAGGCGCCGGTCCAGGTCACCCCCGGTCTTCACCAGCCCCGGAAGGTCCACGTAGTCCTCGCTCCACCGCGCCAGCTGCGGCGCCGCTGCGCGGACGGGGAGGTTGAAGAAGCCGGCGTAGTCGTTGAACGCGTTGTCGCGGTCGCGGGGAATGGGGCGCCACCGCCAGCGGCCTTCCGTCTCGTAGCCGGCCCACCGCCACTGGTCCAGGTGCCGGTCCCAGTCGCCCACCAGAATGTCCATCAGCCGGGCGACCAGGTACTCGCGCGCGTCCACCCGCTCTTCCGGATCCTCCTCCAGCCGCTCGAACAGCCGCTCCGTCCCCACCACGCGCTTGGCGCCGGCAAAGGCGGGCGCGCCCTCCTCGTCGTCTTCCGGCCGCAGCTCCACCCACCCCAGCCGGCCGGCGAAGCGCGCGCGGAACTCGCCCAGAAACGGGTGGTCGGGCATCACGTACAGCCGGGGCTGCACGTGCAGAATGCCGACCGCGGCCAGCAGCGGGTCTACCACCAGCGGGGCGGCGGGGTGCTTGTTGGCGACAAGATCCTGGGAGATCGACTGCACCGGCCCGCCGCGCAGGTCCGGCGGCAGCCCGCGCCCCGGATCCTTGTCCACGGAGCGGAACACGTACTCGCGCCCGTCCCGGCCCCGCAGGCGCAGCGACTCGGTAGCCAGGCCGCCGCCGGCCTGCTCCACCCGCAGCCCGCCGGCAAAGGTGTCCGGCGCCAGCACGGGCACGCGAACGGGGGTGGCCCACAGGTCCCGGTACGCGCCGCCCCACAGGGCGCGGTGCAGCGAGCCGGCCTGGTAGCGCGCGCCGGCCGCCACGGTGGTGGTCTGCTGCGCCGCGGCGGGGCCTGCCGCCCACCCCGCCGCCAGCGCGCAGCAGACCAGCAGGAAAGCGGCTGTGCGCGCCCGGAAAGCGGCGGCCCGTCCACCCGGAACATCAGCGTGTCCGCGCCGGACCCGGCGCCCGCCCCATGCGTCCGGAGCGCCCGCGGCAGCGTTGCCAGCCATGTGCATGCAATCGTCCACGTCAGGGGAAATCAGCAAAGCGCGCCCATTGGCCGCGGAAGAATGCAAATGGGGCGCCCGCACGCCCGGACGGGGGTGCGGGAGACAAAAAGAAGGGAGGGGCGCCGTGTGGCGCCCCTCCCCTTACCTGCCCGGCATTGCGTGCGGGAGGATTACTCCTCGCCGCGCACCGCGCCGGCCTTCACGTCCACCTGGTACGGCTGGAACTCGCAGCCCGACCGCACCGGGATGTAGATCACTTCCGGGCTGCCCGTGGCGCCGTTCTCGGCGA
>NZ_DASVTX010000552.1:0-14179 GCF_036387355.1 Longimicrobium sp.
CAGCGCATACAGCTTCGCAACCGAGTCCGCCGGAATCAGAAATCCCTGGGGGGCCGAGTCAGGAACCTTGGTTTCCGGTGGGGTGAACGAGAACACCCGCACGCTGAAGCTGAAGCGCGCAACCGAACGGGGGACCGTAAGTTCCCAACGCTTCGCCCGCGTGATCTGCTGCGGCTGGAGGATCGTGTCGTAGAAGAAGTACGGCTGACGTGCTTTGCTGAAGCTCTGCACCCCATCCGGGTTGCGCACGTTGACAGTACCGGTGTCATACGGTGCATTGAATGCGGCGGCCGTGGGCCCGCTCTCGAAAAAGACCTTCAGACCGGTTCGGGCCTGGCCGTCCGGCGTACCGATGGCATGCGTGAGCAGGTTCTGGACAGTCGCATCGAACGAAGTGATCTGCGTTATCGTGTCGGCCACCAGGTTGGATGACGCCATCTTGATTTGATTCTGACCGAGAAGGGCGGGGCCAACATCCCCTCTCGCCGGGTTTGATTCTGTACAGGCAAGGCTTCCCGCGCGCACATCGACAGTGCAGTCGAAGCGGGAGGACATGTACTCGCGGTCGTGCGGTGTGGACGCGGACGGACTCTGGTCGCACGAGATGCAGGCGAGGGCCAGCAAGGGCGAGATGATCATCATCCGTTTCAGTCGGGCCGGCGTTGACCGTGAAACATCGCGAGGAAAACTCCAGAAGGGATGATGCCGAGCGCTGGCGGAAGGGGAGGAAAGAAGGGTTCCGCGCAGGAGATGCGCTCAGCGGGGTACCGCACAGCCGAGGAGGAAACAGAGCTTCACTGCGCATCACGCAGATCGAGACGTAAAGAGGGTAGCGCATAAGGCGTTTTTTGTGCAAGAGCTTACGCGCCCGCTTCCGGGAGCCGGTGTGCTCCAGCTTGCCGGACCCATGTTCCCCGCCCGGCTCCGGATCGCGTGCAGCGCCTCAGGACGCCGGAACCGGTTCTCATGTCCGGATGTCAGGGCCGCCCGACTCACGTACGGAAGCGCCGATGGCCGGTCGGTCTCAACCCACGGCGCGTCTCCCGACGTGGCGCCAGGACGTAGTAGCACGTGACCCACCCAGCACCCGGCCCATCACCGCGTCGACCGCTGATCCGGAGAGGTGCGCGAGTCGGTGCGCCGGTGCGCTTGGAGAACTCGGGCTGCACCAGACGCAGGCAAGGCCAGCAACGACGGAATGCGCATCATGCTTCCAGGGTAGCAGCGCTCCCGCGGCGCTGGCCTCAGGAGGCAGCGCCCGCCAGGGGCGCCTCCACCCGCAGATCCCACTGGCAGTTCCGGCAGCGCACCACGTGGGGCCGCTTCATCCGCCCCAGTTCCGGAAAGTTTTGCTCCGTCCCGCACTTGGGGCACACGCCGTGGAGGGCGAGCAGGGTGCGGTGCTCGCGAAAGCGGTTGAAGGCGCGGTAGGCGCCCAGCATCAGCACCAGCAGCACCCACGGAATGTGCGGCGGGATAAAGAAGACGATGGGGATGAGGAGCCAGAGCGAAAGCTGCATGAGCGCCGAACTGCGCCGCCACGCCGGGCTGCGCTCCACGATCTGCGCACGCCCCTCCGTCCACTCCCCCGACGCGAACACCAGGCGCGCCGGAACCTCGGGCGCCCGGGGCTCGGGCGTGCTCACTGGCTCGTCTGCTGCTGGACGGCCGCAGCCACGCCCACGCCGCCCAAGTCCCAGGCGAAATCCCGGAACGACGGCGTGCCGGTGCCCGCGTTGCGGTCGCTCCACTCCTTCCACGCGCCCACGCTCACCCCCGTCCCCACGCCCACGAGCGTGCTGGCGTCGCGGCTGAGGCCCGCGGCCCGCGCCCCGCTCGCCGCCAGGCTGGTGACGGCGAACGAGACAAAGAAGTGCTTCAGCTTGTCCTCCCCAATCCAGCTGTCGGGCAGGGCCGGCGCGCGGTTCCCACCGCCCAGCGACAGGCAGAGCACGAAAAGGCAGGTGTTCACGCGACGGCTCCGGGTGCGGGTGTGTGCAGGGGTGGTGAAAAGAAGAAGGTCCCGGCCCCGCGCACGCAAGCGCGAAGCCGGACCGTGGCTTGGCCGTGTCCCCCGCCCGCGCCAGGTGGTCCAGGGCGCGGCGGCGGTGCTCGATGCAGAGGGTCGCCGTCCGCTGCGGGAGGGCAGGAAGGCGCGATCCAGCGATCAGCCGCGGCGGGCGGCGGCGCGGGCGGCGATCAGGGGGGCGTGAAGCTTGCCGTTTTCGATGAAGATCTTGTTGGCGTCGTGCCCGCTCACCACCACGCCGGCCACGAACACGCCGGGCACGTCCGTCTCCATTGTCGCCGGGTCGTGCAGCGGAATGCCGGTCACCGGGTCGATGGTAGCGCCCAGGCTGCGCAGGAGCCATGGATCCGGCTCGTATCCCGTCATCGCCAGGACCCAGTCGTTGGGCAGCGTCACGCGTTCGCCGGTGTCCAGGCTCTCCGCAACGACCTCCGCCGGGCGGATTTCCACGAGCCGGTGCCGCCAGAGCGCGGGGATGGAGCCCTCGGCGATGCGGTTTTCGATGTCCGGCTTGACCCACGGCTTCACCCCGCGGTCGATGCCGTCGAACAGGTGGACCATCGTGACGCGGGCTCCCTCGCGCCAGCAGAGCAGCGCCGCATCCGACGACGAGTTGCCACCGCCGATCACCACGACGTCCTGGTTCCAGTACGGGTACGGCTCGTCGAAGTAGTAGCGCACCTTGGGCAGCTCGGCCCCGGGCACGTTCAGCAGGCGCGGATTGTCGTAGTAGCCCGTGGCGATGACGACGTTGCGCGCGCGGTGCTCGTGCTCCACCCCGCGCCCCTGCGTGCGAAGGACGAACAGTTCGCCGTCGCGCGCGATCTCCGTGACCTCCTCGTACTGCCGCACGTCCAGCCGGTAGAACTCCGCCGTTTTGCGGTAATAGCGCAGCGCCTCGCGGCGCGACGGCTTGTCGCCGGAGGTGGTGAAGGGAATGCCGCCGATCTCCAGCTTTTCCGGCCCGCTGAAGTAGGTGACGTAGGTGGGATGGTCCAGCATGGCCTGGGTGATGGCGCCCCGGTCGAACAGGGTGCAGCTCAGCCCGGCCTGTTCCGCCGCGATCCCCACCGCCAGCCCGCACGGCCCCGCACCCACCACCGCAATCTCCACGATCTCGTTCATTCGCTGCACAGTCGTGTTCATCCCCGGCCCCTCCGCCGTCTCCGTCGCGAATCGCGCGCCGGAGCTTCCGGGCCCAATCTGGGGTTTGCATCAGGCTGGCGCCACACGGACAGAAGGGTTGTGCGGACGGGGGCGGCGGCGCAGAGTACTTCGGCTCCCGCAGAATCCCCACGCTCCCCGTCCCCATGCGCCCTTCTCTGCTCGCGCCCGTCCTCCTTCTGGCGGCATGCGCGCCCGATGCATCCGAATCCACCGCCGCGCGGGCCGCCGTCTCCGGCCTTGCGCCCCGCGCCGCTTCGCCGGCGCCCGCGGCGCAGCCCTCCTGGCCCGACCTGCCCGACTTCGCGGACCCGCGGCGCTTCATGGACCTGGACTCCCTCCAGTGGCCGCGGGTGGAGGCGCCGCGCCCCGCCGACATGCAGGCGCGACTGGCCGCGCTGGGCATCGTTCCGGTCCGCGGCACCGTCGGCGGCGAGCGGACAGGGGAGAGCGTGCGCGACTACCACCTGGTGGACTTTTCCGGCGATGGGACGCCCGACGTCATCTACCAGGGCCCGCCGTACGCGATGAACGACGGCGAACTGGGGACGTACGAGGGAACGCGGCTCAGGATGTGGCAGGTGCGCGGCGGCCGGGCGGTGGAGGTTCTGGACCGCCCCACGGCCATGCAGCGGATCTACCGTGCGCAGGCGGGAGCGCCGCTCCGGTTCCGCGCGATTCAGTATGGCTGCTGCGCAGATCCCGCGTGGACGATGGAGTACTACGCACCCTACGAGGGTGGCGGGGCGGTCCGCTACTCGCCGCATGCCCGCATTGGCGGCACCGTGGCGCTCGTCTGGCCCGCGCGGTTCTGGAGCGCGCCTCGGCGCTTTCGCGTGAACAGCGCGGGGCTTACCCTTCGGTCCGGGCCGGAGATCGGGGCGGGGGAGGAGTGGTCGGGGTGGGAGGGACACGGGAACGCGCTGGCCGAGTACGCGGCCGGCGCGCGCGGCATCGCGATCGCCGAGCGGGCCGACGCCACGGGACGCGTCTGGTGGTTCGCGCTCATGGACGGCCGCACACCTCCGCGCGCCGCCATGCGCGACGACGATCCCGCCGCTCCCGTGCCGCTGGACCGGCTGGGCTGGATCAGCAGCCGGTTTCTGACGGAGGAACCGTGAAAAGCAGGGAATAGGGAATAGGGAATAGGGAATAGGAACGGACGGAAGCCGCCGTGGCTCCCGTCCGTTTTCTGTCGACACGTTCCCGTGAGGCTGCTCGGTGCTGTACCGTGACCTCCGTGCAACCTCCGTGACCTCCGTGAGAGACGCGGTTTCGGCAGCCGGTGATCCGCCTCAGTCCGCGGCTTCGCGCTCCTGCAACCCCCCGTCCGCCGCGCGCAGGGCCTGCTCCAGGTCCGCGATCAGGTCCGCCGCGTCTTCGATGCCCAGCGAGATGCGGATGAACCCGTCGCGGATGCCGTTCGCCGCGCGTTCGTCGGGCGTCATGGCGGCGTGCGAGGTGTGGCGCGGCTCGGAAACCAGCGACTCCACCCCGCCCAGGCTGGGCGCCACCTTCATCAGCCGCAGCGCCCGCACGAACCGCGACGCCGCCGGCCCTCCGCCGCGAAGCTCGATCCCCATCATCCCGCCAAAGCCGTCCAGCACCCGCGACGCCACCTCGTGGTCCGTGTGCGACGCCAGCCCGGGGTAGAACGTCCGCGTGATCTCCGGCCGCTGCTCGGCCCAGCGCGCGACCTCCATTCCGTTGCGGTTGTGCCGCTCCATGCGCACGGACAGCGTCTTGATCCCGCGCTCCAGCAGCCACGCCGCGTGCGGATCCAGCATGGGCCCCCACACGCGCGCCCGCTTGCGCGCCTCGTCCACCCGCGCCTGGCTGCCCACCAGCGCGCCGGCCGTTACGTCGCTGTGGCCGGCCAGGTACTTGGTGGCGCTGTGCATCACCAGGTCCGCGCCGTGCTCCAGCGGGCGAAAGTTGATGGGCGACGCAAACGTCGCGTCCACCACCAGCGCCGCCCCGTGCGCGTGGGCCGCATCGGCGATGGGCCGCAGGTCCGCCACGCGCAGCAGCGGATTGGACGGAAACTCGCCCAGCACCACGCGCGTCTCCGGCCGCAGCGCCCGCTGCCATTCGGACGAAAAGAAGTCGACAAAGGTCGTGGCGATCCCCAGCCGCGACAGTTCGTCGGTGAGCAGGGCGCGGGTGCCGCCGTAGATGGCGTCCGTAGCCACCACGTGGTCGCCGGCCTGCAGCAGCGAAAGCATGGCGCACGACATGGCCGCCATGCCGCTCCCCAGCACCAGCGCGTCGTCGCCCCCGTCCAGCGCCGCCAGCCGCGCCTCCACCACCGAGTGGTTGGGCCCGTTGCCGTAGCGCGAGTACAGCAGGTCGCCCCCGCCGTCCGGGTCCATGTAGAAGGTGGTGCTGGGAACGATGGGGTTTACGACCGGCGCGTTGGTGCGGGGCTCCGGATCGCCGGCGTGAATCGCGGCCGTTCCCATTCCGCCATGGCTGGGCATCATGCGTCCTGCAGAAGAAGTGCGGAAAGCGGGGACACCGTGCCGTCCACGTGCACGGCGGCCACCCGCTTCAGGTAGAAGTGCGTGAGCGTGGCGGTCACGGCCTCGCGCGCCAGCCCAGTCTCGTCCGCCAGTTCCGCGCGGGACGCACGCCCGCGGCGCACCAGCGCGTCCCACACGGTGCGCTGCACGGCGTCCGTCTCGCCCAGCAGCAGCACCGGGCCTTCGTCGTCCACGGCCACCAGCAGCAGCCCGTGCCGCTCCAGCACCGCCTCGATGGCCTCCACGTGGTGCTCCTGCAGGTTGCGAACGACAAAGAACGCCTCCGCGGGGCGCTCCTCGCCCAGGTAGCGCAGCAGCAGCTTGGCGACGATTTCATCGGCGCAGGAATAGTCCAGCACCCGGACCTGTGAAAAGTCCAGGATGGACATCGTCACCTGCCGCTCGGCGTCCTCCATTTCGGCGATCTGGCTCTCCACGCCGGTCCGGATGGCGCGCCCGGTGGGGCGCGTGACCAGGTTGCTGAAGAGAGACGTCACGGAACGGCGGGCGGCGTGCGACAGGTCGATGGGAAGCGGAGCGATCCTGCGCCCTTGCAGCATGCGATCAGGCCGCGGCCTCGTTGACCGTCACCGATTCCATCTTGTCGCCGGCGCGGATCTGGGTGATGACCTCCAGCCCCTGCGTCACCTTGCCGAATACGGTGTGCACGCCGTTCAGGTGCCGCGTGTTCTGCTCGCTCAGCACGATGAAGAACTGGCTGCCGCCCGTGTCCTTGCCGGCGTGCGCCATGGACAGCGCGCCCACCTCGTGGCGGTGCGGGTTGCCCGCCGTTTCGCACTTGATCTTGTACCCCGGGCCGCCGGTGCCCACGCGCGGGTTGTTCAGCCCGCCCGCTTCCTTGGTGATGGGGTCGCCGCCCTGCACGACGAAGTCCGGAATCACCCGGTGAAAGATGATGCCGTCGTAAAAGCCGTCCTTCACCAGCTTGGTGAAGTTGTCCACCGTGATGGGCGCCTCGTTGGGGTACAGCTCGGCCGTGAACGTGCCCTTGTTGGTGTTGAACGTAACCGTCGGCATTAGCATGCTCTCTTGTTCAGGGAAGCCGCGTGAATGCGGATTCGTGGATAAAGGTCGATTGGGCCGCCGGGCGGGCGCGGCGCCTACCGGCGGACGGGGCGCGCGGGGGCGGCGCGGGGCGCGGGTTCCGCCACAGGGGTCTCCCCCCGGGCGGGAAGGATGATGAGGATCTGCGAGCCGGGAAAGTTGGCCAGGTCCGTCACCATCGGCACGCCGTCGTCCCAGTCCGGCACGTCGGCAATGCGCGCCGTGCCGCTGCGGATGGCGATCTTTCCGCCCCAGCGCCCCACCTTCTTGCGGATCTGCTTGAGCCCCTGCCCGCGCCCCGGGTCGCGAAAGCGCGTCACCCCGTGGATGAACGCCGCCTCCAGCGCCGTGGCGTCGCCCCACCGGTCGCCAAAGCGGCCGCTGTGCTCGCGGTCCAGCGACCCGCGGAATCCGATTCCCAGGTCCATCACCGCGATCACCACCACGCGCTTGTCGATGCGCCGCCACCGCCGGTACGTCTGAATGCCCACCCACCCCGGCGCGTCCGCGTGCTCGATGATGTTCTGCGACACCTCGCTCAGCAGCATGCTGAAGGCGATGGCGTCGGCGCGCGAGTAGCCGAGCTGCTCCGCCAGCAGCGTGCTGATGCGGTTCTCGTTCAGCTCCTCGATGACGCCGTGCACGTCCTCGTGCGAGTTGATCACGGTGATGGGGAGCATGACACCGGACTCGCCCACGCGGGGCCGCGGCGCGTCGTGCATCTCGAACGCGGCGCCGGCCGCCCCCACGAAGCCCATCCGCGTAAAGTAGCCGCCCACGTCCGCCGCCTGCGGAAACTGCAGGATCGGCTTCACGCCGTCGCGCGTAAAGTGCTCGCCGAGCGCCAGGAGCCCCGTCATTCCGTACGGATCGGCGAAGCGCACGTGGCGCGCGTCAAAGAGCAGGCGCGCGTCCCCGGCCCGCGACGCCTCCTCGACCATGGCGTCGAAGGCGTCGGAGTCCAGCGTGGGCGGTACGGAGATGACGTGCGTCATGAACGGCCGTGGGCGGGGTTGGTCATGCCCACAACGTATCACCCGCCGCACCGGCGAGAAAGTCCGCGCCGCGCACGGAGGGTGGAGGCGGGACGCGATGCCGGCGTGCGGGGCCCTGGCGCGATGGCGCGGGTTCTGCCTCGCCACCCGCCCCGAACCCGCTTTTCAGGAGAGCCCGCATGCCCCTTCGCATTCAGGAGATCCACCCGGCGCTGGTGCACTATCCGCTCGCGCTGCTCCCCACGGCGCTGGTGGCCGACGCCCTGGGCGCGGCCACCGGGAGCGAGACGCTGCTGGGGATGGGAAAAATCTGCATCGCCGCCACGCTGGTGACGGGAACCGTGGCGGGCGCCTTTGGGTTCGTGGCGCAGGAGGCCGCGAACACCAACGAGCACACGCACGCGCTGCTGGCCACGCACCGCAACGGCAACCTGGCCGTGCTCGGCATCACGGCGCTGATGACGGCGGACCGCATCGGCCGGCGCCGCCCCACGCCGGGCTACCTGGCCTGGGGCGCCGTGGCGCTGGGGATCGCGGGGTACACGGCGTACCTGGGCGGGCGGATGGTGTACGAGCACGGGCTGGGCGTAAAGCCGGCCGGCGGTGTGCGCACCGAGGACGCGCCGGAGCTTCGCGTGGACAACGTGGCCGAGCCCGCCGCCGTCGCCACCGACCACCTGCGCACCGGCTTGCACGACGTTCCGCGCGACCTGGGCCGCGGCGAGTTCGCCCCCGCCCTCGGCCGCGAAGCCTGAGCGGAGCCGCCGCCCCACCATAAACGATGCCCCCGCGCTGAACTCCGGCGCGGGGGCATCGTGGATCGAGCCTCGGAATAGCAGGAGCCGCCGGGGTGCTTGGCCGCGCGTCTCGCCTCCTGTTCTGCCCTGAATTTGGCGGACTCCTCCTGAGAAAAGCGCAGCCGCTCTTCTGTGGTTGCGTCCTTCAGGATCTCGTAGTGGCGATCACGGATCGCGCGCACCATCGCCACTGCGTCGATCGTCAGTTCGTTGTTCTTCTCGGTCATGTGTCAGTAACTCCATCCCTTATACCTGAGCAGACCGCGCATCGCGTCAGGCGGCTGTGCGATCAGGAGTTGCCGGGGTGCCTGGCCGACCGTGCAGCCTCGCGTTGAGCCCTGAACTTCGCTGCAGCTTCCTGGGAGTAGCGGACCTCCTCAGCGGGCGTCGCATCCTTGAGCCGCTCGTAGCCGGCGTCGCGGATCTGCCGCACCATCGCGACTGCATCGACGCACAACTCATCCATGATGCGTTACCTCTGAGGAGTGCGGATGCGAACAGGGGGGTATAGCAGAAACAGCGAACGAAACGAAAAATCGCGGATCAAGCAGCGCCTGTCAATAGTGTGCAGTTTTGCGCGTCGGTGACGGTAAAGGGAAAACCGCCTCCTGCCCTCGGGGAGGGCAGGAGGCGGTTCCTGTCAGTCGGCCGCGAGCGCGACGCGAACCGTCAGGCGGCCAGCGCCTGCAGCCTCGCGATGCGCTCCTCGGTGGGCGGGTGCGTGCTGAACAGCTTGGACACGCCGCCCATCCCCGCCAGCGGGTTCACCTGGGCCAGCGGCGCCACCGCGGGCGCGACGTCCATGGGAATGTGGCGCGCGCCGCTTTCCAGCCGGGCGAGCGCGCTGGCCAGCGCCAGCGGACGGCCGCTGATCTGCGCGCCCACCTGGTCGGCCTTGAACTCGCGCTGGCGGCTGATGGCGAACTGAATCAGCATCGCCGCCATGGGCGCCAGGATCGCCATGGCCAGCGCCGCCGCGGGATTGCTGTCCTCGTCGTCGCGCCCCGCGCCAAAGAACAGGCCGAAGTGCGCCAGGTTGCTGATGGCGCCGGCCATGGTGGCCGTTACCGTCTGCAGCAGCATGTCGCGGTTCTTGATATGCGCAAGCTCGTGCGCTACCACCCCTTCCAGCTCCTCGCGAGACACCAGCCCCATCAGCCCCTCCGTCACGCACACCACGGCGTGCTCCGGATTGCGCCCCGTGGCAAAGGCGTTGGGCTGCGCGTGCGGCGCGATTGCCACCACCGGCATGGGGAGCCCGGCGCGCTGCCGCAGCCGGTCCACCATCTCGTACAGTTCCGGCGCGTCGGCGGCGGTCACCACCCGGGCGCCGTACATCCGCAGCACCATGGCGGACGATCCCCAGTACATCGCCACGTTCATCACCGCGGCGAACAGCAGCGCCATCAGCATTCCGGACTGGCCGCCCAGCAGCGCACCCACGCCGCCGAACAGGGCGGTAAGCCCGGCCATCAGCAGAAAGACTTTTGCGTTGTACATCGCGTTCTTCTCCGTTGTGACTCGTCGCGCGTCAGCGGCCGCGCCGGGCCCGAACCAGAACGGGCGCCAGCCGCGCCGCGCGCCGCGGGCACCGGATGGTTCCCGCGCCCGCCAGCGCCACCGCCGCAACCCACAGCATCCATGCGATCATCCGTTCCATCCCGGTTCTGGGACTCCGCTTGCGGCCAGCCGTCCGGCTAGTCCGCCCGGCGCGTGCACCGTGGTTCTGCGATGGATTGAAGATCGCGCCGCACGCCGCGCCGCTCAAGCCCACCTATTCATTTTACGCACCGGATCGCGTATCACGTTGAACGCGCCGGTCACCGGCCTAGCCCTGTAAATTCTAACAAATCAATGATATATGGAGCGGTGGCGCCGGGTAAGCATAAGAAAATTATATGTGGATTAGCAGAACAATGCATCCGGCCCCGTCCGCGCGGCCCCTTACTCGGCGGCGGACGGGGCCTCCTGAGCCGGCGCCCCCGCGCCGGGGCGGGCCTTGCGGGTGCGCCGCGGGCGGGCGGCCTCGAACAGGTGCTGGCGGGCGGATTCGCAGATGGCGACCACGGCGGGGTTCTTGAGCTTGCGCTCCACGCTGATGGCGTAGAAGCGTTCGCGGATGCTCTCCACCGTGCCCACGGCTTCCACCCGGAACTGCCGCCGCACCTCCGCGTCGATCACGGAGGGCGACGCGAACACGCCCGCGCCCGCCTGCCCGAAGGCCTTCAGCAGCGCGCTGTCGGCGATCTGCGCCACGGTGCGCGGGCGGATCTCCTCCTGGTCAAACCAGAGTTCCAGCGAGCGACGCAGCGTGGTGTTCTCCGTGGGCATCAGAAAGGGGGCGCCGTTCAGCGAAGCGGGGTAGCCGTCGCGCAGTTCCGCGGCCTGCTCCGCCCGGGCGAACAGGGTGACGCCGCACTCGCCCAGCAGGTGGTTGTACGCCTTGACGCTGGACGTGGGGGGAAGGGGGCTGTCGGTGAGCACCAGGTCCAGCGCGTGGATGCTGAGTTCCGCGAGCAGCCGGTCCGGGCGGTCGTCTACCAGCACCATCTCCACCGGATCGGGAAGGGCGAGCGCGGGCTCCAGCAGGCGGTAGGCGACCAGCTTGGGGATCGAGTCGGCGATGCCCACCGCCAGGCGCAGCGGCCGGCCGGTGGGGCGGCCCTTGAGCACGTCCACCATCTCGTGCCCGGTGCGAAAGATGTCGTCCGCGTAGCGAAAGGCCACCTGCCCGGCCTCGGTGAGCACCAGGTTGCGCCCGCTCTTCTGGAACAGCTTTTCGCCCAGCTGCCGTTCCAGCTTGTGGATCTGCGCGCTGATGGCCGGCTGCGTGAGGTGAAGCAGGCCGCAGGCGCGCGTGACGCTGCCCTCGCGCGCCACGGTCCAGAAGTAGAGCAGGTGCTTGTAGTTCAGCTGTGTCATGGCGGCGACGGGTGAGAGGCGTTGCCGCTATTCATACACCGGACGCGCGCCGCCATGCAAGATGCATAAGCGGAACTACCGGCGCGGCTCCCGCAGCCGCTGCACCAGCCCGCCGATCTCGCGAATCACCCGCGGGTCGCCTTCGCGCAGCAGGGCGGCCAGGATGTGCTTGCAGACCCGTTCGCGCCACAGGTGGTCGCCGCAGTCGCAGCGGGGCACCAGCTGCGAGCGCAGGTCCACCCAGTGCGGCTCGTCTCCGCCGGTGACGCGGTACCGCCCGATGCCCACGCGCACCGCCGTCAGCCCCAGGCAGCGCTCCAGCCGCCCGGGCTCCACCCCGCCCGCCCGCTCGAAATCGATCATCTGCATGGCTCTCCTCCGCTCGAAAGAACGTTCCTTTCCCGTCGGAGATGATACCCGCGTGAGGGTGCGATGTTCGCCTTTTGTTCGGTTATTGGACCCGCCCCGCGCAATGGCTACGGAGTTTCCGCATCAGCCGGGATGAACGCGAAAAAGCCCCGGACGATGCGTCTCGTCCGGGGCCCGGTTATTCCGCCGCGCGATGCCGCCGCGCCTGCGAGCGCCGCTACTCGGGGCGGGGCGCCAGCGTGTTGCGGATGCGCTGCAGCTCCTCGCGCAGGCTGCGGATGGTGGCGTCGCGCTCGGCCAGTTCACGCCGCAGACGGGCCGTCTCGGCGGTCTGCTCGGCGCTGGCCCGGACGTGGACCGTGTCGGTGCCCACCACCCGCGTGCGGACCACGGGGTCCGGGTCGCAGCGCAGGTCGCCGCGCCGCTGCTCGCAGGGCAGAACCAGCTGCCGCGCCAGGTCCAGCAGCAGCGGCGCCTCCGGCCGGTGGGCCACCGCGCCTCCCGCCGTGTCGGCCCGCACGTAGATGTCCAGGTTCTGCGCGGCCAGCGTGGCGTTGAACGTCGAGCCGTCCGGGTTCAGGTACAGCGAGCCCAGGTAGAAGCGCGCCTCGCGCCCCTCCCGGGTGCGCGGATGGTCGTTGGCCAGCCGCTGGAACGCGGCGATGGCCACGCGAACCGAGTCCTGCCGCAGCGCCTGGTGCGCCTGCCGCCAGAGCTGGTCGGCGGAGCGGGGCGCGTCCGGGCCGGCGGGCCCGCGCCCGTTGAACACGGAGCACCCCGAAGCAAAACAGGCGCACAGCAGAAGAACGGCGAATTTCATCAGGATCGGCGGCGTGGCGTCAGGCCGCCCTGGAGGCGGGCGGCCGCTGCGGGAGCACCACGCGAAAGCGCGTCCCCCGGCCCTCCTGGCTTTCCGCACTGATCGTGCCCCCGTGGGCCTCCACGATCTCCCGCGAAATCGCCAGCCCCAGCCCCGAGCCCACCGACCGCGGCTGCGCGTCGTTGTCTACCTGATAGAATTTTTCAAAGATGCGCGGCAGCTTGTCCGCCGGGATCCCTACGCCTGAATCTTCCACCTCGATGCAGATGCCGTCGGGGCAGCGCTCCGCCTCCACTCGGATGGTTCCGCCGCGCGGGGTGAACTTGAAGCTGTTGCTGAGCAGGTTGCCCAGCACCTCGTTCAAGCGGTCCTCGTCCCCCGTGAGGGTGGCGGGGAGGTCGCCGGCCAGGCGGACGGGGAACTCGATGCCGTTCTGCATCGCCAGCACCTGGAAGCCGCTGGTGAGCTCGTCAAAGAACTCGCGCAGGTCGATCTCGCGCAGCTCCAGCCGTCCCCCGCCGGCCTCGAAGCGGCTCACGTCCAGCAGCCGGTGAACGAGGCGCGTAAGCCGGTCCGCCTGCGAGTTCACCGCCTCCAGCGTAGTGCGCTGCTTGTCGCTCACGGGGCCGTAGATGCCGTCCGCCAGCAGCGTCACGTAGCCGCGGATCACGCTCAGCGGCGTCTTGATCTCGTGCGAGGCCACGGACACGAACTCGGCCTTGAGCCGGTCCAGCTCCCGCAGCCGCGCCGTCATCGTCCGGAACGAGCGGGCCAGGTCGCCCAGTTCGTCCGGGCGCTCCACGGGAATGCGCAGGTGGGGGTCCAGGTCGCCTTCCGCCACCGTCCCCATCCCCCGCCGCAGCTCGCCCACGGGGCGCAGCAGGGTGCGGGTGAGCCAGGTGCCCAGGATCACGGCCAGCAGCAGTGCCACCGCCAGAGAGGTGAGGGTGGTGTTGACGGCGCCGCTGGCCACCCGCTCCGCCCGCAGCGCCTCCCGCCCCGTGCGGTCCTGGATGGCGCGGCCGATGGGGACGACTTCCTGCTCCATCCGCCCGAACCCGCCCGCGATGTCGCGGCGCAGCGCGTCGGGGGTGTCGCCCCCCGCCGCCACGATGGCGCGCTCCTGGGCGATCTGCAGGGAAAGCCGCCGCCACAGCGCCTCGGCCCGGGGCGTGGCGTCGCCGTAGTGCGCCGCCTGCAGCCGCCCGAACGCCTGCCCGATGCGCACGGAGGCGCTGTCCACCCGCGCGCGGGCCGCGGTGGTGTCGGCCGCGCTCCCTTCCGTCACGTCGCCCAGCTGGTGCAGGGCCACAAAGCGCGTCTGCCCGTCCGCGGCGGATTCCAGCGCGTCGCGCAGGTCGCCGTACGCGTCCGTGGCCTCCACGTCGCGCGCGTCCAGCGTCTGGGCGATGTCGTGCACCTGCCGCAGCGCCCAGAGCGCGTACGCAGCGGGGAGAATGAGGATGGCGGAGATGCCCACCAGGGCCAGAACGATC
>NZ_DASVTX010000553.1:0-2589 GCF_036387355.1 Longimicrobium sp.
CAGGTGCTGCGGGCGCTGGTACACGAAGTCCCAGCGCAGATGCGAAAAGCAGAGCAGGTCAGAGCTGGACGCGCGGTCGCCGGAGGGGCTGGCGGAAGCCTTCTGCATGCGTGGTTCGGGGGCCGGAGGCGCGCGCGGCCGGGTCGGGAGCGGCAGGCTCGCCGATCCTCCCGGACGCAGATTGGGCCTGCGCCACCGGGCAATGGTTGTGCCGACGTGTTCGCCGTGTACAAGGTTTGGGCGACGTGGTGATTCGGGACCGCACACCTTCCGCCAGCGCGTGAACAACTTCAATCTCCAACAGAGACACGGAGACACAGAGTAGGACATCCACAATGGCTGGCCGTCGATTGTCTTCCGTTGCTGTCCGCGCCCCCGCGTCTCTGCGTGATGGTCTTCGGTTGCGGTTCCTCTGTGGCTCCGTGCCTCCGTGTGCGCAATTCCTGTTTTGATCCGTGGCTGAAAGCGCCGTGGCGCGGGGCGTGCGCAGTGCCGCGCGGCCAACTCTCTCCCCCGCACGGATGGAATGCCTCACGTCTGCCTTCTGACCGACAGCCTGGAGCCCTCGGGCGTCGGGCGGCACATGCTGCTGCTGGCGCGCGCCCTGCGCCGCGCGCACCGCGTTTCGCTCGTCTGCCCGTCATCCCCCGAAGGCGACCGGCTGCTGGCCAGGGCACGGCGGATGGGGATCGGCGCGGCGGCCATCACGGTGCGCGCGGCGGCGGACGAGCAACCCTTTGCCGCGTGGCTGCGCTCCAACGCGGTCGATCTGCTGCACGTGCATGCCGGGGTAGGATGGGAGGGGCACCACGCCGTGTACGCGGGGCCCGTCGCCGGCATCCCCGTGGTGCGCACGGAGCACCTGCCGTACGTCATCACCGACGCGGAACAGGTGCGTGACCACGCGGCCGTCGCGGCCCGCTGCGCCCGCATCATCTGCGTGTCGCGCGCGGCGAGGGACAGCTACGCCCGGGCCGGGTTCGCGCCGGAGATCCTTCGCGCGGTGCACAACGGCATCGCCCGGCCGCGCGCGCCGCGCCGCTCCGCCGCCGAGGTCCGCGCGGAGCTGGGGCTGCCGGAGGACGCACGCGTGCTGCTGACCGTGGCGCGCTTTACCGCGCAGAAGGGGCACGCGCACCTGCTGGACGCCGTTCCCGCCGTGCTTGCCGCGGAGCCGCGCGCCCGCTTCGTGTGGGTGGGCGACGGGCCGCTGCGCGCCTCCATCCAGCGCCGCGCGCGGGAGATGGGCGTCAGCGAGGCGATCATCATCCCCGGAACGCGAGGCGACGTGCCGGAACTGATGGGGGCGGCGGAGCTGTGCATCCTGCCGTCGCTGTTCGAAGGGCTGCCGCTGGTGGCGCTGGAGGCGATGGCGATGGGCGTGCCGGTGATCGGCACGGACGTGTGCGGCACCGCCGAGGCCGTGCGCGACGGACGGACGGGCCTGCTCGTTCCCGCGGGAGACGCGGGCGCGCTTGCGGAGGCGATCCGCGCGGCGCTGGCGGACCCGGAGGCGCTGCGGCGGTGGGGGCGCGCGGGGCGGGCGCGGGTGCGGCGCCGGTTCACGGCCGAACGCATGGCCGCGCGCACCGCCCGCGTGTACCGCGCCGCGCTGGCGGAATCAGGTGTTCCGGCCGGGCGGGCTTGATCGCACACGCAAGCCGCCCCACTTTGATCGCATCAACCACTGACCACACCCGCCACGCGCGCCCGGCATTCACCGGACGCCGCGGGCGGGGATTCCCGCCGCGCAAACGGGCCCTGCCGGTCTTCGGCGCGCCCGCCGCGGCACACTCCGATGGAGGCTGCATGATTCCATCCCCTGTCCGCGGGCTCGCGGCGGCGCTGATGCTCGCGGGGGCCGCGACGTCCGCGTCCGCCCAGGGCACCTCGACCGTCAACTTTCCGTTCGAGACGTACCGCCTGCAGAACGGCCTGCGCGTGGTTCTGGCGCCGGACCGCAACACCCCCGTGGTGGCCGTGAACCTCTGGTACGACGTCGGCAGCCGCAACGAGCGGCAGGGGCGCACCGGCTTTGCGCACCTGTTCGAGCACATGATGTTCGAAGGCTCCGAGAACGCGCCCAAGGGCGACCACTCGCGCCTGCTGCAGGCCGCCGGCGCCACGGGGCTCAACGCCTCCACCGCCGAGGACCGCACCAACTACTTTCAGGTGGTGCCGCCCAACCGGCTGAACCTGGCGCTGTGGCTGGAAAGCGACCGCATGCGCTCGCTCAAGGTGGAGCCCGCGCAGCTGGCCAACCAGCAGGAGATCGTAAAGGAAGAGCGGCGCCTGCGCGTGGACAACGCGCCGTACACCCGCTCGCTGCTGCGCGCCACCTCCACCGGCATCTACAGCGCCGAGGGGTGCTTTCCGTACGCGCACGAGGTCATCGGCAGCATGGAAGACCTGAACGCCGCGCGCATCGAGGACGTGCAGCAGTTCTTTCGCACCTACTATGCGCCCAACAACGCCACGCTGACGCTGGTGGGCGACTTTGACCCCGCGGCGGCGCGGCAGATGGTGCAGCAGTACTTCGGCGCGATTCCGCGGGTGGAAACGCCGCCGCGCCCCGAGTGCCCGCGCCCG
>NZ_DASVTX010000554.1:0-15568 GCF_036387355.1 Longimicrobium sp.
ACACGAACAATCGCCGAAGCAGGAGGGGTGCCGTGGATGCGATGACGCTGGACCAGAAGCTGGAGCTGCTGATCGGGCTGGCCGGGGACGACCGGGACGGCGCGCCCGGGAGCCCTGCCGCGCTGCCGCCGCGGCTGCGCCACGCCAACGATTCCGGCGCGCTGCGCCCGCTGAACATCCGCGACCTGCGCGTGCCGGGCAAAGGCAAGGTGTCGCTGATGCGCATTCTGATGACCAACGCGTGCAGCTTCAACTGCCACTACTGCCCCATGCGGCGCGACCGCGACATGCCGCGCACCCTGCTCAAGCCGGAGGAGCTCGTCCGCATCTTCCTGGAAGCGTACCACCGCGGCTGGTGCAGCGGCCTGTTCATCACCACCGGCATCCCCGGCAGGCCGGTGAAAGTGATGGACGACCTGATCCAGGTGCTGGAGCTGCTGCGCGACAAGCACCGCTTTACGGGATACATCCACGTCAAGATGGTGCCCGGCGGGCAGACGGCGCAGATCGAGCGGCTCACGGCGCTGGCCAGCCGCGTGTCGCTGAACCTGGAGGCGCCGTGCGGATCGTCGCTGGTGCAGATCGCGCCGGAAAAGAACCTGGACACCTCGCTGGCCAGCCTGGAGCAGGCGCGGCGGAGCGTGACCCGCGAACGGGCGGAGCGGCGCGACGGAAAGATCGGCGACCCGCTGCGCCCCGGCGGCGCGTCGGGAATGACGATGCAGTTCGTCGTCGGCGCCACGCGCGACAGCGATCGCGCGCTGCTGGGGCGCGTGACGGACCTGTACGCGCGCGGCGGCATTCACCACGCGCATTTCAGCGCCTTTCGCCCCATCCGCGACACGCCGATGGAGCACACGCCGGAAACGCCGGTGCTGCGCGAGAACCGGCTGTACCAGGCGGACTACCTGCTGCGCCAGTACGGCTTCAGCGCGGACGAAGTGGTGTTCGACGACACGGGGAACCTGCCGCTGGGGACGGATCCCAAGACATCTTGGGCGCTGGCGCACCCGGAGCGCTTTCCCGTGGAGGTCAGGACGGCCGCGTACGAGGAACTGGTGCGCGTTCCGGGGATCGGCCCCGGCTCGGCGCGCCGCATCGTGGCCGAGCGCGGCGCCACGGTGATCAGCGGGCTGGCGGACCTGCGCAAGATGGGCGTGGTAACGACGCGCGCCGCGGGCTTCCTGACGCTGAACGGGAAGCGGCTGCAGACGGTGACCTGGACGGAGCAGCTGGGCCTCTGGGGCCCCGCAGACAACGCCGGGGTACCGCGGCGGACGTACAGCGTGAGCCCGGGGACGTTCCGGTGAGTGCGGGAGTGCGGGAGTGCTGAGGCCTGAGTGCGGCTGAGCGACTGAAGTCGCCGCAACAACGGCTGAAAGCCTCACGATACTGCTGTGAGGCTGCACCGGCGCGGGCGAGGAGTTCGGTGCCGCCCGCCTCGCCTGAGCGGATGAATCCGCCGCTCGAACAGTGGCAAGCCCCGACTCGTGGCCGCTGACGCGTCCCGATCGGGGCTTCAACCGACCCGGCGGACGGCCCGGTGCGCACCGGCCGCGCGAAAGCCGCGGATGCAGTCCGCGAAGGCGGACTTCGTGTTTCTCGAGGCGTGGTTTCAACCGCCGGGCGAGGTGTCATGCGCACCCCCGACCTCCGCCTGCACCGACTCGCACCGGACCGGGCGGCGCACGCCTTCCTCCGCCCTTCGCCGAAACGCTCCCCTCTCCGTGCGGCAGTTTGCACGGGGGGGGGCCGGGGGAGGGGCGCCGTTGGGTTGTGCCCCCTCTCCCACATCTGTTCGTGGGAGAGGGTGGACGCGTCTCAGCGCGGCCGGGTGAGGGCCCCAGCCGCCGCGCCACACCTCGCCGTTCACCCGTCAATCTGCCCTGCCTCTCCGTACCCCAATGGAAAACGCCGCCCGGCGCGGGCCGGGCGGCGTTTCGGTTCTTCAGCGGCGCATCAGCGGCCGGCGCCGAGCAGCATGCGCAGCGGGCCGGGGATCATGGCGCTCACGTTGTCCAGCGCCGTCAGCGCCTGCTCCAGGCTGTCGGGATCGCCGTGCCAGTGGTCCAGCAGCACGTCCGTATCCGTATTGTGCACCAGCCGGGCGAGCGCCAGCATTAGGAGGTACACGTCTTCCACGCTGCCGATCACCGGCAGGATCGCCTCGGGGATCAGGTCCACGGGCGAAAAGAAGTAGGCAATGGAGGCCGCCACGATGGCCTTGTCGGCCGCGTTCACGCGGCGGTCCAGCGCCAGCCCGCCCGCCAGGCGAATGAAGTTGGGGATGTCGCGCACCAGCGTGGGGAGCGACTGCGCGGCCTGCACTCCGGTGCGGACGCGCCCACCGCGGCGGGGCCGCTCCTCGCCCTGGTTGTCATCCATGTCAAAGCGGCTGCGCCGGCGCGGGCCGACCAGATCGTCGGAGCCGCCGTCGTCCTGCACGCCGGCGCGCGCCCGGCCTCCACGGCGGGGACCCACCAGATCATCGTCACGGCCGGCCGTGCCGCGGCGGGGCTGATCGTCGTCGCTGTAGCTCACGCTGTACCTCGGGTGCGGGTCTTGGGCCGCCTACGGCGCGGGCGGCCCGCTCTTTGGATCCCCGTCCGGCTGGCGCGATGGCGGCGCGGCCGGGGGAGCGCCGTTGGGATCGTCCCGCGTTCCGTTAGGAAGAACCACGCCACCCACTTCGCCGAGCACCGTCTTGCCCGCTTCCGTAAGCCCGGAGAGCAGGCGTCCGGCCGTTCCGAAGATGCCTCCGCCCTCGTTTGCCGCGGGCACCTGCGCAGGAGCCGCGGGCGTGGCGGGGGGCGGCGGCGGCGTCTCCGGCCCCGTCGCGGCCGACACCACGTTGCCCACCTCGCTGATCACGGAGCGCCCCGCGTCGGTGATCCCCGACACCACGCGCCCGGCCGTTCCCACCACGCCCAGCGCGCCGCGGATGGTGCCGAAGGCCAGCCCCTGCTGCCGCATCTTGTCTTCCAGCAGTTCGCCGAAGCGCTGAATTCCGTTGGGGGTGCGGACGGAGCGGTTGTACTTGGAAGACAGGAACTCGATGTAGTCCATCACCTGGTACAGCTGCTCTTCGGGGAGCGCTTCCAGGTGGCGCATCACGCGATCGCGCAGAACGTCGTGCATCACGGACATGGGATGGCTGGCCTTCCAGGTGAACCGGGCGACGGTGCTCGTGCGCACTGCCGCGAATCCGGGGCCGTACGCGCGGGGGCGGGCCGGGGTTTCGGAATCTGCGTGGCGGGAGGGGGAAAAAGAAGTGCTGAGTGCGTGAGTGCGGGAGTGGGATGTGGGGGCGCGGGCTGCACAGCGGCCCCCACCCGGGCCGGCACGATCGGCCCACCCTCCCCCAAAACAGACTGGGGGAGGGTTGCCGGGGCGGCGGATGCCGGTGTGGATGGCCGGGCTCGGCGCCGCCGGATACGACTGAGCGACTGAAGTCGCCGCAACAACGGCTGAAAGCCTCACGATACTGCCGTGAGGCTGCACCTGCGCCGGCGATGAGCTCGGCGCCGAACGCCGCCTTCGCGCTGCGGTCTCACTTCCCCCAGGCCTTCTCGGGGAAGGGCTGGTGATGGGGGCCTCACTCCCGCCGCGCCGACCTGTCCGCATCGCGCCGGAGTGCCGTTGCCGTGTGCCCCCTCTCCCACATCCGTTCGTGGGAGAGGGTGGACGCGTCTCAGCGCGGCCGGGTGAGGGCAACACCCGATGCACCCCCCTGGTCGCCAACCCGCGCCCACTTTCGTACTTTCGTACTTTCGTACTTTCGTACTTTCGTACTTTCGTACTGCCGTACCCGCACTCCGCACTCAGCACTCCGCACTTCCCCTCCCCCTCCATGCTCCCCCTCCGCCTCGCCCTGCCCCTGCTCGCCCTGGCCGCCGCGCTGCCCCGCCCCGCGGCGGGGCAGGACGTGTGGCCGTCGCGCCGGGAGGCAGCGGCGGGGGTGGTGCTGCTCGGCGGGGCGCTGCTGCTGGACCGCACGCTGGAATCCACCGTTCCCGACGGCGGCGGCACGCGGTGGGAAGGGCTCTCCGACGCGGCGAACTACGGCGGCCGGCCGCAGTGGAGCGCGGCGCTGCTGGGCGCCACCTGGGGCGCCGCTCGCATCAGCGGCAACCGGCCCGTCGCGGACGCGGCCCTGCACGTGGGCGCGGGGCTCGCGGCGGGCGGGGTGGCCAACGGGGTACTGAAGTACGGCGTCGGACGCTCGCGGCCCAGCCGCACGGACGATCCGTTCCGGTTCCATGCGCTCAGCGGCGACAACAACCGGCAGTCGTTCCCCTCCGGGCACGCCGTCGTGGCGTTCTCCCTCGCCTCCGCGGTGTCGGAAGAGGCGCGGCGGCCCTGGGTGACCGCCGCGGCGTACGGCGCGGCGGCGGTCGTGGGGTGGAGCCGCGTGTACGAAGACAAGCACTGGGCGAGCGACGTGGCGGCGGGCGCGCTGATCGGCACGCTCGCCGGGCGCGGCACCGTGCGCCTGATGCACCGCCGCGGCGCGGGAGGGGCCACCGTGGCCCTCACCCCTTCCGCCATCGCCGTCCATCTACCGCTGCGCTGACCATGCACAACGACCCGTTCGCCATCCGCCCCGCCCTCCCCGCCGACCTGGACGCGGTGTCCGATCTGCTGGAGGCGCAGCTGCGCGAGCACGACATCCCCATCGCCCGGGCGGACCTGGAGTTCGCGGTGGACGGCGTGCTGCGCGTGCCGGACCGCGGCTTCATTCTCTGCGCGGAGCACGACGGCGCCATGGTGGGCGTCTCCAACGTCTCGTTCATCTGGCGCGTGGAGCACGGCGGGGCCGTGGCGTGGCTGGACGACCTGTACGTGCGCCCCGGACTTCGCAACGCGGGCGTGGGCCGCGCGCTGCTGGCTGCCACCCTCGACCATGCACGCCAGGCGGGATGCGTGGCGGTGGAGCTGGAGGTGGAAGCCTCGCACGCGGACGCGGAGCGGCTGTACCAGCGCTTCGGCTTTGAGCCGCTTTCCCGCCGCCGCTGGCTGCACGCGCTCCGCTGACGTTGGCCGCGCGCCGCGCCGAGCGTATTTTGCGCGTCACCGCCCGCCTTCCGCGGCGGACTCACCCGACGAAAACGACGGCCGAGGCACCATGCCCCGCTATCCCCTCAAGAAGCTGGACCCCGCGGCCGAGGCCACGGCGCTGTACCAGGAGTGGCTGGACGACATCCGCACGGCGCTGGAGCGCGGCGACGACCGGTGGGAGCTGTGCCGCCGCACGCTGACGGGGCTGTTCTACCCCGGCCTGCGCGACGTGGACCCGTGCACCCTGCCGCTCACGCCGCGCGTGGCGCTGGCGCAGATGGACGCGCGCAACGTGACGCTGGAGCCGGAATACTACGGCGAGGTAGACACGGAAAAGTTCAACCAGTGCAAGCCGCTGCTGTGGATGTGGCAGATGTTCGACCGCAGCCCGCTGGGCGGCAACGTGCACCTGGGCGTGCAGTTTCGCCGCACGCTGGCGCCGTTCCTGTTCAAGCGCGTGGGGCGCAACTTCAAGTGCTTTCACAACGTGGAGTTCAGCTACGGCTACAACATGGAGGTGGGCGACGACGTGGTGGTGCACCGCAACGTGCTGCTGGACGACCGCGGCGGCATCGTGCTGGGCAACGGCGTGTCCATCAGCGACTACGCCAACATCTACTCGCACACGCACAGCATCGTGGACCAGGTGGATGTGTCCAACCTCAAGACCGTGATCGACGACGGCGTGCGCATCACCTATCACGCCACCGTGCTGGCCGGCACGCACGTCGGCGCGAACGCCATGGTGGGGGCGATGGCGGTGGCCACCAAGGACGTGCGGCCGTACCACGTGAACGTGGGCATTCCCGCCAAGTCCGTGCGCGTAAAGCCCAACGCGCCGCCCGAGGCGTACAAGCTCACCCTGCGCCGCGAGGACGGCGCGGAGGTCCCCGCCGGCGGCGGCGCGGGCGAGGGCTGACCGTCCTTTGGCGCGGGTGAATGGAGGGGAGGACCCGGGGCGCCGGGCCTCCCCTTTCCCGTTACCGCCGCGCAGGTAGGGGATTTCCCTCTGTTGTTCCGGGGTGCGCGGGCGTATCGTCCCCGCGGCGGCGCGCCCCGCGCCGCGTGTCCGTGTGCGAAGCGAGCAGCCGATGACTGATACGATCCGCGCGGCGGTGGCGGGAACGGTGCCGGTAGAAACCACCGATCCCGTCAACGCGCGCATTCTCGAGGTGTCCGAAGACCGCATCCAGGGGTTCCAGGCCGAGCCGTTCGCCGAGATCAGCCGGCTGTCGGGCGTGGAACTGCCTGCGGTGCTGGAGCGGATTCGCGCCATGCTGGCGGCGGGCGTCATCCGCCGCGTGCGGCAGACCATGCTGGCCACCAACCTGGCCCCCGGCGCGCTGGTGGCGTGGCAGGTAGACGCGGACCAGCTGGACGCCGCGTTTACCTACATGTTCCAGCAGGATCCCTTTTCCGGACACGTGGTCATCCGCTCCACCGACGCGGAGACGCCCGGGAGCAAGTACCGCCTGTGGACCACGCTCAAGGTTCCACAGGGTTTTTCGCTGCGGAAACACGCGGAGTACCTGCAGGCCAAGGTGGGCGCGCACTCGTTCCGGCTGATGCCCGCCAACGCGGTGTTTACCCTGGGCGTGGGCCACGTCCGCCGCCGCGGCATGGAGCCGGGCGCGCGCAGCGACGAGCTGGGCCACGTGCAGAACACGGCCGTCGTGGAACTGTCGGAGCTGGAGTGGCGCGTGCTGGGGCCGCTCAAGCGCGAGTTCGAGATCGATGAAATCGTGGAGCACCCGTGGGAGGCGCGCGCCGCCGAGGCCGGCGTGCCGCTGGAGCAGTTCCTGGAGGTCGCGCGGGGATTGAACGAGCGCGGCGTGGTGGGCCGGTTCAGCACCTTTCTGGAGCACGTGAAGCCCTCCGCCGCGGGCACGCGGGTCACGCGGTACAACGCGCTCTTTCACTGGCGCGTTCCTGCCGGGCGGGAGATGGATGCCGGCCGCGAGGTGGGGCGCCACTACATCATGACCCACGCGTACTGGCGCGAAGGCGGGCCGGAGTTCGCGGGGGTGAACATCATGGGCGTGGCGCACGGGACGGAAAAGGAACTGGTGCTGGCCCACAAGGCCGCCATCGACGAGCACCTGCGCGAAGCGGGCATCGAGGTGGACTACACCAACGTGTTCTGGGGCGGCCGCAGCGAGATCAAGCCGTCGGAGATTCTTCCCTCCGCGTACCTGGACTGGTGCGCGCGCGAAGGCGTGGACCCGGAATCCATGCGCGGCGAATAGTCCGCCCCGCGTGCATTCCGGCCCGCGATCCCCGCCACGTTCACGGGGATCGTGGGCCGGACCCGTTCCGGGAGGTACACATTGTCGCGTCCGTGTCGCAAAATATATCGAATAATCCATTTTTCAGTGCGCGTTACAAAAAGATGTTGAGAAACCCTTGCGTTCACGGGGCGGAGAGCACAATCTTTCCGTCCATGTCACAGCCTCTGAACGAAAAACAAGTCGATCTTCTGCGCTATCTGGTCCGCCAGACCGGCCCCGTGTCCTCGGCCGATCTGGACGGCCGCATCATTCGCGCGCTCAAGTCGCGCGAGTGCATCACGGAGCACAACGGGCACGTGACGGTCACCGATGCGGGGCGCACCTTTCTGCAGTCCGCGGTGGCGCCGCGGCAGCGCAAGCGCCGGGTGGCCGCCCAGCAGACCGCCACGCACGCGCGCGCCAAGGCCGTGCAGCGCGCCATCCAGATCCTGGAACTGGCGCTGCCCCGTGACGCGGAGGTCGCCGTGGGACCCATCTTTGCGGCCGCCGACGACGTGGTGGACGGATTCCGCCGCTACGCGCGCGCGCTGGAGAAAAAGAAGCCCTGAGCGGCGGCGGGAAAACGAAGGCGGGACGGGCACAATGCCCGTCCCGCCTTTTCTTTTTCCGCCAGCGATGGGTTGTGCATGTTGCCACGCACATGCACCGTTATTCCGTATACTCCGCCCATGCCCGGGCGGCGGCCAGGGCGCGGCGCCACCCGGCCAGCAGCGCGGCGCGACCTCCTTCGTCCACGGCGGGCTCGAAGTCCGACTCGTCCGGGCGGGCCTCGTGGAACGCCTCGGGAGTGGCCCAGAACCCCGTCGCCAACCCCGCCAGCCCCGCCGCTCCGCGGGCGGTCATTTCCACCATCGCGGGGCGGCGGACGGGGATGCCCAGCACGTCGGCCTGAAACTGCATCATCCAGTCGGTGGCCGCGGCGCCGCCGTCCACGCGCAGCGCGGGGAGCGTGACGCCCGCGTCGGCCTCCATGGCCTGCACCACGTCGCGGGTGCTGAACGCCATGGCCTCCAGCGCCGCGCGCACCAGGTGCGCCCGCGTGGTGCCGCGCGTGAGGCCCAGAATTGTGCCGCGCGCCTCCGGCTCCCAGTGTGGCGCGCCCAGCCCCGTGAATGCGGGGACAAAGAACACGCCGTCGTTGCCGGCCAGCGAGCGCGCCAGCGCCTCCGTCTGCGCGGCGTCGGCCACGATCCCCAGCCCGTCCCGGAGCCACTGCACCGCCGCGCCCGCGATGAAGATGGAGCCCTCCAGCGCGAACGCCCGCTCCCCGCGCGGGCCGCACGCGGCCGTGGTCAGCAGGCCGTGGCGCGACGGAACCGGGCGGTCGCCGGTGTGGACGAGCAGAAACGCGCCCGTGCCGTAGGTGTTCTTGCCCTCCCCCGCCGTCCAGCACCCGTGTCCGAAAAGGGCGGACTGCTGGTCCCCCGCGATCCCCGCCACGGGCAGTTCCTCGCCGAACGTTTCCCCATCCGTCGTCCCGTAGACGTCCGAACTCGCGCGGATCTCGGGAAGGACCGCCGCCGGGACGCCGAAGAGCGACAGCATCTCCTCATCCCACGCTCCCGTCCGCAGATCGTACAGCAGCGTGCGCGAGGCGTTGGTGGGATCCGTCAGGTGCAGGCGGCCGCCGGTGAGGTTCCACACCAGCCAGCTGTCGATGGTGCCCGCCGCCAGCTCTCCCGCCTCGGCCCGGGCGCGCGCCCCGGGAACGTTGTCCAGCAGCCACGCGAGCTTGGTGGCGCTGAAGTAGGGGTCGATCACCAGCCCCGTGCGCGCGCGGACGGCGTCCTGGTGCCCCGCGTCGCGCAGGGTGCGGCATACGTCGGCCGTGCGCCCGTCCTGCCACACCAGCGCGTGGTGGATGGGCTGCCCCGTGGCGCGGTCCCACACGACGATGGTTTCGCGCTGGTTGGTGATGCCGATTCCCGTGATCCCGTGCAGCCCCACCCCGGCGTGCGCGGCGGCCACGTGCGCCACGCGCTTCGTAACCGTCCAGATCTCCGCGGCGTCGTGCTCCACCCATCCCGGCCGCGGAAAGTGCTGCGTAAACTCGCTGTATGCGCGCCCTTGCACCTTTCCTTCGCGGTCCAGCACGAGGCAGGTGGTGCCGGTGGTACCCTGGTCGATGGCGAGGATCATGGATCGCGGCCGCTGGTTGGGTGGATGCGTGGATCGGCACGCTAACTTCGCGTTTGCTCATCCGCCAGACGCGTGCTGCTCCGATCACGCCGACTGCCCTCACGCGGAGGACGCGGCGGCACTACGACGCGTCGGAAGCATCGGCGAGCTTCCGGGACATTCCCCTAAGAATGCGGTTGCCGTTCCTATTCCCTATTCCCTATTCCCTATTCCCTGCCGTTCGCCCTATTCCCTATCCCCTTCCCCCGCCCTATCTTCGCCGCCGCACCAACCTCCGCCCACGCCCATGCGCATCGTACTCCAGCGCGTCAGCCGCGCCCGCGTCACCGTGAACGACCGCGTCACCGGCCAGATCGGCGCGGGGCTGCTGCTCCTCGCCGGCTTCCGCGCGGAGGATACGGAGGAAACGCTGGCGTGGATGGCGGAAAAGGTGACCGGCCTGCGCATCTTTCCCGATGACGACGGCAAGATGAACCGCTCGCTTGATGACGTGAACGGGGCGTTGCTCGTCGTCTCGCAGTTCACGTTGTACGGCGACGCGCGCAAGGGTCGCCGGCCCAGCTTTGTGGAGGCGGCGCCGCCCGAAATCGCCATCCCGCTGTACGAGCGCTTTGTCCATCTGCTCCGCGCCGGCGGGCGGGACGTGCAGACGGGCGAGTTCGGCGCGAACATGCAGGTGGAACTGGTGAACGACGGGCCCGTGACCCTCGTCCTGGAGCGCTGAGCCATGCCGGACCGAGCGGCGGCGATGATCCTCGCGCTGGCGGGAACCTGGAGGCTGGACCCCGCCCGCCCGGAACTGCGGGAGGAGTTCGGCGACGTGACGCTCACCATCACGCCCGGCGGCGAGGTGCTGTACGCCATGCGCGACCGCGGCGCCACCATGGAGCTGCACGCCATTGTCGTGGTGGAGAATGGACGCGCATGGATGGATGCCGGCGGGGGCGAGCGATCTCCCCTGCTGCTGACCGATGATGGCTATCTGCTGATGGACGAAGGCGTTGCGCAGGCCGCCTTTGTCCCCGACCGCTGACCCGAGCCGCCCTGACCGATGACCGGATCGCCCACTCCGCCCCCGCTGGTGCTCGCCTCGCAGTCGCCCCGCCGCGCCGAACTCATCGGCCGCCTGGGGCTGCACTTCGAGACGATCCCGGCGGACATCGACGAAAGCTACTTTGCCGGCGAAACCCCGCCGCAGCACGCGGAACGCCTGTCGCGCGAAAAGGCGCAGAAGATCGGCGCGGAGCGGCCGGAGGCGCTGGTAGTGGGCTCGGACACCATCGTCGTGATCGATGGCGACGTGCTGGGCAAGCCGCGCGACGTGGAGCACGCGGTGGAGATGCTGATGCGCCTTTCCGGCCGCGAACACGAGGTGTGCACGGGCGTGGCGGTGGCGTTGGGCAAGCGCGTGGAAAGCGGGCTGGAACGGGTGAAGGTGCGCTTTCGCACGCTGGACGAGGCCGCCTGCCGCGAGTACGTGGCCACGGGCGAGCCTATGGACAAGGCCGGCGCGTACGGCATCCAGGGTTTTGGGTCGGCGCTGGTGGAGGGGATCGAGGGCGACTATTTCGCGGTCATGGGACTCCCCGTCGTGCGCATGCTGGAGATGATCGGCCGCTTCGGCTGGCGCTACGGCTTCGGCACCCTGGTGCGCGCCGAAGGCTGACCGCGCCGGGTTGTGATGCTTCCTCGTCGAGCGCGACGGGGAACGTGCACTTCGGCGAGCGGCTCTGTGCCCCTGACTTGTTGGAGCGCAAGAACTCGTCACCGCTCGGGATGACAGATCCTCATGCGCCTAACTCGCTGTGGCGCATTGATTTGTCATCCTGAGGAGGCGCCGGAGGCACTTGCACCGGCACGGCACTCCGGCGCCGACGAAGGATCTGCTATGTCTGCGAGAACGGGCGTGCGCGTCGCGACGTTGGCTCGGCGGCAAGTAGATCCTTCGACTCCGCGCCACGGTTCGGCGCGGCGGAAGCAACGGCGCAGCGCTCCGCTCAGGATGACAGGCTTTTCGCTCCTAACTCGCTTCTGCGCAACAACTTGTCATTCTGAGGAGGCGCCGGGGGGCACTTGCAGCGAGACGGCAATCTGGCGCCGACGAAGGATCTGCCATGCCTGCGAGAACGGGCGTGCGTGTCGCGACATTGGCTCGGCGGCAAGTAGATCCTTCGACTCCGCGCCAGAATCCGGAGCAGCTGACGGTTCGGCCCGCGCTTCGCTCAGGATGACAGCGATTGCGCACCCAACCATTTGTGGTGCAACAACTTGTCATCCCCACGTCCGCCAACCAAAGACTGAAGCGGGACCGAGACGTGGCGCCGACCCCGGAGAGCGGTACCTTCCACGTCCTACCCCCCGTTCGCCAGCCCTGAACGCGCGGCGGGCGTTCAGCTCCACCTGCCCGTCTTGTGAGCCGGCCGGGCGCCCGCTATATCAACCACCGATCCTCCCGGGCAGTCCCCGTCCCGCTTCCCCGCATCCGGCAACGGCCGCCGCGCGTACACGCCGCCAGTCGCGCCGCGACCCGGCTCGGTGCACGACGGCGGGCACCCGTCCCCCGGAGAGTTGAGGAGACGTGCCTGTGAATCACCCCTCTACGGAACAGGACCAGAGGTGTCGCACGCCGTGCCCGCGCCGGCGGCTCCGGAGCCGATCGAGTCCGCGCCCGCCCTGCCGGCGGCCGCTGAAATCCCCGCCCCGCACTGCCTGAACTGCCACGCCGCCCTGCACGGTCCCTTCTGCGCCCAGTGCGGGCAGGAGCACGTGGAGGGCCCCATGCCCGTTCGCGCGTACCTGGCGGACGGGATGAACACGCTGTTCGAGTGGTGGGACGACAAGGTGCCGCGCAGCCTGTGGGTGCTGGTGCGCCGGCCGGGCCTTCTGACCCGTGAGTTTCAGGCTGGGCGGCGGGTGGCGTGGCTGCTCCCCTGGCGCCTGTACTTTCTGGTGAGCGTCGTCTTTTTCCTGCTCGTCAACCTGCTGGACCCGGTCACGACGGCGTCGCTGGGCGTGCAGGACATGGAAGCGCAGCGCGCCGAGGCCATGAACCGCGCCATCGCCGACATGCTTCCGGCGCTGCTGCTGGGCGTGGTGCCCTTCTTTACCATCGGCGTGTGGGGGCTGCACCGGCGGCGGCATCCGTACTACATGCAGCACCTGGCGTTCAGCTTCCACTACCTTGCGTTCGTGTTCCTGGCGTTCTCCGTCCCCGTGGTGGTGCGCGCGGCCTGGCTTTGGAACGTGGCCATGCTGGGCATCTACGCCTACCTGGTACTCGCGCTGCGGCAGGCGTATCCGCAGCGGGCGGGGGCCGCCGCGGCCCGCGCGGCCGTGCTGTTCGCCTACTTCTGGGTCCTCGTACTGTTCGCCATGGTGGTAGGTCTGATGGTAGCCGCCATCCGAACCGCCGTCGGCTGACCGCGTTCCCTCCCCTTGCACTCCTCCCGATGCTGAAGTTGATCTGCCGGATCCTGCCCGCGCTGCTGGTGCTGTTCGTCGTGGATGCGGCCCGGGCGCAGCTGCGCGGAACGGTGGTGGATGCCTCCGGGCAGCCGGTCGCGGATGCCACGGTGGATGTGTGGGCCGGGCCGGACCGCATCGGCGGCGCGCAGACGAACGCGGCGGGCGCGTTCCTGGTGCAGCGCACCCCGCGGGTGCCCACGTCGCTCAGCGTGCGGCGGATCGGGATGCGCACGCGGATCGTGGACTTGGCCTCGGCGGATACGGCGGTGACGGTGCGGATGGAGGTTGCGTCTGTGGTGCTCGCGCCCATCCGGGCCACCGGCACCCGGCGGCTCTGCCCCAACCGCGAGGACCCCGCCGCCCGCGCGCTCTGGACCCGCATGCGCGGCCACTACTGGCAGGGCGCCGACTCCCTCGACCTGTTCGGGCTCGCGGAACACCAGTCCGGCGCCGTGCCGCGCGCGCAGATCGAGGCGGCGGATTTTGCGCCCCGGCATCCGCAGTGGGTGTACGCCACGGACATGAGCGAAAGCCACGTAGCCGCGCTGGAAAATCTGGGGAGGCGCGGGGGCTACGGCGCGCGGGCCATGGGCAACGGCGGCGGCGGCGGCGAACGGACGGCGTTCTGGCACTACCCCTCGCTGGACGGCGTGGAAATGCAGCACTGGACGCGCGACAGCTTCGCCGCGCGCCACACGCTCGCCATCGTGAGCACGGGGCCGGAGCAGACGGTGATCAGCTTCTGCCCCCGCGAGCGGATGGGCGAGTTCGGCCAGGTGCAGGGCACGCTCGCCATCCACGCGGACGGGACGCTTGCCTCGGCGCGGTGGGCCTTTCGCACTCCCGCGCCGGACGAGGACGCGGGCGGCGAGGCCATCTACCTGCCACCCTACCCCGCCCTGTCGCGGGTGCTCATCCCCAGCAGCACGCGCTTCTGGCGCAAGACCACGCTGAACCGCTACTACGTGGAGCACACCGAGTTCATCGGCTGGCGGCGGCTGAACGGCTTCTTTGATCCGCACCATCCCACGGTCACGCCGCCGCGACCCGTGGCCCCGGAGTGACCACGGCGCTCCGGCCGCTCGCCGGTCCGTTCTCTCCGCGCCTCTGCGTGAGGCCCACCCTTTTCGCGGCACCCCACTCATCCGTTCCATGCTGAAAAAGATCGGGATCGCCCTGCTGGCCCTCGTGTTTCTCCTGGGCGTGATCGCGGGGGGCGGGCGCTGGTGGCTGGGGCGCTCGCAGGCGGACCCCACGCGCGGCGCGGCGATCGCCGGCCTGTCCGCGCCGGTGGAGGTGTGGCGCGACTCGCTGGGCGTTCCGCACGTGTGGGCGCGCACCGACGCGGACCTGTTCCGCGCCATCGGCTACGTGCACGCGCAGGACCGGCTGTTTCAGATGGAGATGTTCCGCCGCGTGGCGGACGGCCGCCTTGCCGAGATCCTGGGCGAGCCGCTGCTCAAGACCGACCGCTTTCTCCGCACCGTGGGGATGGGGCGCGCGGCCGCGGAGAACGAGCGCCGCCTCGCGCCGGAGGAGCGGCGGCTGCTGCAGGCGTACGCGGACGGCGTGAACGCGTGGATCCGCGGCCATCCCGGCCCGCTGCCGCCGGAGTTTGTCACGCTCCGCTTCAGCCCCGAGCCGTGGACCGTGCGCAACAGCCTGTCGCTGGGCAAGATCATGGCGTGGGACCTGGCGGACTGGGAAACGGGGCTCATCGTGCAGCGCGCGCTGGACGCCGTGGGCGAGGAGCTGGGCCGCGACCTGATTCCCGCGTACCCGGATTCCGGCCTCACCATCCTGGGCGGCGACGCGCAGTGGCGCGGCCGGTCCGCCACACCCGTGCCTGCGCCCCGTCCCACCGCGGCGCGCGTGGAGGGTCACGTGCCCGTGCCGGAGGCGCCGGCGCTCGCGCTGCAGGCGCTGGACGCCGTTTCCACCACCCGCGCCAGCAACGGCTGGGTCATCGGCGGGTCGCGTACGCGGTCGGGCAAGCCCATCGTGGCCAACGACATGCACCTGGGGCTGCGCGCGCCCTCGCTCTGGTACCTGGCGGCCCTGCACGGCGGCGGCTTCAACATCACGGGGATGATGCTCCCCGGCGTCCCCATCGTCGTCGTGGGCCACAGCGACCGGATTGCGTGGGGCTACACCAACGCCATGGTGGACGACGTGGACTTCTACGTGGAGCAGACCGACCCGCGCGACGGTGGCCGCTACCGCACCCCCGCCGGGTGGGAGCGCTTCGCCGTGCGCGAGGAGACCATCCGCGTCAAGGGCGAGCGTCCCGTGGTGCAGCGCGTCCGCGCGAGCCGCCACGGCCCGGTGCTCTCGGACGTGGAGCCGCGCGCGGCCGGGCGCGTGCTGGCCATGCGCTGGACGGCGCACGATCCCTCGCCCGAGTTCCGCGCGCTGATGGGGATGAACCGGGCCCGCAGCGCGGGCGAGTTCCTGGCCGCGCTGCGCGACTTCCGCAGCCCGCACCAGAACGTGGTCTTCGCGGACGCGGACGGCGCCTTCGGCTACTGGATGGGCGGGCGCGTCCCCGTTCGCCGCTCCGGCGACGGCGTGCTCCCCGTCCCCGGCTGGACCGGCGAGGGCGACTGGACGCGCTACCT
>NZ_DASVTX010000555.1:0-5254 GCF_036387355.1 Longimicrobium sp.
ACCGACACCGCTCCGCCTACGGCCATAGACAAGCCGGAAGCGCCCGAAAAGCCGGCGCCGCTCCCCGTGGGCGTGTACCAGATCGCCGTTACCGGGCTGGGGACCGCCGACCTGAACTCCAGCGTGGCGCCCGTGCAGCCCGCGACGGGCGGGCCCAGCGCGTCGCTGGGCGTGGCGGGAACGGGGATCGTGTTCGAGCAGGTGTCGTCGTCGTCGTTCACCGAGGGGGCGCGCGGCGCGGGGGGGCAGCGCTACGTCACCTTTACCTACCGCGTGAGGAACGGCACGGGCACCCCGCTCACCAACCTCACCATGATGCTGGTGTCGCGCACGGGAACGGTGGCCGGCACCGCACTCTCTTTGCTGCGGCGGTTCGACGGCAGCGCGGCCGATCCGGCCATCGCCACCCGGGTCGTGCCCACCGGCGCGGTGACCATGGATTCGGACCTCACCACCATGCTGGCGACCTACCCCGACGTACTGCAGGTGCTGACCGAAGCGGAGGTGGCTTCCATCGCGCCCCCCGCGGACGTGACCAACATCCTGCCGGTGGGCTACGTCGTCCGGAACAAGAACGCCACGACCACGCGGCTGCTTCCGGCCGCGGCCGACCCCAACCAGTACGACGGGGTGCTGACACTGTCGTTCCGCCTGCCGCTGCAGGCCGCGGCCGCGCAGGACGTGTTCTCGTTCTTCTTTCAGGTGCTGGCGGTGACGGATACCGAAACGCGGCTGACCGAAAGCATGGAGGAGGCGGCGGACACGGCGGCCGTGCGCCGCCTGCGCGACCGCGCCCTGGCGCTGGGCGCCACCACCGTTACGGTGCTGAACGGCAGCCCCGCGGTGTCGCCGGCCGTGGCCGACTATCCGGGGCAGCGGCAGGTGTGCGGCGCGCGCACCGCGGGCACGGCGGCCGCCCCGGTCACCAGCATCGTCACGCCGTCCGCGTACACGCGTCTGGCGGTGTACCGCCCGGGGCAGGCGCTGAACGGCTGCTCGCCCTTCTTTGCGGCGGGCGAACCGCTGTTCGCAAACTACGGGCTGCCCTACGCCGTCACGCTCCGCGCCATGGACCGCTACGGCAACCAGATCGCCAGCGCCGACACGGTGCGGCTGGCCAGCACCGATCCGGGTGCGGTGATGCCGGCGCCCGTGGCGCTGGCGGGCGGAGCGGCGGCGCCGGCGGCCACGTACACCACGTACGGCAGTTCCACCCTGCGGGCCACCGGCCGCCGCCTGGCCGCCACCAGCCCGGTGACGGTGTGGGGAATGACGCGCACCTGGACGGGGAACGTGGACACGGGGTGGCTGACCAACGGCGACTGGCTGCAGAACGTGGCGCCGGGGGTTCAGGACTCGGTCGTCATCCCCGGCGGGCGCCCCTACTACCCCGTGCTGGTGCAGAACACCACCATCGGCGGCATCACGATGACGGACGGCGCCACGGCGCCGCGCATTGACCTGAGCTTGTACGACCTCACGGTGACGGGGTCGGTGAACTTCGGGACGACCGGCAGCATGCCGGGAACGGGCCGGCTGGTGCTGACCGGGGAGAACGCGACCGTCGGCGGCGGCGTTTCCAACGCGGACGTGCGCAACCTGCGGGTCACCGGCACGTACAGCACCACCAGCAACATCAGCGTCACCGGCGGCCGGCTGTTCGTGCAAGGCGGACGCCTGCGCTCCCAGGGCAACCGCGTTCGCGTACAGCCCCAGTGAACGCCCTGCGGCATGGCGGCGCGCGGCCGCCCCACTCGCACCCGGCCGCGCCGGGACGCACCCATCCGCCACCGATCCGGAGCAGACCCCTCATGACACGCGCTTCCAACTACTCCCTGCTCCTTCTCGCGGCCGCGCTGGGTGCCGTTCCCGCCGGCGCCCAGAGCGACATTCTGCTGCAGCTGCGCTCCGGCAACCCTGCGGGCGACCGGTTCCGCGTAGACTCGGCGGGCGGCTTAGCGGCGCTGGGGCAGATCACCGTGGGGATCATTCCCGCGACCGGCTCGGGGTCGCGCATGATGTGGTATCCGTTCAAGGTGGCATTCCGGGCCGGCTACGCGGATGCAGGGCTGCAGTTCGACGATGTGAACATCGGATATTACAGCTGGGCGGGAGGCGCGCTGAACATCGCGGCGGGAAACTACTCCTTCGCGATGGGCAACCAGAACACGGTGGAAGCGGCCGCGCAGTGCGGGATGGCGCTGGGAAGCGGCAACAAGATCTTCGGGACGAGCCCGGACATCGGCACCTGCGGCATTGCGCTGGGGCTGAGCAACACCGTCAAGGACTATGTGGGCGTAACCCTTGGCGCGTACAACTGGAGCGACGGGGACGCGGCGGTGGCGATGGGCTACCGCTCCACGGCCGACGCGGACTATTCCATGGCGTTCGGGTACCGCGCCAGCACCAACGGCCACACGGGCGCCAAGGTGTTCGGGGACGCGTCCACGACGGACTCCATCGAGGCGCTGGCCAACAACGAGTTCGCGGTGCGCGCGGCGGGCGGCTTCCGCTTTCGCAGCAACGCGACGCTGACCAACGGGTGCAACATCGCGGCGGGCGGCGCGTCTCTGACCTGTGCCAGCAGCATCACGCTCAAGGAAAACTTTCTGGAGGTGGAGGGCGATGACGTGCTCACCCGCATGCGCCGCATTCCGGTGAACACGTGGAACTACATTGACGAGGGACGCCAGTCGCGCCACATGGGCCCCTTTGCGGAAGACTTCTGGCGCGAGTTCGGGCTGGGTTCGGAGCCGCTGGCCATCGGGCACCTGGACATCGACGGGGTGAACTTCGCGGGCATCAAGGCGCTCGATGCGCGCACGGAGGCGCTTCAGACCCGGGCCGCCGAGCAGGCCGCACAGATCGAGCGCCTGCGCGACGAGAACGTGCGACTCGCGGCGGCCAACCAGTCGCTGGAAGCGCGCCTGCAGCGGCTGGAAGCGCTGATGGGACCGCCCCCGGCGCCCTGACCCGGCGCCGTCCTCCGCACGGCCCGTGAATCGATCCTGACCCGGCAGTCCGGCCGCCCCCGCGGCGTCCGGACTGCCTTTTCGCATCCCACCAGCTCCCGTCCCCATGCGTTCCCGTGCTTCTGTTCTGCTCCTTGCGGGCCTGCTGCTCGCCGGGTGCGACCGCACCCGGGCGGTGCCGCCCGCCGCCCCGCCCGACGCCGCGCACGGTGGGTCACGGGTAGAGCCGCAGTACGTTCCGCCCACGCTCACGCCCGCCGAGTCCGCCGCCGCGGTGCAAAAGAACCGGGCGAACGAGGAAGCGGCCACGCGGCGTGTTCGCGGCCGCCTGCCGGACGGCGCGATGCCGGTGCCCACGCCCCCCGTGGTGGTGACGCCGGAGACGAGCTACCAGACCTGCCTTGTTCAGGCGCGGAGCGCGGAAGAGCCCCTCCGCTCCACCATCATGCGCGTCTGCGACAAGCAGCGTCCGGACTGAGGGAACCGCGGGCGCGTACTCTCGCATCGTCGTTTTCGCCTGCCCGACCCGCGCGCAATCCGCTCCGCCGCATTATCATTGCCCGCCATCGCAGGCCGTCACCGATCCCGCGTCCCCCGGAGTCCACGGAATGATCCTCAAGCGCTTCTACGACGAAAAGCTCGCGCAGGCCAGCTACCTGATCGGCTGCGCGGCCACGGGCGACGCGCTGGTGGTGGACCCCAACCGCGACACGGAGCAGTACGTCCGCGCCGCCGAGGCGGAAAAGCTGCGGGTGACGGCGGTGACGGAAACGCACATCCATGCCGACTACCTGTCCGGCAGCCGCGAACTGGCGCAGGTCACCGGCGCCACACTCTACCTGTCCGGCGAGGGCGGCGACGAGTGGAGCTACGCCTTTGCCGCCACGGACGGCGCCACGCTGGTGCACGACGGCGACCGCTTCAGCGTGGGCAACATTCGCATCGAGGTGCGGCACACGCCGGGGCACACGCCGGAGCACCTCACCTTTCTGGTGACGGACACGGCGGGCGCGGACCGGCCCATCGCGGCGGTGACGGGCGACTTCATCTTCGTGGGCGACGTGGGGCGGCCGGACCTGCTGGAGCGCGCGGCCGGGCTGCACGGAACCATGGAGGAGGGCGCGCGCACGCTGTTCGCCAGCCTGCGGCGCTTTGCGGCGGAGCAGCCGGACTGGCTGCAGATCTGGCCCGGGCACGGCGCCGGCTCCGCCTGCGGCAAGGGGATGAGCGCCATTCCGCACAGCACGCTGGGCTACGAAAAGCTCTTCAATTGGGCACTCGCGACGGAGGACGAGGGCGAGTTCGTCGCCGCCGTGCTCGCGGGCCAGCCGGAGCCGCCCCGCTACTTCGCGGAGATGAAGCGGCTGAACCGCGAGGGCCCGCCCGCGCTCGGCGGTTTCCGCATTCCGCCGCGGCTCCCCGGCGCGCAGCTGGCGGATGCGTTGGAGGGCGGCGCGACGGTGGTGGACCTGCGCCCGGCGGATGCGTTCGCGGCCGGGCACGTGCCGGGAACGGTCAGCATTCCGCTCAACAAGTCGTTCCCCACCTGGGCCGGGTCGCTGGTGCCGTTCGGCCGCGCCTTCTACCTGCTGGGCGGCGACGAGGCCGCGGCGGCGCAGGCGGCCCGCGACCTGGCGATGATCGGGCTGGACGACGCGGCCGGGTGGTGGGGCGCGGACGTGCTGGATGCGTGGCCGGGCGAACTGGAGCGCGTTCCGCAGATAAACGCGGCGGAGCTTCGCGCGCGGATGGAGGCGGGCGAGGTGGCGGTGGTGGACGTGCGCGGCCGCTCCGAGTGGGACGCCGGCCACCTGCCGGACGTGCCGAACCTTCCGCTGGCGTTCCTCGCGGGGCGCATCGGCGAGATCCCGGCGGGGCGCACGGTGGTTCTGCAGTGCCAGGGTGGCGCGCGCTCCATGATCGCCGCGAGCGTGCTGCAGGCGCACGGCATCAAGGATGTGGTCAACCTTACCGGCGGATACCAGGCTTGGGCCGCCGCCGGCCTCCCGACGGAAAAGCCTGAGCCCGCCCTCGCCCCCGCCTGACACCCGCTCCGCGCCGGAATCAAAACGGCCCTGCCATGTGGATGGTGGGGCCGTTCTCGTTGCAATTCGGGATCGCTGTGGTGCGCGTTCCCTAGACCCACAGTAAGCGTGATCTGAGCCTGCGGGAGGAGAAAAAGAAACCGGAAAGACTTATCTTGCTTGGCGTAGGTGGGATTCTGCCAGGAATCACTTTCGCCGCCCAAGATCAGCCTTTCCGGTGAAGAGAATATCGCACGC
>NZ_DASVTX010000556.1:0-8864 GCF_036387355.1 Longimicrobium sp.
GATCGTTCTGGCCCTGGTGGGCATCTCCGCCATCCTCATTCTCCCCGCTGCGTACGCGCTCTGGGCGCTGCGGCAGGTGCACGACATCGCCCAGACGCTGGACGCGCGCGACGTGGAGGCCACGGACGCGTACGGCGACCTCGTCGTTGCGGCCTGCGCAGTCGGCGCCGGACTCCTCGGCGTCTGAAGCGGACGGGTTCGACGATGCGCGTCGCAGGCGCCGAGGGCCCCTCCCCCGGCCGCTCCCTGTGCATACTGCCGCACGGAGAGGGGAGAACTGCAGTTGCAGCGCACGCGGGACGGTGAGACGCGTGCGGAGAGGCCCCTCCCCCCAGCCCCCTCCACCCGCTCCGCGGGAGAGGGGGAGCCGTTCGGTGCGGGGCGGAGGCCGGCGCCAGTCGCCGCGCTTTCACCGGTACAGCCTCACAGCAGTATCGTGAGGCTTCCAGCCGTTGTTGCGGCGACTTCAGTCGCTCAGCCCGCCGTTCGCATCCCCGAACTCCGCCCCGCGCGGCGGGCGTTCCGCCGCGTGCGGGTGAAGTCCCCCCATCCGTTCGGGGGGACTTTCCGTCGTTGTTGCGGCGACTTCAGTCGCTCAGGACACCATCCGCCCGGCGCCAACAGTCGCTCAGGGCCTACATCTTCTGCCCTCATCAACCCCCTCCCCCAGGTTGTTTTGGGGGAGGGTGGGCGAGTAATGCGAGCCCAGGTGGGGGCCGCCCGCGAGGCCCGCAATCGGCACCCGACCCGTCCTCCTCCACTCATCCCACACCGAGCGCCGCATCCACCCCGCGCAGGTCCTCGTCCGTGAGCGCCCATCCCGCGGCGGCGGCGTTGGCGTGCACCTGCTCCGGGCGCGTCGCCCCGGCGATCACGGACGCCACCGCGGGACGGGCCAGCAGCCACGACATGGTCAGTTCCAGCAGCGTGCGCCCGCGCGACTCCGCGAACGCGGTCAGCCGCTCCACGATGTCCAGGTTCTCGTCCGTCAACAGCGCGCCGTACCGCCCGCCCTCGCCGATGCGCGTGTCGGCGGGGACGGGCGCGCCGCGGCGGTACTTGCCCGTCAGCAGCCCGCTCGCGAGGGGAAAGTAGGGGATGAACGCCACGCCCGTCCGCTCGCACTCGGCCAGCACGCCGTCTTCCGGATCGCGGCGGATGAGGCTGTACTCGTTCTGCACGCTCACGAACCGCGCGCCGCCGCCGGCCACCGCGGCCTCAGCCTCGCGCAGCTGATCGACCGAGAAGTTGCTGCACCCGATCTCCCGCACCTTTCCCGCGCGCACCAGGTCGTTCAGCACGCCGAGCGTGTCCGCGATGGGGACGGACGGATCCGGCCGGTGCAGCTGGTACAGGTCGATCACGTCCGTCCCCAGCCGCCGCAGGCTGTCCTCGATGGCCCGCCGCACGTACTCCGGGCGGGCGCCGCGCCGCTGTTCATCCATCTCATGGCCGAACTTGCTCGCGATGAGGATGCGCGAGCGCCGCGGGCCCAGCGCGCGGCCCAGCAGTTCCTCGCTGGCGCCCTTGCCGTAGATGTCCGCCGTGTCAAAGAAGTTGATCCCCGTGTCCAGCGCCGCGTCCACCACGCGCGCCGTCTGCGCCGCGTCGATCCGCGCGCCGAAGTTGTTGCACCCGATTCCCACCACCGACGCGTTCAACGAGCCGATCCGCCGCGTTTTCATCCCATCTCCCATTCCGTGAGATCCCGGCCGGAAGCCCCGGTCCGCCGCCGCGCGCGACTGCACCGTTCACGCCATCCGTTGCCCACGCGCCCGCGCCGCCGTACCCTCAACGCATGAGTGATCCGGAATGGAAGACCATCGACCTGCGCGGCGCGAGCGACGAAGAGCTGATCGCCTTCATCTTCGACCATCCCAGGCAGTTGGGGGACGATCCGTGGTACCATGGCGAGGCGTGGGAGATGACCGGGCTTCAGACCGAGCCGGCGGCCATCGTCGGATTCCTCACGCGGCTGTTCGGCGCACCTGAACCGCTGCTGCACCGGTTTTCGTGGCTGCAGATCGACACCGGGATCTGGGCGATGTTCTCGGCGTGGCCATCGGAATACTTCGGGGAGGCTGTCCGGGGCCGGGAAGTTCCGTGGCCGGCGCGCGAGGCGTGCATCGACCGGCTCCCCGTCTATTATGAGCGGATGGTCGCTCCCGCGCTGCGGGCGGCGGAGGCGGATGGGGAAGGGTGGTTCATGCTCCCCGACTTTCTTGCCCACGGGTATGACGGCACCGGTGGCAGGGCTCGACGTTCGCGGGACAACGAGGACGACCGGCGAATGCAGGACGCGCTGCATACCGCTTTTCAGCGGATGCTCGCCTCAGAGAACCACAACGTGAACGCCGCGGCGCTTCACGGGATCTTTCACCTGCAGCACCCGGCTGGGTTCGGCCGGGTGCGCGCGTGGCTGGACGACCGGCCCGCGCTGCACCCCTCGGTTCGCGAATACGCGGAACGCGCGCTGGAACGGGGTCACGTGCTTTGATTCCCACGTCACGGAGGGCTCCCGCGGGAACGGGAGCCCTCGTCATTTCACCCGCGCCAGCCAGAGCAGCCCCGCCGCCACCGACGCGCTGATCGCGATCCGAAAGGTGCGCTGCGCCGAGTTGGGCTGCGGGCGGAGCAGCGACAGGACCAGCCCGTACAGCAGCAGAAAGGCGAAGACGACAAGCAGCCGCGTGCGCCCCGCGTCCGGCTGCGTCATGCGACGGGCTCCGCCTCCCACAGGCCGGGATAGCGCGTCACCAGCCCCGCCGCGTTCACCTCCAGGTCGGCCACGAACGCGCCGCCCCCGCTCTCGTACCGGTACGACCGCTCGCCCGTGCGAAGATAGCGCTGCACCAGCGGCTCCAGCCGGAACGACGGAAAGCGGAGCCACGCCGCGCGCACCTCCGCCTCCTCGCCGATCTCCAGCTGCAGCCGGCGGATGGGGAGCAGGTTGGTGGACGGGCTGAAGTTCAGGTCCACGTCCACGCTTCCCGCCACCTCCGGCACATCCACGCCGTTCAGCGTCCAGCGCCCGTCCGTGCCGGCGGCAATGACGCACTGGACCTGGTCGTCGCCCACCCATCCCTCCACGCGCGCGGCGACGGTGCGCCACGCGGCGTCGCATTCCACCGTGTAGTCCAGGCGGCAGGCGCGCCCGTCATCCAGCAGAACCGCGGTGCCGCGCAGCGTCCACCCCGCCGCCGTGCGCTCCAGCCACCCCGCTTCGTGCCCCGGCCGGTCCATCCACCGCCACAGGATCGTGTCCATCGTCCGCCCCCGGTGCGCGCGCAGTCCGAATCCTGCCGCTTCGTGCGTTGTTGCGGCGGGGAACACATGACGCCCCGCCGCCGCGCCGGTTCCGCCCGCGCCGCGCACCCTCCACGACCGCCAGCGACCCCGAATGATCCGCATCCGCCGCAGCGCCCTGTTTGCCGTGCTCGCCCTTTCGGCCGGGTGCATCCGGTTCCCCACCGGTACCGAACGCGACGCCGACCGTGTGTCCGCCGACATCCAGCTCTTTACGCTGGCGCGGGGCACCGCCGACTCGCTGGCCATCGATGCCAGGTACTACTCGATGGACGGCGGGGAGCGCGTCCGGTTCGCGAACGACACGTTGCGGGTGCAGGGCGCCGCTGTGGCCACCTACCGCGACGAGTACGCCGGGTTCTTCGCGCGGGTGCCGCTCACCAGCGCGCTCCTCGCGCAGGGCGTGCGCATCGCGCCGCCGGCGCCCCGGGTGGGGCCGCTGCCGCTGCCGGAGTTCACCTTCTTTCCCACCACGCGCGGCGGGCCACTCGCCGTGACCCTGCGCGCCGGGCAGGACCTTTCGCTCCCCATCGTGCGGGGCACCCAGGGAACGCTGCCCGCCCCCGTGCTGGAGCAATGGTCCGTGGTCGTCAGCCGCGGGACGCGCATCATCAGCTTTTCGGGCAACGGGCCGGTCCCCAACCCGGTCGTGGTGCCGTGGGTTCTGATCCCGGCCGAGGGGCCGGAGACGGCGAGCGTCGCCGTGCAGTCGCTTCGGGTGTTCCGCCCGGAGAGCGCCAACAACCGGGTTCAGATGTCCGTGAACGCGCAGGCCCAGCTGGAGTACACCGTCCGCATCGTCCCGTAGGCGCGTTTCAGAGCGCCCCCAGCGCCTGGTTGAGCAGGTTGATGAAGACGCCGGCTTCACGCACGCGGCGGATGGGGTGCATGGCCCCGGCGTGCGCGGAGTGGGCGAACAGCCCGGTGATGGCGACGGACACGTCCGCCTGGGGCGGCAGCAACGACTGGATGCGGAGCGTTTCGGTGTAGGGCACCAGCCGGTCCGCGCGCCCGTGCGAAAGCACGATGCGCCCGCCCAGCCCACGCAGCACGGGGCGCGCGTCCAGCCGCGGGTTGGCGCGCAGCACCGCTTGGGCGAACCGCTCCGCCAGCGCCCGGGCCGCCTCGCGATCCGGCATGGGCGTTCCCGCCGGCGGCGCCACCACGTCCCACACCTCGCGCTCCGCGGGGCTCAGGCCGCGGCGGATCTCCGCCTTCATTCCGTCGTACGCCGGCTCCCACGAGCCCAGGCCGCGGTTGCCCGCCTCCACCGCCAGCGAAAGCGCCCCCCGCGCCACGCCTTCCATCTCCGCGAATTCGGGGACGGCGGTCAGGTAGTTCCCCACCATGATCCACCGGCCGTACGGGTCGGGGTCGATCAGGTGCCGCTCGCCCCCCCACTCGTGCTCGCCCGTGAGCAGCGTGTGGATCCCCTTCTCGATGTCCGCGTAGCCCCCGAAGGCGACCGTCACGCGCACCGCCGCGCGCACCGCCGGGTCCGCCGTCGCCATCAGCGCGTGCGTGGCGCCAAAGGAGAAGCCCATGGCGCCCACGCCTCCCGGCTTCACCTCCGGCAGCGCGCCCAGCACCGCGGAGGCGGAGAGCAGCGTGTCGCGCGCGGCGTCCACGTCCAGCCGCAGCGCGCGCCAGGTGGGCACGTCCGGCACCAGCACCGCCGCGCCGGACGCCGCCAGCGAACGGACGAACACCTGCAGCACCCGGTGCCTGCGCCCGGGCACCGTGAGTCCGTGCAGCACCACCCACCCCGGCACCGGCTTTCGCGTGGACGGCGGAAGGTAGAGGGTCGCCTCCCGCTCCTCGCCGGCGACCTCCAGCCGCAGTTCGTGCTCACGCAGAGGCGCGGCGCCGCCCCGCATGTAGGTGCGCAGAAAGCGCGCGGTGCGCGCGGACGGAATCATCGGTGCGCCGCTCCCACCACGTCGGCCAGCCGCGCCGCCCCTTCCGCGCGCAGCCGGGACAGCAGGCCGCGGTTGATGTCGCGCGCAATGCCGGGGCCCTGGTAGATGAAGCCCGTCCACACCTGCACCAGGCTGGCCCCCGCGCGAACCATCAGCCACGCGTCGTCCGCGTTGAAGATGCCGCCCACGCCAATGATGGGGAGCGCGCCCCCCGTCGTGCGCCAGATGCGCTCCACCACCTCCAGCGCGCGCCGCCGCACCGGCGCGCCGCTGATGCCGCCCATCCCCATCCGCTCCACTTCCGCGGTGCGCAGCCCGTCGCGGCTCACCGTGGTGTTGGTGGCGATGATCCCCGCCATCCCTTCCTCCCGCGCAATGCCCACCGCCTCCTCCACCTGCGCGTCCGTGAGGTCCGGCGCAATCTTGAGCAGGATGGGGCGGGCGGGCCCGCCGCGCACCGCCGCCAGTTCCGCGCCGCGCGCGCGCAGGGCCCGCAAGAGCGCCCGCAGCGGCTCCGCGTCCTGGAGCTGCCGCAGCCCCGGCGTGTTGGGCGAGCTGACATTCACCACCAGGTAGGCGGCGAACCCCTCCAGCAGCTCCAGGCTGCGCAGGTAGTCGCCCGCCGCGTCCTCCAGCGGCGTCGCCTTGCTCTTGCCCAGGTTGATGCCCAGCACGGGCTCGATGGGCGTGCGCCGCAGCCGCGCGGCCATCGCCTCCGCGCCCGGGTTGTTGAAGCCCATGCGGTTCAGCAGCGCGCCGTCGGCGGGGAGGCGGAACAGGCGGGGCGGGGGATTGCCCGGCTGCCCCAGCGCCGTCACCGTGCCGATCTCGATGCTGCCGAACCCCAGCGCCCCCAGGGCGTTGAAGGAGGCGCCGCTCTTGTCGAAGCCGGCGGCGAGCCCCACGGGGTTGGGGAAGCGGATGCCGAACGCCTGCGTGTGCAGCGCCGGGTCGCGCACGTCGTACAGCGCGCGGGCGGCGGCGCGCGCGGGCGCGGTGGCGAGCGCGGCGTTCAGCGCATCGGTGCCCAGGTGGTGGGCCTGCTCGGGGTCGAGCGAAAACAGCAGGGGGCGAAGGGCGTCGTACAGCACCGGATGCGGATGCTCAGGGTGGCTGCAAACGAGCCCGGACGCGCGGCGAGGCACGTCCGGGCTCCTGTGGGTCCGGGCTCAGGGCAACGCGCGGCGGGGTGCGCCGCGGGACACCGCGCGAGCCGTCAGACCAGCTGGTACGAAACCGCGGCGACGATCAGCACCCAGACGATGCCGATGCCCAGCCCCGTCATGGCGTCCTTGAAGGTTCCCCGGGCTTCCGGATCCTCACGATATCCCATCTGTCTTCTCCCGTGCGTTCGTCGGTCGTGCGCGCCTGCGCGTCGCGGGCAGGAATGTCCGTCCGCGAGGCCCGTCGCACAAGGGGGTGCCGCGCGGATGATGCACGTCTACGGCGCGGGGCTTGCCCGTCCGGGGTGAGGACGACTGGCATTCCCTGATCCGGAGACCGAGCATGGCCCGATACAAGATGCGGCAGCACCTGCTTTCCATCGGCGAAGACTTCACCATCGAGGACGAGAGCGGGCGGCCCGTCTACAAGGTGGACGGCAAGGTGCTCACCATCCGCGAAACCTTCGAGATCACCGACATGCACGGCCGCGAGGTAGCCACCGTGCGGGAGAAGAAGCTCGCCATTCGCGACAGCATGAAGATCCTGCGCGGCGGCGACACCATCGCCACCGTCAAGAAGGCACTCATTTCGCCCTTCCGCGACCGGTTCAGCGTGGACCTGGAGGCCGGGGGCGAGCTGGAGGTGGACGGCAGCCTGCTGGACCACGACTACACCATGCGCCGCGACGGCGACGTGGTGGCGCGCGTGTCCAAGTCGTGGTTCAGCATCCGCGACACGTACGGCATTGACATCGCCGCGGGGCAGGACGAGGGGCTGGTCCTGGCCGTCGCCGTGGCGCTGGACGAGATGGTGCACGATCCCGACGAGAAGAAATAGCCCGGCCTGCTCCGCGCAACAGCACCCTCCGTTTCCCACGAGGTCACGGAGGTTGCACGGGGGGCACGCACGAACGGCAGCTGCGGGTACCCTGGAACTCTGTATCGATGACCGCGCACCGCAGGACCGTCCGCCGGCTGCTGTTCTTGTGTGGGCTGCTCGTCGCAAGTGCAATTTCCGCATGCACTCCGTTGGATGTGGAGCGCGTGGAAACCGGCCGCTACCCGTCTCCCGGGCGACGGGTAGACGCTGTCGTCGTCCGCGGCAACGCCGGCGCGACCACGAGCTTCAGCTACTCCGTCCATATCGTCCCGGCGGGAAAGCAGCCTGACGAGTACACGGAGGTCCTACGCGCCGATCATGTGAACCCGAAAGAGTTGAAGATCCAGTGGAACGGCGAGCGTACGTTGATGCTGGATGTAGGAAACGGGCGGGTATTCCAGTTTCGGAACTTCTGGGATTCCCGTGAGGTGGACAAATTCTTCTACATCGTCCAGATCATCCTCAAGGCATCCGCAGAGGAGCGTCCTGTCTGGGCTTCGCCTGACCCACCCAGGTGAGCAGCAGGCATGCAGTTCGGCATCGCAGGATGGACGCCGACGGCAGGGTCGACGTCAATATCTGGCAGGTACGGTTTCTCATCACCGACCGCGGACTGGACGCGATCAAGACGTTGCTCGCCAGCAGCGAGCGAGTCGTTCTCCCGCCGCGCGCCCGCGCCGACGGTGCGCACCGGAAGGTCGACAACAGAACGAAGAAGTGCCCGTCCGCGAGCCGCGGACGGGCACTTTGATTCGGACGGATTACGCCGCAACGATCACGGGTCGTTCTCCACGAACGCCTTGAGGCGGTCGGCGGCGTCGTCCCACTGCGCGGAGATCTGGTCCAGGTAGCCGCGGGCGGCGTGCAGCCGGGCCAGGTTCAGCGCCCACACGCTTTCCCGGCCGCGCCGCGCGTTGTGCACCAGCCCCGCGTCGCCCAGCGCGTTCAGGTGCCGGGTGACGGCCTGCCGCGTCACGCCAGTGCCTTCGCTCAGCCGGGTGATGGAAAGCGGCCCCTCCGCCGAAAGCCGGCCGACGAGGCTGAGCCGCGTGGCGTCGCCCAGCGCGGCGAACACCGGCACGGCGTCCGCCACACGGAGCGCGGCCGATCCCCGGCTACTCGACATGGCGCGACAGGTTGCCCATCTGCGCGCCCCACCCCTTGTCGTTCATGCGGAACGCCTCGGCGCGGCGGGCAAGCGGGATGGAGTCGAAGCCGGATTCGATGATGGTCACCTCCGTGCCGCCCTCCGCGTCCCGAAGGATGAACTCCACCAGCGTCATCGGCTCGGCGGAGTAGTCGATCGTGGGGTCGATGGGATACGGGTGCCAGCGGTACGAGAAGTAGCGTTCCGGCTCGATGGTTTCGATGTTCATTTCCACCGCGCAGATGTGCGTGCCGTCGGAATGGCTCACGGTGCCGCGCACCGTCGTGCCCTCCGCGAACGTGCCGTCCAGCTGGATGCGGAACCACGTCGCGAACTCCTCCGCGTTGCTGACGGCGCGCCACACGCGCGAGCGCGACGCGCGCATCATCACTACCTTTTCGATGCGGTCCGTGCTGGACGTGCGCTGGGTTTCCTGCGTGCTGACGGTC
>NZ_DASVTX010000557.1:0-7833 GCF_036387355.1 Longimicrobium sp.
GCAGCCTCACAGCAGTATCGTGAGGCTTTCAGCCGTTGTTGCGGCGACTTCAGTCGCTCAGCAGCCCGCCGACGCCCCGATCCCTTTGCCGCCGCGCCGAGCCTTTCGCCCAACAAAAACCCTCCCCCAGTCTGTTTTGGGGGAGGGTGGGCCGGTGGTGCCGGCCCGGGTGGGGGCCGCCCGAGAGATCGGGCGATCGCTGGCGGTCTCAGGCCTGCCTGCGAGCGGTCTCCAGGTACGCCTCCAGCCGCCCCACCAGTTCGGCCTGCGCCTCGTTCAGCTTCTGGCGCGCCTCATCCGGCGTAAACCACCCGCAGCGGTCCACCTCGGGAAAGGTGAGCCACCGGCCGGACCCGCGCGGCCACTCGGTCTTCGCCTCGTTGCTGAACACCGCCGCGGGATCGGCGTCGCCCTCCCAGCCCCAGGCGTGCACCGTCTTTCCCGACTTCTGGCGAATGGAGCCCAGCGGCAGAAAGGGCGGCTGCGGCTCGATCCCCGTTTCCTCGCGAAACTCGCGCACGGCAGCCTGCAGCGGCTGCTCCCCGGGATCCACCAGGCCCTTGGGGATGGTCCACGCGCCCGCGTCGCGGTGTCGCCAGAACGGCCCGCCGGGGTGGGCGAGAAACACCTCGATCGTGTCTCCGACGCGCCGGAAGAGGATCATTCCGGCGCTGACCATGTGGCGGGTGGACATCCGTACGCGGGCCGGGGTCAGGGACGCGGTTCGGGGACGGCCCCCGGCACGGCCAGCGTGGTGCCGCGCTCCGTGGCGGCAGGGCAGGCATTCGGCATGGGCGCGGGCGTGCCGGGCATGCGGTGCCGGCCCATGACCGCGGCCGTGTCGCGCGGGCGCCCGTTCGGCATTGCGTCCCCCGTCGCGCACGGCTGCCGGTCCGCCTTGCGGACAATCACGTTCTGCCGCGCGGCCGGCTGCGAGTCCGCTGGCGCGGCGAAGACGGTGTTCCGCTGCCCCGGGACCGTCGCCAGCGCCTGTGGCGCGGGGGATGACGCATGCGGGGCGGATGCGCACCCGGCCATCATCATCACCGCCAGGGTTTGGACTGCGTTCATCGCTGCTGCTCCGGGAAAGATGCGCGGCACCGTCGGGCTCCTCAGGCAGCGGGAAGCGGGCGGGACATGATGCGGTCCGTCTGCGCGTCCGACCCCAGCTGAAACACGTGGCTCCCCACGTCCACGAAGCCGTGCTTGGTGTAGAAGCGGATCGCCCGCGGGTTCCGCTCCCACACGCCCAGCCAGAAGGTGGTGCCGCCCAGAAAGGAGGCGGCGCGCACGGCCTCCGCCATCAGCGGCGCGGCAAGGCCGCTGCCCTGCCACGCGCGGTCCAGGTAAAAGCGGCGCAGTTCCACGGGGTCGCCCGTTACGCAGGGCGGCGCCGAGCCGCGGCCCACCTGCGCGTACGCCACCAGCTTCCCCTCGCTTTCCGCCACCACCGTCACGATCCACGGGTCCGCCAGTTCGGCCGCCATCTGCTCCGGCGTGTACGCCTGGGCCATGTACGCCGCCATGTCCTCGGGGCGGTTGTCCGCCGCGAACGCGTCGGAGAAGGTGCGTGCGCCCAGTTCGGCGAGCGCCTCGGCGTCCGCGGGCTGCGCTGCGCGGATGTACGGCGGATTCATGAGGGCCGGACGGGTGTGAAAAACAATGCTTCCGGCCCGCAAGCTAGCGCGTGCACGCCGCCGCGCAATGCGCGCGCATCCGCCCCAGACCGGACGGAGCGTGGAACGCGCAAGTCGCGCAGAACCATGCGCATCCAAGACGCCGTCGCGTTCCCTGGACGCCCGGTGGTGCCCGCCGGTCCGCCGCGGGCGGTCAGCCGAGGGGACGGCAGCCGTTCCGGTGCTCCGCCACGTTGGCGAGGATGAAGTCGCGATGCTCCACCCGCATTCCGTCGAACCGGGCGGCCCGCATGCACGCGCCGAGCGCCGCGGGTGGGATGCCGATGCCCTTCAATCGTGGGCCGGGTTGCGGGTGTGCGGCTTGCGGCCGAGGTCGTGCCAGTCTTGCTCCGCCACCTCCACGCCGAAGTGCCGCGCGGCCTTGCGCAGGTTGGCAAAGGCGAGGTCGCGGTCCTCGTCGCTGATCCCCTCTACCTGGTCGAACCGCGCCAGCGCCGCGCGCACGTGCCCGGCATCCGTCACCGGCAGCTTGCGCTGGTGCGGCAGCGCGAACGCGGAGTTGGGGAGCTCGTTCCGCTCGCTGGTCTGCAGACGATGGTCGTGGTTCCTGTCCACGTCCTTGTCCGGCGCCTTCCACGTCGCGCGAACCGTCATTCCGTCCTCCCGTCGATGTCAGGATTTCTCCGTGGCGCGATCACGGTGAACGCGCCGCGGTTCAGGCGAAAGTGCAGCGGCGGCCGCACCTTCACCAGTTCGCCGTCAATGCCGATGGTGACGTGCTCGCGGCGAAGGTGCACCACGCACTCCTCCACCAGCAGCGTGTCCAGCAGGTCCGTGCGCGCCGTGGCGTCCAGCCCGCGCCGCAGCGCCGACCACGCCAGCGCCGCCACGCGCCCCCGCGCGGAGGGCCGCGCGATCATCACGTGCAGCGCGGGGCGCCCGCCGGGCAGCCGCGTGGACGGGGACAGCCGCTCCAGGTCGCGCTCGCCGATGCCGACGTACACCATGGGCGAGTGATAGCGCCGCCACTCCGCACCCTTCCCGTCACCCGTGCGCATCTCCACCCGCATGCCGCGCACGTGCCGCCACACGCGCAGCGCGCCCAGCACGCTCGCCGTGCGGTAGCTGAGCCCGCGCCTTTCCAGCCGCTCGCGGGTGCGCACAAAGGTGACGTACGCGCCCACGGAGCTGGAGTTGAGGATGGCGTTTCCGTTCACCTCGCCCAGGTCCATGCGCCGCGGAACGCCCGTCGCGGCGACTTCCAGGCACGCCGCCATGTCGTCCACCGGCAGTCCGAGGTCGTGCGAAAAGTGGTTCAGCGTGCCGCCGGGCAGCACGGCCAGCTCCACCCCGGTCTGCGCGGCGACTTCCGCGGCGCACAGCACGGTGCCGTCGCCGCCCGCCACCACGATGCGCCCCGCCCCGCTCCGCGCCGCCTCGCGCAGCTGCTCCCGGATGTCGCCCGGCCCCAGCTCGTGCGCCTCAAACCGCGCATCAGTGCGCACGGCGGCCAGCACCCGCGGCGCGGAGCCGGAGGCCGGGTTCAGGTAGACGGGAAGGGGCGCGGCGTGGTTGGTCATGCCCGCGGGAAGTGCAGGAATCGCGCACAGCGGTGTCGCATTCCGTCCGCCCGCGATCCGGATGACGGGCTCTCCTGCGTTGGATGCCGGAACGCGTGTTACTGGCGCGGGCCCAGGCAGGGCAGGGTGCCGGCGCGGTCGGCGGCCTGGCGGGCGAGCTCGTTGGCGTTGGCGTAAGGCCCGATCCGGTGCGTAACGCAGACGCGTCCGCCCGTCAGCCGCGCCACGGCCAGGTACGACGTCCTGCGCTCCGGGACTTCCGGATCCTCGTTGGCGTTCACCCGCACGATGAGCGCGACGGGGCGCAGGGCGCGGCCGGTGCCGCGCACTCGCCACTCCGCCCGCGGGCCCAGGCTGGAAAAGCCGCTGGTGATGACGGTCCAGTAGTCCAGCGGATGCTGCCTGCGGTCTGGCGTGACGACGGTAACCGAGACGCGCGCATCGCCATCGCTCACCAGCAGCACATGCCCCGCGATGCCCGGGCAGCGCTGCTCCGAGTCGCCGGTTTCCTCGTACGTGCGGATGGTGCGGCACTGCGCGGGGTCCAGCGTCGTGTAGACGCTGCGCAGAGGGTCGCCCTGCTGCGCCGGCGCGGCGGCGAGCAGCGGAAGCGCGAGCAGCGCCGGGGTGCAACGGGCGAGCATCGTCGTCACGGGCGTGTCGGTTTCGGGTGGATGAACGGACGTGCGGCCTGCCGGGAAGATAGGGATCGCGGCATGGACGGACTACGGTGCGCGGCCGGGACGGCCGTCGCGGGGCGATGGACCGCCCTGAGCGGATGAATCCGCCGCTCGGACAGCGGTAACCCCCGACACCCGGCCGCTGGCGCGTCCAGGTTCGCGGCTTCAACCGACCCGGGCGGACGGTCCTGGGCTCGCCACCGGCTCGGGACAGGCCGGCGCGATTTCTCCGCCGCCCGCGCCGATGCAGCCGACCCAGTCCGCGAAGGCGGACTTCGTGCTGTTCCAGCGGCGAATTCATTCGCTCTGGGCAACCGGCCGCGCTGATGCGGGGGCTCTGCGCAGGCGGCCGCGCCCGGCCCCGAGGTCCTGCCCCTACGCTCCGCCCTGAGACTCAGAGAAACAAAATCCGCCCTCGCGCACTGCGAGGGCGGACTCCGGGCTCCATCGATCCCGCACCGGGCTCAGGGCTCGATGGTGGGCTTGGCCTGGATCTCCGACCAGTCCAGCGCGTAGTTGCTGCTGAAGCTCAGCGGCGTCTGCAGAAACCCGCGGGCGCGGCATCCCCCCAGCACCATCGGCTCAAAGCGCACGGGCATCCACACGCGCTGCAGCCGCCGGTCCAGCAGCCGGTTGCCGGTGTTGGGCGTCACCTGCTCCACCACGCCGTCCGCGTTCACCTGCAGCATAATGCTCATGCTGCCGTCCACCGCGCGGTTCTCGCGCAGCATTCCCTCCATCAGCAGGTCAAACCGCTCGCGGAACTCGGCCTCGTTCAGCATGCGGGGCAGCCGGCCCGTGGGGATGTACACGACCTGCGTTCCCTCCACGAACATCCGGCTTTCGCGAATGCGCGCCGCCGTCTCCTCCTGCGTGAGCCCCGGCGGCACGGAAACGACCACGCGAAGCTGGCCGGCCTCGGCGCAGGTGGGGAACTCGGAAGCGGCCGCCACGTCCGCGGCCTGGGCCAGCAGTGGCGACGAGGCGAACGCCGTGGCCGCGAGCGCGGTGCGGAACAGGATCTTCATCAGAAATCGACTCACGTACGGGTCAGGAACTCTGGTCGCCCCTGAGTATCTTGCGTTTTACGCCGTTCCGCAACTCCAGCCAGCGCGGTCAGGGTGCGCGGGGGGCCGTTCCCGCCGCGCGCCGCGTGGTCACCAGCATGATGCCCAGCGGGTTGTTGGGGTAGCGCGCCGCCGCCGCCTGCGGAGACAGGATCTCAATGGACTCCACCTCCTCCAGCGCCAGCGTGCGCAGCAGGTTGTCGCCCGGCTCCAGGCGCACGCCGTCCACCATCACCGTCATGGGACGGCAGGCCGGGTTGCTGGGGCGCGAGCGGGTGTACGGCGTGCGGTACCTCATCTCCGCCCGGAGCCCGATGCACTGGCGCGGGGTCACCACCACCTCGCGCACCCGCCGCATCATCTCCATCACGTGGGTGGAGTGCTGCATCTCCGCCACGATCTGCGCGCGATTGAAGGAAATGACCCCCATCCGCGGCCGCGCCGTCACGATCACCGGGTCCATGCTGAAGGTGCCCGGATCAATCTGGAACTCCACTTCCATCTCCGCCCCGCCGCCCACGGAAAGGGGCCGGGTGAACATCCGCTGGCTGGCATCCACCACGTCCATCTGGTACTCGCCCGGCGGCACGCGGCCGAACACAAAGACGCCGTTCTCCCGCACGGGCACCTGCCGCGGGCCCGTGGTGTCGCCGTCCATCAGCCGCTGCGGAACCAGGTGCACCGTCATGCCCGGCGCCACGGGCCGCCCGTCGGGCATGACCAGGCGGCCGGCGAGGCGCACCGGCGCGCGCGGCGAGGTCGTCGCGGAAAGGTCGCCCACCTGCACCCGCCCCAGCGCGTCCGCCGCGATCACATGCTCGCGGGGCTCGTTGCCCGACATGGCCAGCGTGGCCGGCGGCAGCGGCCGGCCCACGAACTCGCCCGACACGCGCACCGACACGCCGGCGGGAAGGCCGCAGAACAGGTAGCGGCCCCGCAGGTCCGTCGTCCGTTCCCCCCGCCGGATGCCGCCGGGCGCGGACTCGTCCGGCCAGGTGATGCGCACCGTGGCGGCGGGAAGGGGAATGCCGTTGGCCCCGTTGCGCACCTCGCCGAACAGCACGGCGCCGCCGCTGTCCGCGCAGGCCAGGGCCATGATGCGCGGCAGCGGCGGAACGGCCGGGGATGCCTCGCGAAGGACGGTTTCGCTCACCAGCGCGTCCATCAGCGGCGGCTCGTACTCCAGCGAATCCAGCCGCGGATGCGCGAAGGCGAGTCCGTAGTTGCCCGGCGGCACGCCCTCCATGAGGTACGCGCCGGTGCTGTCGGTGGTCGCCGCGTACTCGGTGCCTTCCAGATACACCCGCGCGCCCGCCAGCGGCGCCCCGGCCGTGCTGTCCCACACCACCCCGCGCAGCGAGCCCACGCGCGCCAGCGAGCGCACCTGGCCCCCGCGCGGCTGCACCTGCGTGATCTCGGCGCCGTCTTCGCGAAAGGCCAGAATGCGCTGCAGCGGCTCCGGCTCGCCCCGCTCGGGAATGCGCTCCTCCGCCACCATGGGGGTGCGGATGTTCCACCGGCGCACGATCCACGCGCCGGAGCCCAGCCGCTCGAACTCCACCCATCCGCCGGTGCGGTCGAAGTACGCGTCGCCCCGCAGCCCGGTGTACGAGAACTCCATGTCGCGCAGCGCCGCCGTGGCCCGGTCTACCCACAGCGTGCCGCGCACGTCGGGAAGGGTGCGGCCCCGCACCGGCTCAAAGGCGAGGCCCACGCGCGTGGGGTCCACGGGGTGGCGCACGGTGCGGAAGCAGTGCCCGTCCAGAAACTCGTTCGCCAGCAGCGCCGCGGCGTCGGGCGCGTAGTAGACGGTTTCGCCGCTGTCCGGCTGCACCCAGCCGTGGTCGCGCAACTGGGCGGGCGGCGCGGTGCGGAAGGGGGCCGCCGCCGCCGTGGTGTCCATCCGCGAGCTTTCGCGCTCAATGCGCATCGTCACCGGGCCCATGTCGCGCGTCCAGTGGCGGACCACGTACGTGTGCAGCCCCTCCTGCTGCGTCCACGCGGTCGACTCCAGCGCCTTGCGGATTTCATCCCAAAGCAGCTGCGTTTCCGGCCCGCTCTCCGTCCGGCGCTCGCAGCGGGACCGCGCGCGCACGGCGATGCCCTGCAGCTCCACGCCGCGCACCTGGGCCGTCATGCGGCGGGTGACGGTTTCCCCGTCCGCCACGTCCACGGGGGCGGAGCGCGCGGTGGCGTACCCCACCCGCTCCGCGCGCAGCGTGTAGCGCCCGCCGGACGCCACGCGCAGCACGAACCGCCCATCCGCGTCGCTGAGCGCGGCGGTGATGCGCGCGCCCGACTCGTTCAACAGCGCCACCAGCGCACCGGCGATCGGGCGCCCGCTGCCTTCTTCCACCAGTTGGCCCTGAACGGTGCCGTACGCCGCCCGCGCCTGCGTGGCCGCCGGGGTTTGTGCGTGCGCTGTGGATGGCGGCGCGGCGAGCGCGGACGCGAGAAGCACGGCGGAGCACAGCGCGTGCGGAAAGGATGCGCGGAGGCGTGGCATGGCAGGGACGTGGTGCGGGGGAGCGGGCAGGCCCTGTTCAATGAAGGGATGATCCGCTCCGCACACAAGGGCGCCGCCCCGCGATCTTCTTCCGATGTCAGGGCCCGGCGCGGCGGGCAAAGAGCTGGGCCAGCCGGCCGGCCAGCCCCGTGACGCTTTCCGCGCCGGTCACGTTGGTGGATACGGCCACCACGATCCGCTGCTCGGGAAAGATCATGAACGACGTCTGCCCGCCGATGGAGGCGCCGCCGTGGCCGATGATGGGGACGACGGGGCCGCCCTCCGCCAGCCTCCCGCGCCGCGTGAACCATCCGATGCCGTACCCGGTTGATTCGCCGCTCTCCAGCCGCTGCGGCGTCCACA
>NZ_DASVTX010000558.1:0-7201 GCF_036387355.1 Longimicrobium sp.
GGCGGACTTGGAGGATGCAGAAAGGCCCGGCTGCGGAGAGCCGGGCCTTTGTTGCGTCAACGCGGGATTCAGCGGATGACGCCGTGGTCAGTGACAATGGCGTTCATGGGCGAATCCCAGGGGTCCGCGGGGATTGCGCGAACTTCCTGCGCGGCGAAGAAAAGGCCGCAGCGGAAGCCCCGCCACTCGGGATCCGCCAGCAGGCGATCATAGTAGCCGGCGCCGCGGCCCAGGCGCTGCCGCGCGCGGTCCCACGCCAGGCCGGGGATGAGCGCGGCGTCCACGTCCGCCACGCGGTGGATGGGGCAGGCGTCCGCGTCCGGCTCACGGATGCCGTATCGCCCCGGGCGCAGCGCATCGTGCCGGTCTACCAGGTGCAGCGCGAGGCGGCGGTCGTCCAGGCAACGCGGGTAGACGAGCAGAATGCCGCGCCTGCGCGCCTCGTCGGCGATGGCGTCGGTACCCACCTCGCCGGGGAGCGTGGCGTAGAGCAGCAGCGTGCGCGCCCCGGCGATCTCCGGCACCTCCCAGACCCGCGCGGCGATGGCGGCCTCCGCGCGGCTTCGTTCATCCCCCGAGAGGCCGGCGAGCGTCGCCCTGGCCGCGGCGCGGATCTGCTGCTTGGTCACCGCCCCGAGGCGAGCGCGACGGCGACGGACGTGGCCACGCGCGCGTTGTTCAGGAGCAGCGCCACGTTCGTCTCCAGCGAGCGCCCGCCCGTGTGGCCGGCCACGGCGCGCAGCAGATACGGCGTCACATCCTTGCCGCGCACACCCTCGCTGCGGGCCGACTCCAGCGCCGCGGAAATCGCGCCGTCCACGTCTTCCGAAGCCAGGGCGTGCTCCTCCGGCGGGGGAACGCACAGCAGCAGCGCGCCGGGCACGCCCAGGTCGCAGTGCGCGCGCCAGAGCGCCGCCGCCTCCTCCGGCGTGTCCACCCTGGCGTCCACGGGCAGGCCGCTACGGCGCGCGTAGAACGCGGGAAACTCGTCCGTCCCGTACCCCACCACCAGCACGCCCGCCGTTTCCAGCGCCTCGCGCGTGGCGGGCAGGTCCAGAATGCTCTTGGCACCTGCGCAGACCACCATCATCTGCGTGCGCCCCAGCTCCGTAAGGTCCGCGCTGACGTCGTGGTCCCCGCCGCGGTGCACGCCGCCAATGCCGCCCGTCGCAAAGATCTGCACCCCGGCGCGGCACGCCAGCCACATGGTAGACGCCACCGTGGTCGCGCCATCCACCCGCCGCGCGATGGAGATGGCCAGGTCGCGCGTGGAAAGCTTGAGCACGCCGTCCGTGTTGGCCAGGCGCTCGATGTCGTCATCCGAAAGCCCCACCTGCGGCACCCCGCTGACGACGCCGACGGTGGCGGGAACCGCGCCCCCGTCGCGAACGGCGGCCTCCATCGCGCGGCCCAGCTCCAGGTTGCGCGGCCGCGGCAGCCCGTGCGCCAGAACGGTGCTCTCCAGCGCCACCACCGCCCGCCGCTCCGCGAGCGCCGTAGTGACTTCCAACGAGGTCAGAATCATCAGTCTATCCCGAGTAGATCAGCAGTCCCGCACTCCGCACTCTGCACTCCCCCGCCCTCTCCTACGGCAGATTGTCCCGCAGCAGCGCCAGCACCGCCTCGGGGTTGTCCGTGTTGATCCAGTGCCCGCCCTCCACCAGGTGCAGGTGCACGCGGCCGTTCGCCATTCCCGCGGCTTCCACGCGGTGCATCGATTCCTCGTCCAGCGTGCTGGACCGCGTCGCCTTTACGAAGTGGATCTCCGTTCCCTCCGGCGGATGCACCACCGTTTCCCACAGTTCCGTGCGAAAGAAGTCGCGCAGCATCTCCTCCAGCACGTCAAAGTTCACGCGCCAGCGGTAGCGGCCCTCCACCGGCTCCAGGTTGATGGCCATCCACTGCCCCAGCGCCTCTGGATATCCGGCGGCCACCAGCCCGCCAACGGCCTCGGCGCGCGACGCGAACTCCGGCGGCAGCGCGCGTACGGCCTCGATCATCCGCCACGCGCTCCCCTCCGGCTCGCGCACGGCGGGAGTGCTGTCCATCACCCACACCTGCCGCAGCCCGCCGTCCGCGTGGTGCTGTGCGTACAGCAGCGCCACCTTGCCGCCGAACGAGTGCCCCATCACCGCGGCCGCGTGAAAGTCCAGGTGCTCCACAAGCCGGTCCACGTCCTGGGCGGTGGCCTCAAGCGTGTGCGGGCCGGCGAACCCGTGCGAGCCGCCGTGGTTGCGCAGGTCCACCAGCAGCGCGCCCCACTCCGGCCGCGCCTCCACCAGCCGCCGCGCGATGGTGCCCCAGTTGCGGCCGCTGCCGTAGATGCCGTGCAGCACGAGCAGCCACCGCTCGGGCGTGGCGCCAGCCGCCACGACGCGGGCGTGGTTCAGAATGGGAACGGCGGTGGTGTCGGTCATGCCTGGGGTCCGTCGCAACGGGGATCGTGTGGACGCCCCAAACTACCCGCCCCGCCCCGTTCGCGCATCCCGGTCCGGATCCAGACGCCTGGTTCCCCGATGAGCGGCATCGAGGGGTTGACGGGCACGCGGATTGAATTATCTTAGTGCTGTAATTATTAGCGCCGAGGGAAACATGAACGAGGCAACGGACGGGACGGAGCGGTCGCTGAAGCTGTGGGTGGTGCTTTCGCGCGCCCATGCGGCCATCGAGCGGCATGCCCAGGCCGACGTGGCCCGCCACGGACTGACCCTGGCCGAGTTCGGCGTCATGGAGGCGCTCTTTCACGGCGGGCCCATGACCCAGGGCGAGGTGCAGCGCAAGACGCTCGTCACCAGCGGCGGCATTACCTACCTGGTGGACCGGCTGGCCGCAAAGGGATGGGTGGAGCGCAGGCGCTGCGACCGCGACCGGCGCGCCACGTACGCGGCGCTGACGGACGACGGGCAGGCGAAGATGCGGGAGATCTTTCCCCGCCACGCCGAAGCCGTGCAGCACGCCGTCTCGGGGCTGAGGGAAGAAGACCAGGAGCTGGCGATCCGGCTGCTGCGCTCGCTGGGGCGGCACGCCGCGGAGCTGAACCCGCGGGGCGGAGCGTAGCTTCTTTGTACGGATATATCTCAGTTCTGTGATTTTGGAATTCGCAGCATCACGCCGGCCGTACGGCCCGGGACGGCGCGAAACAGAGACGGGCCCACACCAACGAACCGGAGACACTCTCATGAGCGACGCGACCGTCCCCGCCACCGCGAACACCGGCGTGACCACCTGGAACATCGACCCGGCCCACACCACCGTGGAGTTCTCGGTCAAGCACCTGATGATCAGCACCGTGCGCGGCCACTTCGGCGCGGTGACCGGCACCATTCTGCTGGACGAGCAGAACCCGCTGAACTCCAGCGTGAAGGCCGAGATCGACGTCACCAGCATCAACACGCGCCAGGAGCAGCGCGATGCGCACCTGCGCTCGGCGGACTTCTTTGACGTGGAGAAGTTCCCCGCGATCCGCTTTGAGAGCACCAGCATCGAGCGTGACGGCGACCACTTTGACGTGTACGGCAACCTTACCATTCGCGACGTGACGCGGGCGGTGGTGCTGCACACCTCGGACGAGGGCCGCGGCGGCGATCCGTGGGGCGGCGAGCGCGCGGGCTTCAGCGCCACCACCAAGGTGGACCGGCGCGACTTCGGCCTGACGTGGAACCAGGCGCTGGAAACGGGCGGCGTGGTGGTGGGCAACGACATCAAGATCACGCTCGAGGTCGAGGCCATCAAGGCGGCCTGAACCACGGGCGGGCAGTACACTTCCGGCCCCGTCCCACGGCGGGCGGGGCCACGGGCCGGGAACACGGGGAGACGACGATGAAGCTGTCCACCGCGGGCATTCACCACATCACCATGGTGTCGGGCGACGCCGCGCGCACCGTCGCGTTCTACCGCGACGTGCTGGGGCTGGGGCTGGTGAAGAAGACCGTCAACTTCGACGATCCCGGCGCGTACCACCTGTACTTTGGCGACGCCACCGGCTCGCCGGGCACCATCCTCACCTTCTTTGAGTGGCCGGGGAGCGCGCGCGGCCGGCCGGGGATCGGCGGGGTGCACCACGTGGCGCTGGGCGTGGCCACCGACCAGGCGCTGCTCAAGTGGAAGCGGCGGCTGACGGACGCCGGGGTGCACACCTCCGGCCCGTACGACCGCGGCTACTTCACCAGCCTGTACTTCCGCGACCCGGACGGGCAGATCGTGGAGATCGCCACCGCCGGGCCGGGCTACGCCATCGACGAGCCGGCGGACGCGCTGGGGCAGAAGCTGCTGCTGCCGCCGGAGCGCATCGTGGTGGGCCATCGCGACGAGGCCGCCATCGCCGCGCTCACGCACCCGGAGCCGGTGCCGTCCATTACGCCCGACATGGCGCTGCACGGCATTCACCACATCAGCGGCATTACCGACGACCTGGTGCGGGCGGGCGAGTTCTACGAGCAGGCGTTGGGATTGTCGCTGGTCAAGAAGACGACCAACCGCGACGATCCGGATACGCTGCACTACTTCTGGGGCGCGTACGACGGAACCCGCGTGGCGCCGCACAGCTCGTGGACGCTGTTCGGCTGGCCCAGCAGCTGGAACCACGCGCGGGGCGGCGCGGGCCAGACGCACCACGTGGCCTTCCGCGCGAAGGATGACGACGAGCAGGCGGCGTGGGTGGACCACCTGCGGGCCATGGGCGTGCAGCCCTCGCCGGTGATGGAGCGCAGCTACTTCCGCAGCATCTACTTCCGCGCGCCGGACGGGCTGCTGCTGGAGATCGCCACGGACGGCCCCGGCTTCGCCGTGGACGAGGAGCCGGGCGCGCTGGGCGCGGGGCTGATGCTGCCCGCGTGGCTGGAGGCGGAACGCGAGCAGATCGGCGCCACCCTGGCGCCCATCGGGTGAACGGGATGACGATGATGACCCAGGCGAGCCCGGCCGATCCGCACGCGGGGCGGCCGGCGCTGCGCGGCGGAGCGCCGCTGGCGAGCGCCCGCGCGGCGATGGTGATGGTGCACGGCCGCGGCGGCGACGCGGCGGGAATGCTGGCGCTCGCCCGCGAGCTGGGCCGCGAGGACTGGGCCTGCCTGGCCCCGCAGGCGGCGGCGAACACGTGGTATCCGTACGGCTTCATGTCGCCGCTGGCGCAGAACGAGCCGGGGATCACGTCGGGGATGGACGCCGTGGCGCGCGCCATCGCCGAGGCGGAGGAGGCGGGGATCCCGGCGGAGCGCATCGTTCTGCTGGGCTTCAGCCAGGGGGCGTGCCTGGCCACGGAGTTCGCGGCGCGGCACGCGCGGCGGTACGGGGGCGTGGCGGCGCTCAGCGGCGGGCTCATTGGCCCGGACGGCACGCCGCGCGACTACCCGGGCTCGCTGGACGGCACGCCGGTGTTCCTGGGGTGCAGCGACGTGGACGGACACATCCCCGCCACCCGCGTCCGCGAATCGGCGGAGGTGCTGCGCGCGCTGGGCGGCGCGGTGGACATGCGCCTGTACCCCGGGATGGGGCACACCATCAACGAAGACGAAATCGCAGCCGTTCGCGCGATCATGGACGCAGTGGCAGCGTGATCGGGGCCGCGGCCCTCCCCCTTGACGATGATGTTTGGGCGCTGTAGGTTTATTCCATAGCGGTGATTTTCGAAGCGGCTGACGACAAGAGCCCCTGGGCTCTGCCACACCTCCGGGGGTGGCTAGTCAGCCGCGCCGCTTTTCCCCCATGTCCGTCCTCAGTAGTACGTCCTGGTTCCCACGCGGAACACCTCGAATTCGCTCCGGATCTTGTTGGCGATCAGCTGATGCGAGCGGTCGTCGCCGCGCTCCCATTTGCGGCTGATGGCCCAGCAGCAGTAGTCCGCCACCTGCAGGCACGGCTCGCTGTGCGCGCTCCACGACGCGCAGCGAAACTCGGTCGTGGGGCTCACCTGGCGGATCACGTCGGACACACCCGCGTGCATGATGGCGCGCTTCTTCTTAACGCCCAGCGCGGCGCTCACCACGAACAGCTCGTCGGCCCGTCGGACCACGCGTGGCGCGACGTGCTTCATGTGCAGATACCACGCGAGTTTGTAGAACCGGTCATCCGCGCGGGTATGGGGCGCCGCCTTGGCCTTCTCCAGAATGGTCGCGTCGATCCGGAAGTCGTGCTGCGCCAGAACGGCGAACACCTGGTCCCGAACGGCCTGCTTGTCGGTGGTGGCGTGGAACTCCGAATCCATCCCGTGCCCCTCCCACGCAATCTCGCGCCGCAGCCGGAGCAGCGCGTCGCCCACGCTGAAGCTCGCGCAGGTTACCGTGGTAAGGATGAAGTAGCGCGAGGCGCCCTGCTTGCGCGAGAAGTCGAAGTTGCCGCTTTCGTCCGCGAATACGCTGATGCGAGGCATGCAGGGCGCCTTTGATGTTCATCTACATGGGAGCGCCCCAAAGGTAACGAAACAGCCGTCCATTGTGTACTCATTCTCTTTCCGCCACAGGCGGGACGTGATGACAGAAGCCCCGGCCTTCACCAGAAGGCCGGGGCTCTTTTTCGACATCCGTGTGTGGCGCGCAGCGGATCAGCGGCCGGGGAGCGCGTGGGGTTCGGTGGATTCGGGGAGGCGGAAGAGGGGATCGATTCCCGCCTGCAGTTCACGGTGCGCGGCGCGGTTGCGGCGCTTCATCCACACCACCGCCCCGCCAAAGATGCCCGCGTACTCCAGCGTCACCGCCACGGGCAGCAGCAATCCGCCGCCTCCAATGACGGCCACCGTCGCCGTTCCCGCCACGGCGGCGGTGCTCAGCGCGCCCGCCGCCCCCAGCGCCACCCGCACCCGCGTGCGATGGCGGGCCGCGCAGGGCGCGCATGTAAGCCGGCCCTGCACCAGCGACGGCGCCTCGTACGCGGGCGCGGCGTACTGCGGGCCGGCGCAGGTGGCGCACAGTTCCGCCCGGTTGCGCTTGCGCCCGCGCCACGAAAAGTAGCCCGCGTACCCCGCGGCGGTTGCGGGAAGGGTGCACAGGAGGGCGGCGACGGCGCTTTCGAGGATCATCGATCGGGAACTGCTGCGGCAGCGTGGCGGAGGTATGAAAGTATGCTCGTCCGCACGCGCCGGAACAAGGGTTTCTCCTGTCGACCGCGGTGAATCAGCCCCGGTCGCGGGAGCGGCGGCACTACGGTCGGGCGTATCGATCTCGAGCGGCGGGTTCCATCTTGGGTGAATGGGCCCTCAGAGTTCCGG
>NZ_DASVTX010000559.1:0-3867 GCF_036387355.1 Longimicrobium sp.
CGCTGTCCGTGGATGGCGGGGGCGGCGGCGCGGCGGCCGCGGCGCCGCCGGGCGACTTCATCGTGCACCCCAAGGCGCTGGGCCAGGTGCAGCGCCTGTTCCGCGCGGACGACTCGGTAGAGGTGGGGCGCAGCGAGAACCACATCGGCTTCCGCGGCGAGAACGTGCAGATCTACACGCGCCTCATCGAGGGGCCGTACCCCAACTACGAGCAGGTCATCCCCAAGGACAACGACAAGACCATGGTGGCGGACAAGGGCGCGCTGCAGGCCGCCGTCCGCCGCATGGCCATCGTTGCCAGCGACCAGACGCACCGGATCCGCCTGTCGCTGGGCGGGCCCATGCTGCGCTTCGCCGTGGAAACGCCCGACGTGGGCACCGCCACCGAGGAGCTGCAGGTGGAGTACGACGGCGATCCGCTGGAAATCGGCTTCAACGCGCAGTACCTGCTGGAGCTGCTGCGCTACATGCCCACGGACGAGGTGCGGATGGGCTTCAAGGCCCCCGAGCGCGCCGCCACCATGCAGCCCATCGGCAACGAGGACACGCCCGACTACCTCTGCCTGGTGATGCCCCTGCGCCTGCTGAGCTGAGTCCGAGAGCTGGCTGACAAAAACGGGGGAAGCGGCCGCATGGCGCTCCCCCCGTTTGCGTCTGCCGCACCCCGCGCATCAGGATGCCGGCAGACCGCATCCTGGTTGGCGGGCAAGGACAGTCCGCGTCCGCAGCGGCCCGCGCCCTCGTCAGGGCATCCTCGTACCGAACCCGGGAGCCGGCGGCGCGGGAGGTGCCGGGAAGGAAGGAAACCCGTCGGGAGGCCATCGTGGTCGAGATTTCTGTCGAAGGCGAAAAGCTCGTCGTCCGCGTGCTCGGGATGCACGCGGTCTGGACGCTGCGCAAGCGGATCGGCGTTCCGCTGCGGAACGTCACGGACATCCGCGTGGAGCCGGACGTGTCGCTCACGAAGGTGCGCGGCATCCGCGTTCCGGGAACGTTCGTGCCGGGGCTGATCGTCGCAGGGACGTACATCTCCCGCGGCCAGCGGGCCTTCTACGACGTGAGCCGGCCGCCTCGCGCGGTCGCCATCGAGCTCACTGGCAGCATGTACGACCGGATGATCGTGGACGTTGCGGATGCAGAGGAAACCGTCCGCCGGGTCCGCGCAGCGATGGCTGCCCTCGCGCGCTGATCCGCCCGGGAGCTGTACATCGCCCGCGCTGGGCCCGGCAGCTTCGTCACAAGCTTCGTAATTACGAAGCTTGTGACGATCTTGGTGACGAAGCTCGGATGCGCGGCTGCGCCAGCCGATACCGCGCGTTGGGGTCACGAGGGCTGTGTGTCGTACCTTCCACGATCTTTTCAGACCGCAGCCGCGCGATCCAGCGTCCCGCCGACTCGTTCGAGATCCCCAGTTGTTCCGCAATCTCGGCCCGGGAAAGCTCCCGTGCGTGCCGAAAGAGCGCGAGAATGGCGCTCCGGCGGTCCGCCCGTTTGCGGCGGGACGGGGTGGCAGCCAAATCATCGCCGGCGTTCACAGAAAGGCGGTACGTCGTCCACCGGCCGGTACCATCCTGGTCAACGAGCCCGCGGGAAACGAGGTCGCCCAGTTCGCGCGTCGCGACTCTGCTGTCCAGGCCGCTCACCTGTCGGTACGAAGCGTTGGTGACCTGTTCCCCTCGCTTCAGCAGTGCCAACGCCATCCGCTGGCTGTCGGTAAGGTCAGAACCGTCCACCGACTCCAGCCAGCGCAGCGTTTCAGCATCCAACAGCGTGTGGTTCGGGAACGTGAGCTGAAACGTGGCGATCCGATCCGCGAAGTGGGGCGGGCTCATCCCGGCCTGGCGCAGCGAGGCCAGCATGGCACCAATCCCCGACCCCCGGTTTTCGCAGACTACGTCGCTGGTGCCGGGAACCGGTACGTCCTCCAGCAACTTCATCAGCAACTGGTTGCGCGACGAGGAGATGCCCTCGTCGCCCAGCCGCTCCACCGTCACGGGACCAAACAGCCCCCCGGGATTCACGATCTCCAGCCGGTCGGGGAACATGCGCACCTGCACGGGCGTTCCGCGGGCCAGCGCGCTGAGGTCACGATGTACCAGCGCGTTGACAAGCGCCTCGCGGAGCGCGGTTTCGGGATATTCCCACAGATCTTCGCGAAACAGGCCGCGCACGATGGCCCGGCGCTTCATGTTGCGCTGCAGCGCCTTCATGACTGGCTCCAGCATGCGCGGAACAGGTCCATCGAAACGGCCCTGATCCAGAAAGCGCTCGCCCCGGGGTCCCGGCTCGCCCAGCCTCGGGGTCGGGTAGGCGACAAAGGTCACACCCAGTTCCGAAAAGAACTGCTGCGGATACGCGCCGAGCGCCAGGAGGCCCCCCAGAGAGGGAACCCACCGCTCCTGGTGCACGACAAGCACCTTGAGCGTGCGAAGCGCCTCTTGATCCGTCCTGCCGCGGAACACGCTCCGTTCCGAACGGCGCATCCGCTCCAGCAAGCCGGCGACAAGTTCCTGATCCAGGTCGTCGGGGGTCGCTTCAGCCACGGGCTGCTCGTCATCACGCGGTTGGCCCCGCGACGCGAGCATGACCTGCACTTCGTACTGGTTGAGCTTGCGGTCGCCGTCCGCCACGCGGATGAAAGCACCGTTGGTGAGTCCCGCTCCGGGATAATACACAGGCTTGCGCCCAAGCTCCGCTTCTGGAATTTCAGCGACTACGAGCGTGGCTCCTTCCACCCTGTGCAGTTCGATGTGGGCCCGCACGGGCGGTTCCATGTCACCGCACAGGCTGCCCAGATCCTGCATCACCTTTCTGGGGTCGTCCACCCCGGTGATCCCGAAACCGGCCGATTCATCCAGACCCAGAATCAGAACGCCTCCGCCCGGCGTGTTGGAGAAGGCCGAGATGGTTTCCCAGAGGCGCTTGGGCATTTCTGTCCTGGCACGCTTTGCCTCAACGTGAACCAGGTCCGTCCTGAATTCCCGAAGATTCGTGATCAACGACACCAGTTCGTCGTTCGTCATGCGGAGCACACTCCAGAGAGAGCCTCGTCAGCTCGCGGGACTTCGTCACCTGCTTCGTCATTAGCTTGGTAATTACGAAGCTAATGACGAAGTTCGTGCGGCGCCATGCTGATTGCGGTGCTCGGAGCAGCGCCGGACGGCGATCCAGCGTGGCGCGGATGGCAGCACGATCGTGACGAAGCTCGGGTGCTGAACCTGCGTGGGACGGTAGATTGGGAACGATCGAATCCAGGAGACAGGCGAGCGGGCGGCGATGGATCAGATGAGCCGGGCGGGCGGAACGACGCCGCTGTCGGGAGAGGTGCGGATCGGGGATGGCGCGGCCGTGGTTCCCCACGTGTCGGCGGACGATCTGCGGGTGGACGGGTCCGCGGTGTCGTACCGGCTGTGGGACGCGGCGTACGCCATTGACCTGGACCGTGCCGCGGCGCTGTTCGGGCCGAGGGGCGCCGCGCGGGCCGTGCCGGTGCGCGGGGAGGCGCAGGCGCTGCAGATCCGCAATCCGCCGCTGCACGTGGAGGTGGCCCGCGACCGCGTGCGGGTGGACGGCACTGAGTGCGAGGTGCTGACCTCGGCGCGCATTTTCGACTTCGGCGTAGTGGGGCTGCAGCTGCAGGTGTCGGCGCCGCCCGGGCTGACGTGGGCGGCGTTCTCGCGCTTTGGCGCGGCGGTGGACGCGTCCCCCGAGCTGGGCGCCATCTTTGACCGCGAACTCGGGCCGCTGCTGCACCAGCTTGCGCCCGCGGTGGAGCGCCCGGGGCTGGCGCCGGTGACGGAAAGCTACATCCTGTATCGCGTCACGCGGCTGGCGGACCGCGCGGGCAATCCCGTGCTGCCGGACGTG
>NZ_DASVTX010000560.1:0-3148 GCF_036387355.1 Longimicrobium sp.
GGACGCCGTGAGCGACGACGACAGCGGCGGAGGCACCACGGCGCTGGTGACGTACACCGCGCGCACGGCCGGGCCCGTCGTCATTCGCGCCAACTCGCTGCGCGCGGGGCAGATGGGCCGCTACACCCTTCGGGTTCGATCCGGACCGTGAAGTTCATCACCCTCCTCCAGGAGAATCAGTCCATGAAAATGCGCACCCTTGCCGCCACGCTCGCGCTGGCTCCGCTCGTGGCCTGCTCCGGCGCGGCCACGACGAGCGGCACCACCAGCACGCCCGCCCCGTCGGGCGGCTCGGACCCGGTGGTGAGCCAGCTGCTCGCCGCGGCGTCCGAGCTTGCCGGCCAGCGCGGCTACACCCCGTCCAGCACCCGCCCCACCACGGGACGGCTGAACAACGGCACGCAGCAGGACGTGAACGTGACGCTCAACCAGGGGCGCGAGTACCTGGTGATCGGCATGTGCGACCGCGGCTGCAGCGACGTGGACCTGCAGCTCTTTGACGCGTCCGGCACCAAGGTGAGCGAGGACGTGATGGATGACGACGTTCCCATCCTGGAGTTCCGCGCGGCGTCCAGCGGCAGCTACCGCATGCGTGTGGTGATGGCCCGCTGCACCACCGAGCCGTGCGCGTACGGCGTGTCCGTCTACAGCAAGTAACGCCTCGGGGCGTCCGCACTCAGGGGGCTGGGTCGCGGGCCGTCCACAGGCGGCGCCGGGTGCGTGGCAGGATCGCGCATCCGGCGTTTTTCCTCCTCTGCGACCGGCCGCGCGGCTGGCCGCATCTCCGCATCCCATTCCATCTGCACCCGCAGGATTGTTGATGACGAGTTTTCGACGTTCTTTCCGCGCCTGCACGGCCGCCGCTCTCGCCGCGCTTGCGGCCTGCTCCGACGGCCTTCCCTCCGCGCCCGAGACGTCCGCGGCCGCGCCGCTGGCCACGCAGAAGGTGGAGTGCAGGGCAGACCTCGCCGCCGCCACCGTGGACTGCGGAGGATCGGACATGGGCGGGCGCGACGGCCTGGTGCTGGGCGGCCAGGGCACGCTGGTGAAGCTGACTTCCAGCGGGCTGGTGTACGCGGGCGGAACGTTCACCTTCGCCGTGCGGGTGCAGAACCTTCTGGGGCAGGCGCTGGGCACGGTGGATGGAACCACGCCAGCACCCGAAGGCGTGCGCGTGTTTCTGGCCGGGCCGCCCGCCGTAACCTCCGGAACGGGCGGCGTCGCCGTGGTTGCGGACGGCGTCGCCTCGTTTACCGGCGCCGACCAGGCGTACTACCAGTACAGCGAGGTGCTGGCGCCCAACGCCGTCAGCGCGCCGCGGACGTGGAGGTTCGACGTTCCCGCCACGGTGAACACCTTCAGCTTCAGCGTCTACGTGTCGGCGCCGGTGCGCTATCCGGACGGGTGGATCGGGTTCGCGGCGCCTCCGGGCACCCTTCCCGTGGGCGGATCGTTCATGCTGGCGCCGGCGGTGCTGGACCGGCTGGGGCGGCCGGTGGCGGGCCAGCCGGTCTCGTACGCCAGCTCCAATCCCTCCGTGGCGTCGGTGGATCCGGCGACGGGCGTCATCACCGCCGCGGCGCTGGGGACGGCCACCATCACGGCCACCAGCGGCACCCGCACGGGGACCGCGGCCGTAACGGTGGGCGCCCCGATCGCGTTCGCGTTCCTTTCGCCCACCAACGGCTCCACGCTGCTGGGCACCACGCTGCAGATGACGCTCACGCTGTACGACGCCAGCTTCAAGGTGCTCACCGGGCGCAACGTCGCGTGGAGCAGCAGCGATCCGTCGCGCGCCACCGTGAGCGGCACGGGGCTGGTCACCGCGCTCGCCGCCGGCCCCGCCGTCATCACCGCGATCGTGGAAGGCCGGACGCTGAACGGCACCATCACCGTCACCGTTCCCGCCGCGGGGCTCGTGCAGATGGCGCAGGTGGCGGTGGGCTTCAACCACGCGTGCGGCCTGGCATCGGGCGCGGCGTACTGCTGGGGGCCGAATGCGAACGGCCAGCTGGGCGCCGGGCTGGACGTGGGCGAGTACCGCAACGTGGCCACCGCGGTGTCGGGCGGGGTGGCGTTCGCGTCCATCACCTCGGGCCACTACCGCAGCTGCGGGCTCACCGCCGCCGGGGCCGCCTGGTGCTGGGGGAACAACGACGCCGGCGCGCTGGGCGACGGCAGCCAGACCCAGTCCGCCGTGCCCGTCGCCGTCGCGGGCGGGCACCTGTTCTCGGCGCTGGTAACGTCGCGCAACCACACCTGCGGCATCACCAGGCCGGCCGGCGCGGCGTACTGCTGGGGCGACAACGACTACGGCCAGCTGGGCAACGGGACAAAGACCGACGCCAGCACCCCCGTCGCGGTGCTGGGCGGGCACGCGTTCACCTCCATCAGCTCCACGTGGGACCACACCTGCGCGGTGGATGATGGGGGCGCGGCGTGGTGCTGGGGAACCAACCCGTGGGGCGGCCTGGGCGATGGGTCGCGCACGGAGCGCACCGCGCCGGTGGCGGTGGCGGGGGGCCTCACTTTCGCCTTGGTGAGCGCGGGGATGAGCTACAGCTGCGGCGTCACCACCGCCCAGGCGGCGTGGTGCTGGGGCGACAACAGCTTTGCGCAGCTGGGCAACGGGCTGGAAACCTCCGCCAACTCCAGCAACGTTCCGGTTCCCGTCAGCGGCGGGCTGTCGTTTCTGTCCGTGAACGCGGCGGGGCGGCCGGGCACCTGCGCGGTGGCCGTGGGCGGCGCGGCGTACTGCTGGGGGCGCAACGACAGCGGCATCACCCTGGGCACGGGGCCGTCCATCGGGTCGTCCAACGTGCCGGCGCGGGTGGCGGGCGGGCTGGCGTTCACCGCGTTGAGCGCCGGCGGGGGCAGCACCTGCGGCGTCACTGGCAGCGGATTCGCCTACTGCTGGGGCGCGGGCCAGACCGGCGCGCTGGGCCACGGCGCGTACGACAGCCGCGCGTTCGTAACGCCCGTGGCGCGCGGCGCCGTTCCGTAAGCGATTGCGGGCCCGCCGGATGGTCCCGCGGACGGGACCGCGGCAAGCGCCGGTTCGCCCCCGTTCTGCCGCGTGTGTTCGCAGACGGCGTGGCCCGCGACACGCGCCACCTCACGGCCGTGCTGGCGTGGTACACGGCCCCTG
>NZ_DASVTX010000561.1:0-13878 GCF_036387355.1 Longimicrobium sp.
GCGCCACCTCGTCCGCGGCGCCCTCGCCCTGCACGCGCGCGGCGGACAGCACGATCTGCGTCCACGGCGCGCGGCGGCGGATAACCGAGATCACGTCGCGCACCGCGGCGCCGGTGGACGACGTGACCACGCCCACGCACGCCGGAAACTCCGGCAGCGGCCGCTTGCGCAGCGGCGACGTCAGCCCCTCCACCTCCAGCTTCGTCCGCAGCTGGTCGAAGGCGAGCTTCCACAGCCCCTCGCCCCGCCCCTCCAGCTCGGAAACGACCATCTGAAACTCGCCGCGCCCCTCGTACAGCGTCAGCCGGCCGAGCGCGCGCACGGCCAGCCCCTCCGTGGGGAGCGTGGGAAGGCGCCGCGCCTCGTCGCGCCACATCACGCAGCGGATCTGCGAGTCCTCGTCGCGCAGGCTGAAGTAGCAGTGCCCGGAGCGCGCCTTGGTGAAGTTGCTGACCTCCCCGTTCACCCAGAGCGGCGGGAACGTTCCCTCGATGAGCGCGCGCGCCGCGGCGTTGATGGCGGAGGGCGTCCATCCGCCCTCCGGCGCGCCGCGGCGGGTCGACACCGGCGCGTCATCCTCGTCCAGAAACCCGGCGTCCGCCTGCTGCGCGGCCACGCGGCGCGCGATGTCCTCGTTGCGCGCCTCGTTGATGTCCGGCCCCTTTGCGGCGGCGGCGGATGAGAACAGGTCCCAGGTCACCGCGCGCCCGCCTTGGCCCGGCGCGCGGCACGGTCGTGCGTGCGCTGCGCGGCGGTCATGGTGTTCCGCAGGAGCATGGCGATGGTCATCGGTCCCACGCCGCCGGGGACGGGGGTAATGGCGCCCGCCACGGCGGAGACGGCGTCGAACTCCACGTCGCCGCGGATCACATATCCGCGCGGATCGGACGCATCGTCCACCCGCGTGACGCCGACGTCGATCACCGTGGCACCGGGCTTCACCATCTCCGCGGTGATCAGCCCCGGCTTGCCGACCGCCACCACGAGGATGTCGGCCATGCGCGTGTGCTGCGCCAGATCGACGGTGTGGCGGTGGGTAAGGGTGACGGTGGCGTTGGCGCCCGGCGCCATCAGCAGCGACGCCAGCGGCTTGCTCACGATCAGACTGCGCCCCACGATGACGACGTGCCGGCCGTGCGTCTCGATGCGCTCCCGCCGCAGCAGCTCCATGATCCCCGCCGGCGTGGCGGGCACAAAGCCATGCGGATCGCCCACGAAGGCGCGCCCCACGTTGGTGGGGTGAAAGCCGTCCACGTCCTTGGCCGGGTTCACCCGCTCCAGGAACTCCTTGGCGTTCAACTGCGGCGGAAGCGGAAGCTGCACCAGCACGCCGTGAATGCCGGGATCGGCGTTCAGCCCGTCGATGGTGCCGAACAGCTCGTCGCGCGTGGTTTCCGCCGGCAGCTGCAGCAGCCGCGAGTGCATTCCGGCTTCCTGGCACGCGCGGGTCTTGCTGCGCACGTACACCTCGCTGGCGGGGTCCGCGCCCACGAGGACGACGGCCAGGCCGGGCACCGTTCCCGCCGCGCGGAGCTGGGCGACGTGCGCCGCCACCTCCGCGCGGATCTCGCGCGCGATCGCCGTTCCGTCGATGATCCTGGCCACGTCTATTTCTTCCGGAATTCGCCCTGGAGCACCCGCTCGTAGGGAACGTTTACCCGCTCGATGGACCGCGCAAGCCCGGTGGCCGCATCCACCTCCACCACCGCGCCCTGCAGAGTCAGGTCGCCGTCCGCGGGCTGCAGCCGCTCGCCGCGGGTCAGGGTGAGCTGCCGCTCGACGCTGAGCTCCCACTTCATCCCGATGATGCCGTCCATCCCGCCCGTCATCCCCAGGTCGGTGATCCGCGCGGTGCCCTTGGGCAGAATGCGTTCGTCCGCCGTCTGCACGTGCGTGTGCGTGCCGACGACCGCGGCCACGCGCCCGTCCAGGTAGCGCGCGAACGCCTGCTTCTCGCTCGTGGCCTCCGCGTGGAACTCCACCACAAAGACGTCCGCCTCATCCTTTAACTCCGCCAGCAGCGCGTCGGCCGCGCGGAACGGGTCGTCGATGGGCGACATGAAGGTGCGCCCCTGCAGGTTCAGCACGGCCAGCCGCGTGCCCGCCACGTCGATGACGACGGAGCCGCGGCCGGGGTTGCCGGGGGGATAGTTGTGCGGGCGCAGCAGCCGTGGTTCGGTCTTGAGGAGGGGAAGGATCTCCTTCTTGTCCCAGACGTGGTTGCCGGTGGTGATGACGTCCACCCCCGTTTCGCGAAACTCGCGCACGATCTCGGGCGTGATGCCGAAGCCGCCCGCGGAGTTCTCGCCGTTGGCCACGACGACGTCCGCGTTCACGTCCTTCTTTACCAGCCGCAGCAGCTGGGTGAGGGTGCGCCGCCCCGGCGACCCGATGACGTCGGCAACGAAGAGGATCTTCAAACCAGGTGCGTAAGTGCTGGGTGCGTGAGTGCGTGAGCGGGGCAACGGCGGGGAATGTATCGCCTGCCCCTCCCGGCGCCTACCCTCGGCCGCTTCAGGAACCCGGTGAGTGCGGCCGGTGCCGCAACCGCGAATCGGAGAGCCAGCGCGACAGGAACTGCGTCTTCAGCGGCCGGGCCGGACGCGCGCCCACGGAGTCGGCGAGCTGCTCCAGCGAGGCCAGATGGTCAGCCAGGTCCAGCGCGGACGCCGCACGCACCGTCGCGTGGTCCGGGGAACAGGCGACCCAGACCCGGTCACCGCGCTCCACCCGGTCCAGCGCATGCGCCATCAGGTCACGCTCACCGGGATCCATGCCCGGGGCGTCGGCATACTGCAGGGCGAGCCGGGCGCGGGCCGCTTCCGTCACGTCGTGCACCGCGGCCAATCCGCCGAGTTCCGGTGCGCCCACGGTCACGTATCCCGGGCGGTGCGGATTGCCGCGCTGGGTCTCGTCCCTGCACTCTCGCACCGTCTCCACCGTCCTGCCGCCCGCGAGCGCGTTCCAGCACGCCGTGCGCACGGCTTCGATGATGACGTTGGTGTCCACCAGGACGACGGTCTTTCGCGCCCCGGGATCCGGCCTGTCCACCGGCTACTCCGAAAGGTCGTACGCGAGCGGCTGCCCGTGCGCACGGCACAGTTCCCAGAAGTCCGCGGGCGCAAGATCCAGGAGGCCCGCCGCGCGCCGCACAGAGAGCAGCCCGCTGTTGACGGAGCGGGAGATCCGCGCGACGAACGGCCCGCTGAACAGCAGGGGCACCTCGCGGTCGGCTGCCGCGTCCGTGGTCCGCGCGGGGGCCACGGCCGGCCTGGAATCAGATGCGCGAACCAGACCCAAATTCACGAGCCGCCACCACAACGCATCGGTGCTCACCCGCAGTTCCCGCGACGTGGTGGCCAGCCACGCACCCGCATCGCCCCCGTCTGACCACCGTCGGCGGATCAGGGTGGCCGGCATCAGCAGGGCGGCCGCGAAGTTGTCCGCCAGTTTCTCCACGCGGTTCCCCTTGGTAGGCGAAACCTCGGGCGACTCTACCCGCGCGGGAGGCATGGCATCCCACGTAAGCAGGTGAAACAGTTCGTGCGCGAGGTCAAACGCCCGGCGTGCCGGCGGCTCGGTGCGGTTCACCAGGATGGTGTTGCAGCGCGGGACGTGCGACGCCGCGCCGGAAATTCCCCTGGGCGCGTCCACGTACAGCACCAGCGCACCCATGTGGCGGTCGATCGCCTCGTGCAGGCGTTCCGCGGGGCAGTCCCCCAGGTCCCAGGTCTGGAGGATCGCTTCGGCGCCGGCGGCCGCGTCCTCGAACGAGGACCGCGGGCTCAACTCGAGTTTGGTGCCCAGAAAGCCCGGCTGCTCTCCCATACGAGAGCCGAGTTCGCGGTATGTAGCGATCCATCGCCCCGCGCGCTCTTCGAACCCGGCGAGTTCCGACGTCGCAACGTCGCGGGCGCGAAAGCTGAACTGGCCCTCGCCCACCAGGCGGTAGGGATCAACGAGTGCGTGCACCGAGACGCCCAGCGCTTCCGCCGCCCACAGCAGTTCCTCCGCGCTGACCCGGCGCGTTCCAGCCTCCACGGCGGCCAGGCTCTGCCGGCTCTGAATGCGCAGCGCCGCCGCGAGTTCCTCCTGCGTCATCCCCCGCTGCTCTCGCAGGGAGCGTATGCGGCCGCCGATGCGCGCGTTCTGTTCGCTGAGATTCATGGGCGAAATGTAATCTTGCAAATGCACAGATGCAAGATTGCCGTCTCGACTCCTCGCGCCTCACTTCCGGAAACGAAGAAGGGCACGGGAGACCGTCTCCCGTGCCCTCCTGCCATCGCCGTCCGGCGGATCAGCGCGCGAAGTCCACCGCGCGCGTTTCGCGGATCACCACCACCTTGATCTGCCCCGGATACTGAAGCTCGGCCTCGATGCGGCGCGCCGTTTCTTCGCTCAGCCGCGTCATGTCCTCGTCCGACACCACTTCCGGCGTCACCATCACCCGCAGCTCGCGGCCGGCCTGGATGGCGAAGCAGCGCTCCACGCCGGGGAACGAGGTGGCGATCTCCTCCAGCTTTTCCAGCCGCTTCACGTACGTGTCGAACATCTCGCGGCGCGCGCCGGGGCGCGACCCGCTGATGGCGTCCGCCGCGGTCACCAGGAACGACTCGGGGAACAGGTGCGGCTCCTCGTCGTGGTGCGCCTTGATGGCGTTCAGCACCTGCGCCGGCTCGTTGTACTTCTTGGCCAGGTTCCACCCCAGCTCCACGTGCGTTCCCTCGTGGTCGTGGGTCATCCCCTTGCCCACGTCGTGCAGCAGCCCCATGCGCTTGGCCATGGTGGCGTCGAAGCCCATTTCCGCGGCCATGTTGCCGGCCAGGATGGCGACTTCCTTGGCGTGCAGCAGCTGGTTCTGCCCGTACGAGGTGCGGAACTTGAGGCGGCCCAGCACCTTGACGATCTCGGGATGCACGCCGTGGATCCCCAGCTCGTACATGATTTCTTCCGCCGCCTCGCGCATCCCCTTGTCCACGTCCAGCCGCGCCTTGGCGACGACGTCGTCGATGCGGCCGGGGTGAATGCGCCCGTCGGACACCAGCTTGTCCAGGGCGATGCGCGCCACCTCGCGGCGGATGGGGTCGAACCCGGAAAGCACCACGGCTTCCGGCGTGTCGTCGATGATGACGTCGATGCCGGTCGCCTGCTCGAACGCGCGGATGTTGCGCCCTTCGCGGCCGATGATGCGCCCCTTCATCTCGTCGGACGGCAGCGAGACGACGGACACGGTGGTCTCGGCCGTGTGGTCGGCGGCGATGCGCTGGATGGCGAGCGAGATGATCTTCTTGGCCTCGCGGTCCGCGTCGCGGCGGGCCTCTTCCTTGATCTCGCGGATGCGCTGGCCGGCGGCCGCGCGGGCTTCTTCTTCCAGGTCGTGGATCAGCTGGCGGCGCGCCTCGTCGGCGGAGAGGCCGGCCAGCGACTCCAGGCGGTGCTGCACCTCGGCGATGCGGGCGTGGACGGACTGCGCCTCCACCTCCACCGCCTTTTCGCGCTCGGCGAGGGCCTGGGCGCGCCGCTCCTGCGCGTCGCCCTTTTCATCCAGCTGGTGGATCTTGCGGTCCAGCACCTCGCCGCGCTCCTGAAGGCGGCGCTCCAGGCGGTCCACCTCGTCGCGCCGCTTGGCTTCTTCGCGCTCCCACTCCTCGCGGGCGCGGATGGCTTCTTCGCGGCCCTTGAGGACCTCGGCCTTGCGCAGGCTTTCCGCTTCCTTTTCGGCCGCGGCGCGAATGCGGGCGGCCTCGTCTTCGGCGGTGGCGCGGCTGGCCTTGAGGCGGCCCTGAATGACGGACTGCCCGCCAAAGAAGCCCGCGGCCAGGCCCGCGAGCGCGGCCAGGACGATGAACAGAATGGTCATGGATCTTTTATGTCAGCGCGGCCGGGCCGCGGGGCGTAGCAAAAAACAGCGGTGGCAGAGCCGGACTCTCGCCACCGTGCGACTGAATTCCGCTCAGGGGCGCGCCGTGTCACATGCGCGCAACGAAAAAACATACGACCGATGCGGGCGTGCGGGCAAGGCCGCGCCGGTGCCGGGCCCGCGCGCCTCGCTGGCGGCCACACAGCCCGCGAAGTACAATCCATCGCTCCGCACCGCGCCTCCAACCCTCGCGCCTGCACCCGCTCCCATGACCGCATTGCATCCTTCCGGACGGAGAACACGCACGTACGTACGGCCGCCCTGCTGATTGCCTGCTACGGCGTGCTCGTGGTTCTCAACGCGACGGCGATGCAGATCAGCGCGGGGTGGGACGCCGGGATGGCGTATCCCCGCGCCCTGCTGCGCCTCGTAGGCACGGGGCTCATGGCGTGGGGCCTCCTGCGGCGCAACGTGTGGGCGTGGCGCATCGCCGTGGCGGCCACCGCGTTCTGGGCTTTCGCGGGTGCCTTGAGCGTGCTGCTGCTGGCGGAATCAGGATCGACGGACCGCCTCCCGCTTCCGGGGTGGTGGTTCGGGTTCGTGGCGGCTTCGGTGCTGCTCCTGTTCGCCGCCCTCGCCGCGCTGCTCGCGCCCTCCACCCGCGCCGAGTTCCGCGGGGGCGCAGGCTGAAGAATCCTTCCCTCCTGCGCGGCATCGAAATTGAGTCTCCATAAGAGCGGCGATCTTCCGGAACCATTGCGTGAGGATGACTCCATGGCTGATGGACAGCAGGGTACGGCCGGTGGCACCACGGACCGGGGCGGCAGTACGCCCGGCCTGTCGCCCAACGATGATCGTGCGATCGTCAAAAACCCGAACAACCCTGCCCACGGCGCTGATGCAGCCAACCGGCAGAGGCAGAAATCGGGTTCGTGACCGTTGGATGAAGAACGAAGCGCACCGCTGAGGGCCAGCGGTGCGCTTCGCGTTTTCGGGTCGGTTCGTCGGGATTCGTGCTCGCGGCGCCGGACCGCTTCACTGCTCCGGCGCGCCCGCCCCGCCGTTCACCGCCTCCTCCAGCAGCGACGACACGTCGTCCACGCTGCGGCCGATCTCGGCGCGCAGGCGGACGATCTCCTCGCGGGCCTTGAACAGCTCGTCGGTGATGGAGAGCGCGGCCAGCGTCGCGGCGCGGAACGGCTCCAGCGTGGGGAACGAGGGAAGCGAGCGGATGGTGGCATCCACGTGCTCCGCCACGGACCGCGTGTACTCCGGCGACACGTCCGAGCGCAGCACGTGGCGCTCGCCCGCGATCTCCACCGCCACGGTGTGGCGCGGCGGAGGCGGCTTGCGCGGGCTCATGGTCGGTTCTCCAGCACGGCCAGGCGCGCCAGCAGCCCGGAAACCCGCTGCCGCGCCTCGGCCGCGCGGCTGGTGAGCACCGCGTTCTCCGCACGCAGGCGGCGGATTTCATCCCCCGTCTGCAGGGAGGGGAGCGAGCCCAGCGCGTTCACCTGCTCCAGCTCGCCGCGCAGCCGCTGCACCTCGTTTTCTGCCTCCGTCGCGCGCCTGCGCCACTCGTGCAGCGCAATGGCGGCGGCGCGGGCGGCCCGCTCCAGCCGGTTCCAGCCCTGAAGGTCCGACGGAAGCGGCGGCGGAACCGCGGGATCAGCGGCGCCGGACGCCATGCCGCTCCTCCAGCGCGCCCAGCACGCGCGCCACGGACTCGTCCACCTCCGCGTCCGTCAGGGTGCGCTCCGGCGCGCGGTACCGCAGGCGGAACGCGATGCTGCGCGTCCCTTCCGGAATCCCCTTCCCCTCGTACAGGTCGAACGGGGCCACGGACTGCAGAAGATCGCCCGCGCTGCCGCGGATGGTGGCATCCACCTCGCCCGCCGCCACCGTCGTGGGAACGAGCAGCGCCAGATCGCGCTCCGAGCCGGGATGCACGGGAAGGTCGCGGTGCCGCACGTCGCGGCAGCTGATAGCGGCGGCGGGAAGGCGCGCCTCCAGCACCAGCACGTCTCCCGCCCACGCCGGCGCATCCACCTCTTCCGCCGTGGCGACGCGCGCCTCACCGATCACGCCATCCGCCGTGCGAAGGACGAGCCCGCCCTCGGCGGATTCCACGCGCCCGTCCGGATACTCGGCCGCCAGTTCCTCCATCAGCCCCTTGAGGTCCCACAGGTCCCACTCCGGCGCGGGGCCGGACCAGTGCGCCGGGCGCGAGCCGCCGGTAAAGGCCGCGGCGATGCGCCGCTCCTCCCCCGCCCCGCCGCCCACGGCCTGGTGGAACACCGAGCCGATCTCGAACAGGCGCACGTCGCGGACGGCGTGGGCGAAGTTGTGCCGCACGCGCCGCAGCAGCCCGGGCACCATCGCGGAGCGCAGGTATCCTTCCTCCGCCGAGAGCGGCGTCAGCAGCGGCACCGTGCCGCCGGACTCGGGCGCGAACGGAATCGTGCGCGCCTCCAGAAAGCCCCAGCGGACAAACAGCGCGCGCAGCCGCGCCTCCACCGCCACGATGGGGTGCTCGGGGACGGCGGAGGGGCGGTGCGGCACCAGTTCCTCGGCAAAGGTGTCGTAGCCGCGGCGGCGGGCAAGCTCCTCGATCAGGTCGATCTCGCCCATGACATCCGGGCGGAACCCGGGGACGAGGACCCGCATCGGCGTCGGCCGCGTGTTGACCTCGAACCCGATCGGCTCCAGCAGCCCGCGCACCTCGTCCGCGGAAAGCTCCACCCCCAGCACCTGCCGCACGCGCTCCGGGCGGAGTCCCACGGCGCGCCGCTCGAACGGATGCGGCACCAGGTCCACCGCGCCCTGCGCCTCGCCGCCCGCCGTCGCCACGATCAGGTCCACAACGCGCTGCAGCGCCGCGGGCTGCCCCTCCGGGTCCACCCCGCGCTCAAAGCGGTACGAGGCATCGGTGGAGAGCCCGAACCGCCGCCCCGTGCGCCGCACGCGGGACGAGGTGAAGAGGGCGACCTCGATGAACAGCTCCGTCGTCCCCTCGTCCACCTCGCTGTTGGCGCCACCCATCACCCCGGCGAGCGCCACGGGGCCCTCGCCGTCGGCGATGATCAGATCCGTGGCCACCAGCGCGCGCTCCGTCCCGTCCAGCGTCGTGAGCGCCTCCCCGTCGCGCGCGGCGCGCACGGAGATGCGGCCGCCGCGCAGCTTGGCGAGGTCAAAGGCGTGGATGGGCTGCCCCAGCTCGTGCAGGACGTAGTTGGTGGCATCCACCACGTTGTTGATGGGGCGCAGCCCCACCGCGCGCAGGCGCGACGCCAGCCACTCGGGAGAAGGGCCGACGTTTACGCCGCGGATGATGGCGCCCAGGTAGCGCGAGCAGGCGTCCTCGTCCTCGATCTCCACGTCCATCCCCAGCGCGTCGCAGTGCCTGCGCCCCGGCGTGACGGAATACGACGCCGCGCGCCCGCCGAAGCCGGGGAGCGTCACGCCGTCCTCGCCGCCGGGCGCCAGCTCGCGCGCGACTCCGACGTGCGAAAGCAGCTCGCCGCGGTTGGGGGTGACATCCACCACAAGCAGGTGGTCGTCCAGCCCCAGCGCCTGGCGGAACTGCGCGCCGGGGGAAAAGTCGCCGTGCAGCGTCATGAGCCCGCCGTGGTCGCGCCCCAGCCCCAGCTCGCGCGCGGAGCAGAGCATGCCCTCCGACACCTCGCCGCGCAGCTTGGCCTTCTTGATCTCCAGCCCGCCGGGAAGGGTGGCGCCGATGGGCGCGAACGGGTACAGCCCGCCCGCTTCCACGTTGGGCGCGCCGCACACCACCTGCAGCGTGGTCCCGCCGCCCGCGTCCACCGTGCAGACGCGCAGCCGGTCGGCGTTGGGGTGCTGCCGCACTTCCGCGACGCGGGCGATCAGGACGTCGCCGATCTCCGCGCCCAGGTCGGTGATCTCGTCCACCGGCGCGCCGAGCAGGGCCAGGCGCTCGGCGAACTCCTGCGGAGTGCCGCGGAGCCCGGGCGCGAGGGACTGGAGCCAGCGATAGGAGATGTTCATGAACTGACGAGGGAATAGGGAATAGGGAATAGGGAATAGGAACGGATCAAGGGATCAACGTCCTGCGCCCCGCCCTGCTTCCGGTGTTTATCCGAATTCGCGATGGACCCGGGAACGGGAACAGGGCCTCGGGCCGGGGAAGCAGTTCCCCTATTCCCTATTCCCCATTCCCTATTCCCTGCCCCTAGAACTGCTCCAGAAACCGCATGTCGCTCTCATACAGCAGCCGGATGTCCGGAATGCCGTAGCGCTGCATGGCGATGCGCCCCGGGCCCATGCCAAAGGCGTAGCCCGTGTAGCGCTCCGGATCGTAGCCGGCGGCCTGGAACACGTTGGGGTGCACCATGCCGGCGCCCATGATTTCCATCCACCCCGTGTGCTTGCAGGCGCTGCACCCGCGGCCGCCGCAGATCTGGCAGCTCACGTCCACCTCGGCCGACGGCTCGGTGAACGGAAAGTACGACGGGCGAAAGCGCGTCCGGGCGTCGTTGCCGAAGAAGCGGCGCACGAAGGCGCTGATCGTCGCCTTGAAGTCGGCGAAGGTGATCCCCTCGTCCACCGCCAGCCCCTCCACCTGCTCGAAGGCGGGGGCGTGGCTCGCGTCGAACGGGTCGCGGCGGTACACCGTGCCGGGAACGACCACGCGGATGGGGGGCGCGAACTGCTCCATCACCCGCGCCTGCACCGGCGAGGTGTGGGTGCGCAGCAGCACCTCGTCCGTCAGGTAGAAGCTGTCGTGCATGTCCGCGGCCGGGTGGTCCAGCGGAATGTTCAGCTTGCTGAAGTTGTAGGTCTGCGTCTCCATCTCCGGACCCGCCACGCGGCTGAAGCCCAGGTCGCGAAAGATCTCGCAGATTTCGTCGATGACCAGCGTCACCGGGTGCACGCGGCCCGTCCAGCGCGCGCGGCCGGGGAGGGTGAGGTCCACCCGCGGGCCCGTGTCGGCGGGGACGGCGAAGGCGGCGGCGCGCTCGTCCAGCAGCGCCGAAAGCGCGTCCTTGACCCGGTTGGCCTCGGCGCCCACGCGGGGGCGCTCGTCGGCGCCCAGCTCGCCCAGGCGGCGCAGAATGCCGGTGAGGCGGCCCTTGCGGCCCAGGTACTCGATGCGGAGCGCTTCCACCGCGTCGGCGTTCCCCGCCGTGGCCACCGCTTCGGTGCCCTGGCCCTGCAGCTCCTGCAGCTGGGCGATCAACTCGTCGGTAACGGTGCTGGTCGGCATTGCGTGCGGTCTCCCGTGAAGGCGCGGGCGTGCGGCCCGCGGCTGCCGGAAACATAGCCCCGGGCGGCCGTTTGGCTACCCCGGCCGGGGAGAAAAGAAAGCGGCGCCGGAAATCCGGCGCCGCTTTCCTGCGGACGGTACAGCGAGGGCCGGTCAGCCCTGGGCCGTGCGGGCGGCCGTGGCGAGCTGGGCAAACGCGTTCGGATCGCGGACCGCGATGTCGGCGAGCGACTTGCGGTCGATCTGGATGCCGGCCTTGTTCAGGCCGTCCATGAAGCGCGAATACGACATGTCGTTGATGCGCGCGGCCGCGTTGATGCGAATGATCCACAGGCGGCGGAACTCGCGCTTGCGGTTCTTGCGGTCGCGGTACGCGTACTTGCGCGCGCGCTCCACGGCCTCCTTGGCGGTCTTGTACAGATTCTTGCGGCGGCCAAAGTACCCCTTGGCGTGCTCAAGGATCTGGTTCTTCCGCTTGAGGCGGGCGACGTTGGTTTTTACGCGGGGCATATCCTCATCCCTTCCGGGTTACGAAAGCAGGTTGCGTGGAGCCGGGCTCAGGACGCGAGAAGGCGCTTCACGCGCTTCTCGTCGGCATGGGCCAGCATGGTGGTGCCGCGCAGGTTCCGCTTCCGCTTCGGCGACGTCTTGGTCAGGATGTGGCTGTGGTACGCGCTGCCACGCTTCACACGGCCCTTGGCCGTGACCTTGAAGCGCTTCGCGGCACCGCGGTGGCTCTTCATCTTGGGCATTGAACTTCCTCGTCGTCCGCCGGTTGGGGCGGGGGTTAGCTGGACGGCTGCTGCCTTGCGGCCGGCGGCGCGGGCGCGGGCCGGGCCGGCGCAGGGCCGGCCGGCGCGGGCGCGGCCTCGTCGGTTCCCTTGTCGCCGCGGGGCGCCGGAGCGGCCTGCGGCTTGGCCAGGGGGGCCAGCACCATGATCATGCTGCGTCCCTCGAGCATGGGGTGGGCTTCCACCTTGCTGAGGTCCTGCAGTTCCTGGAACACCCGGTCCAGCACTTCGCGACCGTACTCCGGGTGAGCCATCTGACGCCCGCGGAACATCATGGTCAGCTTGACCTTGTTCCCCTCTTCGAGGAACTTGCGGGCGTGGCGCACCTTGAAGTCGAAGTCGTGATCCTCGATCGCCGGGCGCATCTTGACTTCCTTGAGCTGCACGTGGTGCTGCTTCTTGCGCGCGTCGCGCGCCTGCCGCTGCTCCTCGTACTTGAACTTGCCGTAGTCCATGATGCGGCAGACCGGGGGGCGGGCCAGCGGTGCGACTTCCACCAGGTCCAGGCCCAACTCCTCCGCGATCTCCAGCGCCCGTTCGATCGGCAGAATCCCCAGCTGCTCGCTGTCCGGGCTGATGACCCGGACGGGGCTGATGCGGATCTGCCGGTTCACACGCGTCTTCTCGTTGATACGCCGCTCTCCGGGATCGGGTGCAAAACAAAAGACGGATCTGAAACCATTCAGATCCGTCCATGCGCCAACGCCGCCGCGCCTCCCGTTCGGGGGCCGGACGTGCGTCGCGCATCACGCGGACCTGGCAGCATCAAAGCGCCCTGGGGCGCCGAGCCGAAAGGTGGGGAACCTGCCGGTTCCCGCTTTCCTGCATTTCTCAGACGGGGAAAGTAGGGGATCGGGCGGGGAATGTCAACCAGGGGAGTGCGTGGGTGCGGAGTGCGGAGTGCGGAGTGCGGAGTGCGGAGTGCGGAGTGCGGAGTGCGAAACTGAAGTATGAGAGTACGAAAGTACGAGAGTACGAAAGTGAAAAGACCGAGGCCCGTGGTCTTGTGCCCGGTGTGCGGTGGACGTGCACTCGGAATGCCCCCGGGGCCGCAAGAACGCGCGCCGCGCGCCGCGCCAGGCGGACTGACGCGCATAAATGGTTGCAGCGCAACAACTTGTCATCCTGAGGAGGCGCCCGCCGCACCTTCCGCCACGCCAATGCCTGGCGCCGACGAAGGATCTGCTATCCGCACGAGCCAACCGTGAGAGACGCACCGGACCCGCCGCCACCCTCTCGTACTCTCGTACTCTCGTACTTTCGTACTCTCGTACTTCAGTCCCCTACCAGTCCCTCACCCCCGCCGACTCCGCCTGGTCCCGCTTCAGCTCCCGGCGCTGCACCTGCTGCTCCCGGCGCTCGGCGCCGTCCAGCACGCGCTCGGCCTGCTGCGGCGTCATCCCACCGGCGCCGCCCTGTCCGGCCGGCGCGGGAGGCGGCGTGGCGGGGTTCGGCGCGTTCCCTCCACCCGCGTTCGGGGCCGGGTCCGGCTGGGGGCCGCCGCCCCCTCCGCCGCCCTTCTTCTGCTCCTCATCCAGCAGCCGCTGCGCGAGCTCCAGGTTCCACCGCGCGTCCGCGTCCGCCGGATCGTGCAGCAGCGCCTGGCGGTATCGCGTCACGGCGCGGCGCAGGGCCGGCTCCCGCGCGTCCGGCGGCGTCTTTCCCGCCGCGGCGGGCACCAGGTCCGCGTTCCCCGCGTTGTACGCCGCGCGCCCCGCGATGCGCCGGGCCCGCGCCGCGGCCTCCAGGTGCGGCCGCGCGTCGTCGTAGCGCCCCATCCGCAGCAGCGACGTTCCCAGATTGTAGCGCACCACCGCGGACGAGTCGCCCGCCTGCAGCGCGCGCCGGTACGCGGCGACGGCGGCGGCGTAGTCTCCGCGCCCGTACGCCCGCTCCGCTTCCGCCAGCACACCTCCGCCCATCAGCCCGGCGGCGAGCGCGATGATGATCATCCGCATTCTATGCACTCCTTCTGCGCGGGCGCG
>NZ_DASVTX010000562.1:0-9829 GCF_036387355.1 Longimicrobium sp.
CCTCGGCGCTGGGGCGTCATTCTGAAGGAGCGTGCGCCGCGCTTTCCCCCGCACCGCGGTCATCCGCGACTAAACAATCCCGGACCGAAGCGTCCGCCGCGCCGCGGGCCGGCGTGGCGTGCTCCAGCCTCTCCCGCCGCACCCGCAGGGTCCGAGCGCGGCGCGCAACCGGGCGTGCATGGGATGCGGTGGCGCGGGATTCTTCGGTCGGCGCCAGAGCTTGGCGTGGCGGACGGTGCTGCGCGGCGCCTTCCTCGGAATGACGCTCAAAGTCCGAGGCGGGTGAGGAATCCCGGTGCGGCTGATGTAACGCATCCGGTGCCCTGATAGCAGTTCGCGCCTCCCCTATCAAATGCGCGGCTTGCGCGAGTCATCCTCCGCAAGTGGTCATCCCCTATTCCCTATTCCCTGCAGGTCCTCCCCACCCTCCCCCGCACCAAAAAAGAACGCCCCTTCTTGCGAAGGGGCGCTCTCTTCAATCACCCGTCAGCCGCCGGCTCAGTAGCCGGGGTTCTGGCTCAGCTGCGGGTTGGCGTCGATCTCCACCTGCGGGATCGGGAAGTACAGGCGGAAGTCCGCGCGGTACAGGTTGGTCACCGTGGTGGCGATCTCCGGAAGCACGTCGCGGAAGCGGCGCAGGTCAAAAAACCGGTGCCCCTCGGCCACGAACTCGCGGCGGCGCTCGGCCAGGTTGGCCCGCAGCACCTGCTGCGCGCTCGCCACGGCCACGGGATCCAGCGGGTCCAGCCCGGCACGCTCGCGCACGATGTCGATGTCCGCGCGCGCCTGCGCCAGGTTGCCGCCCAGACGGGCCTCGGCCTCGGAACGGATCAGGTACATCTCCGCCAGCCGCAGCATGACGTAGTTGTCGTCGCCGTTGTCGATGCGGAAGTACTTGCCGATGTACTGCGAGCCGCCCAGGAACGACACCAGGTAGCGCTGGTCGGCATTCCGCTGCGCCGACGTGGCGCCGAAGCTGAGCCGCAGCGCGTTCAGCGCCACGAAGCTGCCGCGGCCGCCCTCGTCGTCGGGCAGGAACCACCCCGCGAACGGGCCCGGATCGTTCACCGTGTACTGCAGCTCGAAGATGGATTCTTCGGTGTTCTGCTCGTCCCAGATGTCACCAAAGTTCTCCACCAGCTCGTACTCGTGCGAGTTGATGACCTGCGCCGCAAAGGTGCGGGCGTCCGCCCAGTCCCGGTTGTACAGGTTCACCCGCGCCAGCAGCGCCGTGACCGCGCCCCAGGTGGCGCGCCCGTGGCTGCCCTCATCGTTGTTCAGCAGCAGCGGCTGCGCCGCGCGAAGGTCCGACTCGGCCTGGGTGTAGGTCTGCGCCTCGGTGCTGCGCGCGATGTTGTTCGCCGAGCCCACCACGGTGGTGGGCGTGGTCACCAGCGGCACGCCGCCAAAGAACTCGGCCAGCACGAAGTACATGTGGCCGCGCACAAACAGCGCCTCGCCGCGGTACTGCTTCGCCTCGGCGGTGCTCAGCCCCTGCACCTTGTCCAGCGCCGCCAGCACGTTGTTCGCGCGGTTGATGGCGATGTACGGCACCTGCCACAGGTCGCGCGTCCCCGTGTTGGTGGAGCGGATGGTCCGGATCGACACCTCTTCGTCGGAGGTGTAGGTGTCCTGGAAGCCGAAGTTGTCGGCGTACAGGTCCGGGAAGATCAGCAGGTTGCGGTCAAAGTCGCCGGCGCTGTACGCGTCGTACATGCCGTTGACCGCGACCCGGATTTCCTCCGGAGTGTCCAGCGCCTCGCCGGCCGGAATGCTGGCCGTGGGATTGGTGTCCAGCGGGCTGTCGCAGGCGGCCAGGGCCGCGGCCGCGAAGAGCCCGAGGGAGATCTGCCTGAGTTTCATTCTTTCTCCAGTTCTCACAGGCCCAGGTCGAAGCCGACCGAAATGGTGCGGGACTGCGGAAGCGTGTAGAAGTCGTACCCGCGCGTGACGCTGGTGTCACCCGCGTAGTTCACTTCCGGATCAAAGCCCGAGTACTTGGTCCACGTCACCAGGTTCTGCCCCTGCACGTAGATGCGGGCGCGGCTGGCGCCGGCGCGGCGCGCGAGCGCGTCCGGCAGGCGGTAGCCCACCACCACGTTCTTGATGCGGGCGTACGAGCCGTCTTCCACGAAACGGCTGGAGACCTGGCCGTTGCCGTTGGGGTCCAGAATGGTCAGGCGCGGGTGCGTGCCGTCGGTGTTCTCCGGCGAGTACGCGTCCAGCACGCGGGTGGACAGGTTGTCGCCCGAGCCGCCGGGGCTGTCGGTGTACTGGCGCAGGCCGTTGAACACCTTGTTGCCGCGGCTGAACTGCAGGAACACCGTGGCGTCCAGCCCGCCGAACGTCACCGTGTTGGTGAAGCCGCCCTGGAACTCCGGCCACGGCGAGCCCACGTCGGTGCGGTCTTCGTCGTTGATCTGGCCGTCGCCGTTCACGTCCACGAAGCGCACGTCGCCCAGCGTGGTTTCGTCGCTCTGGAACACCTTGCCCAGCGCCTTGCAGCTCTCGGCGGTCGCCTCGAAGCTGTTGGTGCTCACGCACAGGTCGGCCTCGTTGCGGAACAGGCCGTCGGCGCGCAGGGCGTAGAAGTAGCCCAGCGGCTTGCCTTCTTCAATGCGCACCAGGCCGCCGATGGGCTGGCCGTTGTACAGCTTGGTGACCTCGTTGCGGTTGCGCGAAACGTTCAGCTCCGAGGTCCAGTTCAGCGCGCCGGGACGGGCGCCGCGCACGATCTGCGCACGCGCCGCCAGCTCCACGCCGGTGTTGCGCATGGCGCCGATGTTCTCGGTGATGTTCGCGAAGCCGGTGCTGAACGGAACCGGACGGGCCAGCAGCAGGTCCGTGGTGTTCTTGCGGTACCAGTCAAAGCTCAGGCCCAGGCGGTCCTGGAAGAAGGCGATGTCGCCGCCCAGGTTCAGCTGCGTCGTCTTTTCCCAGCTCAGGTCCGGGTTGCCCAGCTGCGCCGGGCAGATGCCGGCGTCGTCGGCGTAGGAGCAGCCGCCGCCGAACAGGGCCAGCGAGGCGAAGTTGCCCAGCCCCTCCTGGTTGCCCGTCAGGCCGTAGCTGGCGCGCAGCGCCAGGTCGCTGATGGTTTCCTGCTTGGAAAGCAGCTCCTCGCCAAAGCGGTACAGCACCGCGGCCGAGGGGAAGAAGCCCCAGCGGTTGTTCTCGCCAAAGCGCGACGACGCGTCGGCGCGGGCGTTCAGCGTCATGGTCAGGCGGTCGGCGTACGTGTCCGACAGGCGGCCGAACACCGACTGCATGCCGTACTCCGTCACCCCGTTGCCGCCTGCCGAAATGACCGAGGCCGAGTTCAGGAAGCGGAACGCGCTGGTGGGGAAGCCCGAGCCCTGCACCGAGCTGCTCTCGGTGTCGTTGTCCTCGTAGCTGGCGCCCAGCAGGCCGGTAAAGGCGTGGCGCTCGCCAAAGTCGCGGGCGTAGTTCATGGTGCCTTCAAACAGCACCTTGCTCGCGGTGGTGTTGGCCGACACGCTGCTGCCGCCCGAGCCGCTGCCCGGGAACAGGAGCGGGCTGTAGTACAGGTACGAGTTCAGCGCGTACTGGTCCAGGCCCGCCGTAAGGCGCGCCGTGAGGCCCTCCGCCAGCGTGTAGTTGGCGAACGCGTTGCCGATCACGTGAAAGTTGCGCTCCTGCGTCTGGTGCTGGCGCAGCGCCACCGGGTTCACGTAGAAGAAGCCCTCGTTGAACTCGCCGTCCACGCGCACCGGCTCGATGGGAGCCGAGGCGATCGCGTTGGCAAAGGGCGAGATCACGCTGTTGTCCGAGGCGGCGCGGTCCATCACCGAACGGCTCAGCGCCACGCTGGTGCCCACGTTCAGGCGCGAGCTGGCGGTGAAGTCCAGGTTCAGGCGGCCGTTCAGGCGGTCGTAGCCCTGGGGCTTCACGATGCCGTTCTGCTGGAACATGGTGCCGCTCACGAAGTAGCGGGCCCGCTCCGTGCCGCCGGCGATGGAGGCGGAGGTCTGCGAGATGGGCGCGGTGCCCATCACTTCGTTCAGCCAGTTGGTGTCCACCGACGGATCCACCTCGTAGCCGTAGTACTCGAACAGCGATCCGGCGCCGGTGATCTCGTCCAGGCGGTCGTTCTTCCATGCCTGGTCGTAGGCGGCCAGGTACTGCTGCGCGTTGGTGAATCCGGGGCGGCGCCAGGCTTCCTGCACGCCGTAGTACGAGTTCACCGTGATCTCGGGGCGCTCGGCCGCGCGGCCGCGCTTGGTGGTGATGAGCACCACGCCGTTGGACGCGCGCGAGCCGTAGATGGCGGCGGCGCTGGCGTCCTTGAGCACCTCGATGGAGGCGATCTCGTTGGGGTTCAGGTCCGACAGCGCGTCGGTGCCCTGGCCGCCCAGGAAGTCCTCGCCAAAGGGCGAAAAGTCACCCTGAATGAGGGGCACCCCGTCCACCACGTACAGCGGCTGGTTGCCGGCCGAAATGGACGACGCGCCGCGGACGCGCACGCTGATGGCCGAACCGGGCGTACCCGAGTTCTGCTCCACCTGCACGCCGGCCACGCGGCCCTGCAGCACCTCGGCCACCGTGGGGGTGGGCAGGTCCCGCGTCACTTCCGGGCGGATGGACGACACCGCGCCGGTGGTGTTGCGGCGCTCCGTCTGGCCGTAGCCGATGACGACGATCTCGTCCAGGCCCAGCACGTCGGTCGCCAGGGTGAAGTTCACCTCCACCGGCTGCGCGCCCACCGTCACGGCGCGGTTCTGCGTGCCGAAGCCGATGCGGCTGGCGCGCAGGGTGCGCGCGCCCGCCGGAACGCCGTTGAGGGCAAAGCGGCCCTCCTGGTTGGTGACGACGGTCTGGGTCCCCCCGACCACGCTCACCGTGACACCCTGGAGCGGGTTGTTCGAGCCCTGCTCGACCACCCTGCCCCGGATGCTTCCCGCCTGCGCGAGCGCCGCGGCCGGCGCAAGCGCCAGCGCGAGGGCCGCTACCAGCAGCACACGAAGTTTTGTCATCCCGCTCTTCTCCTGGTTTTTACGCCGCCCTCCAAGTAGGCCGGCGAAACTCCCTCTCCAACCTGCCCTGCCCGCGTCCGCCCGCCCCCGCGCCGGGGCTCGTGACGCCATCCCCCCTCCCTCTTCCACTGTCGTGAAAGGCGCGGCAACCCGCTCCGCCCGTCCGGGCGGGAGCGGCGCTCCGCGCGCGTCTGCGTGCGGAACCGTTGCAAGGACACCCGGGGTGCCCGAAGTGTTAGACGCGCGAGGCGGGCGAAAGCTGACGCGGCCGCCCCCGCCGCTTGCGCGCGCGTCCCACGCCGCGCACCATCCCCCGGGGTACCGGGACGAAGATGCGGCCCGCCGCTGTGCCGGGCCGCATTCTGGGATGGTGTTTCCTGTGCAGAAAGTGTAACCGCCAATGTTGCGCAACGCAAGACGCCGCCACGATTTGCATGGCCCGCGCGCCGCATGCCGCGCTGTGGCCGGGGAGGCCCCGTGACCCCCGTCTTTACGTTCGAAACGACGCACCACGCGCTGTGGGCGGAGGAGGTGGCGGGCGCGCACGGGGTGCCGGTGCAGGTGATTCCCGCGCCCCCCGCCGCCCGCGCCCGGTGCAACCTGGCGCTGGAAACGCTCCCGGACGAGGTGGACGCCCTCGCCGCCCTCCTGCGCGCCGAGGGCGTCCCCCACGCCCTCCACATCCCTGCCGCATGACCGCGCCGGATGTTTTCCCGAACAAAGGCAGAGAACGATCCCCCCCGAGCGCCCCTCCGCCGTTCGCCCGCCCCCGCGTGGGGAGTTTGGGGACCGCACCGGCGACGAAAGAAGGCCCCGCGACGCACGCGGGGCCTTCTTCCGTTCCATGATGGACCCCGAACGCGACGGGGCGGTTCAGCCGTCCGCCCCGAAACTCAGGCGCGCTCCGAGGCCCAGGAGCCCGCCGCGAACGGCCCGTCGTCCTCGAACGGCTCGTCGGCGGGATCCATGGGCGGGCGCCCCGCCGCGGAGGCGGCCGCCGCGCGCCCCCACGCCTGAAAGAGGTCGTCCATCCAGTCGTAGATCCCCGTGAGCCCCTCCTGCTGGCGCCGCATTCCCTCCGCGCGCACCTCGGCGGGAAGGGTGAGCGCGTCGCGGATGCGCAGAGCGCACCCCTCGGGGTCGTACGGGTTGATGTGCGACGCCTCCGTCATTTCCTCCGCCGCGCCGGCGAAGAGGGAAAGGAGGAGGACACCGTTGCGGTCGATCTGGCTGGCCACGTACTCCTTGGCCACCAGGTTCATCCCGTCCTGCAGCGAGCTGATGATGCACACGTCCGCCGTGCGGTACAGAATGGCGAGGCGGTCCACCGGCAGCGACTGCTTGATCAGGTGAATGGGGCGCCAGTCGCCGGTACCGAAGCGCTCGTTGATCTCGCGCACCTGGCTGTCCACCTTCTGCGACAGGTCGTCGTACGCCTCGATGTCGCTGCGGCTGGGCACCGCCACCTGAATGAAGGTGAAGCGCTCACGGTATTCGGGGTACCGGTCCCACAGAAACTCCAGCGCCTTGAACTTCTCAGGCAGGCCCTTGCTGTAGTCCAGCCGGTCCACGCCAATGCCGATGGCCCCGCCGCGCGGCGCGTACCGCTGGCGGATGCGCTCCATCTGCTCCTGCACCCCCTCGGCCTGCGCCGCCTGCCGGAACTGGTCGATGTCGATGCTGATGGGAAACGAGCCCACCTGGCAGGTGTGGCCGTCCAGCGTGGCCGTACGGGCCTCCCAGTCCACCTCCGCCCCCGCCAGCCGCCGCGCGCAGCGAAGGAAGTTGTCGGCGAAGATGGGGAGGTGAAAGCCCATGAGGTCGTTGGCCAGCATGCCGCGCAGCAGGTACCCCGCCTGCGGCGCCAGCCGAAAGATGTCGATGGGCGGAAAGGGGATGTGCCAGAAGTGCGCGAGGGTAAGGTCCGGCCGGCGGGCGCGCACCAGCAGCGGCGCCAGCGCCAGGTGATAGTCCTGGAACCAGATCGCCGCCTCCTTGCCCTGCACCTCCTCCAGCACCGCGTCGGCGAAGCGCCGGTTCACGCGGCGGTAGCGCTCCCAGTAGCGGGAGCGCACCCGGGTAAGGTCCGGGCGCAGGTGGCAGAGCGGCCACAGAAACTGGTTGCTGAACCCCAGGTAGTAGCGGTGGATGTCGTGGTGCGTCAGCCACACCCGGCGCAGGGTGTAGCTGGGGTTTTCGGGCGGAACGCGCACGCGGTGGTCGCCGTCCACGGCGGCGGCGTCGGCCTCGCCGGAGCCCCAGGCCACCCACATGCCGCCCAGGGCCTGCAGCAGCGGGTCCAGCGCGGAGGTGAGCCCGCCCGCGGGGCGGCGCACCTCCATTTCCCCCACCTCCTGCGACCACTTGTGCTCGTACGGCTCGCGGTTGGACACCACGACGAAGCGGCGGTTGGGGAACAGCTCGCGAAACAGCGGGCCCAGGTCCTTGGGATCGGTCGGCATTCAGCTCTGGCGCGAAAAAGGGTGCAGGGCCGCCGGGCGGCCGGCGGGGGAATGCCGTCCGGCCGCTACAGCCGGAAGCGCGAACGGGCCATGCGGCCCGCGGCGCCGTGGGTGGCGGCGCGGCCGGGACGCCCCTCGGCCGCGGGCGCCTTGAGCCCCCGGGCGCGGCGCACGGCGGCGGACCGGCCGCCCCGCGCGCCGCCGGGGCGCAGCACCAGCCCCACGCCGGCGCCGAACGCGATGCCCAGCGCAAAGCCGCCCAGAATGCCGAGCCGCCGCGACTGCTCTTCGTAATGCATGCGTGTGAGAAGAAAGGAGTCGGTGCGCGCCGCCGGCGGCAACGCGCGTGCCATGCGGGCACGGGGCAGCCCGGCCCGGCCGGGGGGAGGCAGCCTTGCCACGCCCCCGCGCAGGGGTATAATTATCGTCTGGCCCGCGAAGCGCCACGGCGCGCGGGTAGCGGGCTGCTAACCGGACAGGAGGCACCATAGGATGGCGGATTCCAGCAAGACGGTTCTGCTCGTGGAAGACAACGAGGACAACCGGACCGTCTACCGCACGATCCTCGAGCATTTCGGCTATCAGGTCATCGAGGCGCGCAACGGCGAAGACGGCGTGCGCATGGCGCGCCAGGACCACCCGGACCTGATCCTGATGGACATCAGCATTCCGCTCATTGACGGGTGGGAGGCCACGCGCATCCTCAAGGGCGACCCCGCCACGGCGGAAATCCCCATCATCGCCCTCACGGCGCACGCGCTGGCCACGGACCGCGCCAAGGCGCAGGAAGTGGGCTGCGACGGCTACCTGGCCAAGCCGTGCGAGCCGCGGCGCGTGGTGGCCGAGGTGGAGAAGTTCATCGGCTCCGGGCGGGAGGCCACGGCTTGACGGCAGCGGCCGAGGCGCCCGAAGGCGGCGCCACGCGCATTCTGGTGGTGGACGACGTTGAGGACAACGTCGAAATCCTCAACGCCCGACTTTCGTCGCGCGGGTACGAGGTCATCACCGCCATGAACGGCCCCTCCGCGCTGGAGCGCGTAGAGGAGCAGCCGCCGCACTTGATCCTGCTGGACGTCATGATGCCCGGCATGGACGGCCACGAGGTGGCGCGCCGCATCAAGGCCAACGAGGCGCTCCCCTTCATCCCCATCATCCTGGTAACCGCGCTCACGGAAACCGAGGACGTGGTGCAGGGGCTGGAGAGCGGGGCCGACGACTACATCAGCAAGCCGTACAACTTCAACGAGCTGGAAGCCCGCATGCGGGCCATGCTCCGCGTGAAGCGCCTGCAGGACGAGCTGGACCTGAAGAACCGCGAGCTGGAGGACGCCAACATCCGGCTCAAGAAGCTGTCCATCACCGACGGCCTCACCGAGCTCTTCAACCACCGCCACGTGCACGAGCTGCTGCACGACGAGTTCGAGCGCGCGCGCCGCACGGAGGAGCCGCTGGCTGTGGCCATGATCGATCTGGACAAGTTCAAGTCGGTCAACGACACGCACGGGCACCCCACGGGCGACGTCATTCTGTACGAGACGGCGCGCATCCTTCGCGAAACGGCGAGGGAGATCGACATGGTGGGGCGGTACGGCGGCGAGGAGTTCATCGTCATTCTTCCCAACACGGACGAGGAAGAGGCCGCGGCTTTTGCCGAGCGCGTCCGCGCCGCGGTGGAGGCGCACGTGTACCGCGACGGCCCCGTGGTGGTGCGCATGACCACGTCGTGCGGCGTGGCCGGCGCGGCCGGCGGCGTGGCGTCCAGCCCCGAGGAGCTGCTGAAGCTGGCGGACGAGGCGCTGTACCAGGCCAAGCACGGCGGCCGCAACCGCGTGGTGCGCGCGAGCGAATCCGACGGCTCCGGCCCGGACAACCCCTCGCCGGAGGCCGGTTCCCCGCGGGCCGCCTCATCCGCGTCCGCTCTGTCGGATGCGGCGTCGTCCACCGTGGCTCCGCCCGACGCAGCGCCGTCCGGAACGGGGTCCTCCGAGGCACCGGCGCCCTCCGCACCTGAACCGCCCGCATCCCCACCGGAATGACCCCCGCCCCGCCGCAGGCAGCCGCCCGTGCCGCCGAACTGCGCGAAACGCTGGAGCGGGCCAACCACGAGTACTACGTCCAGGACGCGCCGACGCTCGCGGATGCGGAGTACGACCGCCTCTTTCGCGAGCTGCGGGGCCTGGAGGCGGAGCATCCCGAGCTCCGCACGCCGGACTCGCCCACCGGCCGCGTGGGCGCCGAGCCCGCCAGCCGGCTGGAAAAGACGGCGCACATGGCGCCCATGCTGTCGCTGGACAACGCCTTTGACGAGGGCGAACTGGCGGCGTGGGAAACGCGCAACGCCCGCATCGTGGACGAGGTGCGCACGGCGGGGTACGT
>NZ_DASVTX010000563.1:0-33322 GCF_036387355.1 Longimicrobium sp.
ATTACTCGCCCACCCTCCCCCAAAACAGACTGGGGGAGGGTTGTTCCGGGTGACAAACTCTGGAGCGTGTACCCAGTGCGCCCTTCCCCCAGGGGTTTTTGGGGGAAGGGCTGGGGATGGGGGCCTCTCTCCGCCGCGCCAACCCATCCGACCCGCTCCAAACTGCAGTTGCCGTGTGCCCCCTCTCCCACATCTGTTCGTGGGAGAGGGTGGCGAGCTTTAGCGAGCCGGGTGAGGGCCCCACCCCGCCGCCGCGCCACACCCCGCAGCCGCGCAGCACGTCATCCGGCACCCGTCCCCCACTTTCGTCCTCTCGTACTCTCGTACTCTCGTACTCCCCTCCGCACTCCGCACTCCGCACTCCCCCCCCTCACGCCCGCATCACCAACACCACATCCTCATCCAGCGCGGCGGCGGCGCGCGACCTCGTCATCCAGCTCACGCCAAAGAACACCAGGATCGACAGCACGAGCGAGAACGCGCTCACGGTCACCCCTGTCGGGAAGCGATAGACGTTCAGCGCGGCCATCGTCTCGAAGCCCAGCGTCACCACCAGTCCGGTAACGATGGATGCGATGGCGCCCTCCCGCGTTGCGCCCTCCCAGTTCAGGCCAATGGCGAGCGCCGGAACGAGCGTGCTGGCGAACAATCCCCATCCAAAGATCCCCAGAAACGCCACGAACGCGCCGGGCATCAGCGCCAGCCACGCCGCCAGCAGAGAGATCACCACGGTGCCGATGCGACCCCAGCGCAGCGGGTCCGCCACCCGCTTTCCGAACGCCGCCGGCAGGTCCCGCGTGAGCGCCGCCGCGCCGATGTTCATGAACGAGTTCACCGTGCTCATGATGGCCGCCGCCACGCCGGCGAACACCAGCCCGGCGAGCAGCATGGGCGTGTAGCCGAGAAGGAAGAGCGGCGTCGCCTCCTCCGGCCGCGCGAGGGCGGGCATGCGGCCGCTGGCCACGAGCGCCTTGACCGTCACGCCTACGCCAAAGAAGAGGAGCATGGTCATTACCAGCGTGGCCGTCATGAGCAGCGGATACCACTTGAGGCGCCGCGGATCGCGCAGCATGTAGTATTTGTGCAGCACGTGCGGCTGCCCCATGGTCCCCACGCCAAAGACGAAGAAGAGCGAGAGCGCCGCGCCCGGCCCGATGCGCCCGAACGGGGCCAGGAACTCCGGGTCGCTCGCCATCAGCGTCCGCGAGATCGCACCCATCCCGCCACCGGCGCGCAGGGCGTAGACGAAGACGAGGGTGGAGGCGAGGGCCATCAGCGCGCCCTGGAAGACGTCCGTGTACACGCCGGCCAGAATGCCGCCCGTGGCGGAATACGCGAGCACGATCAGCATCCCGATCCACACGCCCGCCGTGAGCCCCGTGCCGAACACGGCGTCGATCACCACGCCCAGCGCCAGGATGTTGGTGGCCATGTAGCCGATGACGGCCACCAGAATGGCCAGCGCGCTCCATCCCTGCGCGGCCGGTGACCGGTACCGTGCGCCCACCGCTTCGGGGATGGTGATCACCCCGCGCACCTCCGCCAGCAGCCGCAGCCGCTTGGCCAACACCCACGACGTCATAGACGCGGTGACGGAACTGCTGAGCGTGAGGAACACGGCGCCCAGCCCGCTGACGTACACCAGCCCCGGCCCGCCGATGAACGCGAAGCCGGAGACGGTCGCGCTCATGGCGGCAAGGGTGAGGGCAATGAGCCCGATCCCCTCGCCGGCGACAAAGAAGTCGTTTGCCGTCCGCGTCCTCCGCATGGCCCACACGCCGATCACGGCGACGACGACAAAGTAGGCGAGTGCCACCGCGGCGATGGTCGGCTGGGCCAGGCGCGGCAGCGAGGTCTGGATGAGCCCCGGAATCCCGGTCATCGGCGGGCCCGCTTGCGTTCGCGCTTGTGGCGGCGCGCCTGCATCTCCGCGGCGGCGTGGCGGATGCGCGCGAGGTCTGCGTCGCTCAGCGTCATGTCGTCGAAGGTGAGGGCGTACGCAATGGGGAGGATGAACAACGGCAGCAGCCCGATGCCGAAGATCACCAGCGCGGCGCGCGTGGGCAGGCCCAGGAAGAACGTCTGGTCGGCGCTGGCGGGGGCCAGCAGCACCGCCGCGAATCCGCCGGCCAGCAGCAGCGACATGAGCGCGAGCGGAAGGCGCAGCCGGCCCAGCCCGCCGTCACCGCGCACGGCGCCCAGCGCGCAGGCGGACATCATCACCGCCGTGGTGCCCAGCGCGATGGGCCACGCGGCCCACCCCGGCGGCGGGCCGGGAAGGAACGCGGCCCCGTAGCCCACGGCGAGGGCCAGGGTGCCGGCGAGGAACGCGAGAAGTGCACTGCGTCGGGCCATCGGTGTCGCGAGCCGGGAGGGCGTGAGGTGTCGTTGCAAGCGGGCAGGTTCGGCCCCCGGCCCCTTCCTGTCAACCGCCACCGCCGACGAAGGGTACGTCCTGCCTGTGAGAACGGGCGTGCGTGTCGCGACGTTGGCTCGGCGGCAAGTAGATCCTTCGACTCCGCGCCAAGGTTCGGTGTGGCGGAAAAGTCAGTGCAGCGCTCCGCTCAGGATGACAGGCTTTTGTGCTCCTAAGCGTTTTCCGCACAAGGACTTGTCATCCTGAGGAGGCGCCGGGCGTAGTGTCCAGCGGCGCCGATCCGTGGCGCCGACGAAGGATCTGTTATGCCTGTGAGAACGGGCGTGCATGTCGCGACGTTGGCTCGGCGGCAAGTAGATCCTTCGACTGCGCGCCACAGTTCGGTGTGCGGAAAAGTCGGTGCAGCGCTCCGCTCAGGATGACAGTTTTTTGTGCTCCTAAGTGTTTGCCGCACATGAGCTTGTCATCCTGAGGAGGCGCCGGAGGCACTTGCTGCTGCACGATGATCTGGCGCCGACGAAGGATCTGTTATGCCTGTGAGAACGGGCGTGCGTGTCGCGACGTGAGCTCGGCGGCAGGTAGATCCTTCGACTCCGCGCCACAGTTCGGTGTGCGGAAAAGTCGGTGCAGCGCTCCGACAATCTCCGGTGACGCTGAAATTCACCGCTATGCATCCCGCCGTGGACCCGGGCGCGGCGCCGGCGGGTACGCCGTCCATCCACCGCTTCGTTTTGACGCGCTCCGGGCCGCGCATTAGCATGCGTACCGCCCGTCCTGAACCCCCGGTCCCTTCCCGGCGCATGCCCGACGAATCGCAGCAGCCCTGGGTTGTCGTTGCGTCCTACGGCTCCATCTGGCAGGCGGACTTTGCCGCCGAAACCCTGCGGGAGGCGGGGATCCCCGCCAACGTGGAAGGCGGGCAGAACGTCGCCATCTTTGGCCTGGGCTACCAGGGCCCCACGCAGTTCGGCGTTCGCGTGCGCGTGCCCTGGCACCGCGAGCAGGACGCGCGCGACCTTCTGCACGACGACGATGACGACGCCCCCCAGCCGGAGAGCCGCGCGTGAACCGCATCGCCGTATCCCTCCTCTGCCTGCTTACGGCCTGCTCCGGCTCCGACAACCGCGCCACGCCCCCCGCAGGTGAATCCGCCATCCGCCTGGAGCGCGTGGCTGAGGGGCTGCAGTCGCCCGTGCACCTGACGGCCCCCGCGGGAGACGCGCGGCTGTTCATCGTGGAGCAGCCCGGGCGCATCCGCATCGCGCAGAACGGACAGCTTCTCCCCACGCCCTTTCTGGACATCACCGCCCGCGTGAGCAGCGGCGGCGAGCGCGGCCTGCTGAGCGTCGCCTTTCATCCCCGGTACGCGCAGAACGGGCAGTTCTACGTCAACTACACCGATCCGGAAGGCGACACCCGCGTGGAGCGCTACCGGGTGAGCGCGGACCGCAACCGCGCGGACCCCGCGTCCGCCGCGCTGGTGATCGGCATCGACCAGCCGTTCAGCAACCACAACGGCGGGCTGGTGGCGTTCGGGCCGGACGGGATGCTGTACGTGGGGATGGGCGACGGCGGCGGCGGGGGCGATCCGCGCGAGGCCGGGCAGGATGTGCGGCAGTTGCTCGGCAAGCTGCTGCGCCTGGACGTGGACGCCGCGCTCCCGTACGCCATTCCGCCCTCCAATCCGTACGCCGGCCGCACGGATGCGCGGGGCGAGATCTGGGCGCTGGGGCTGCGCAACCCGTGGCGGTTTTCGTGGGATCGCGAGGGCGGCGTGCTGACGGTGGCCGACGTGGGGCAGAACCGGCTGGAGGAGGTGAACGTGGTTCCGTCCACGCAGGCCGGGGTGAACTACGGGTGGGACGAGATGGAAGCCTCGGACTGCTTTGAGCCGTCCACCGGATGCCGCCGCGAAGGGATGACGCTCCCCGCCGTGGAGTACCCGCACAGCGACGGCTGCTCCGTCACCGGCGGATTCACCTACCGCGGCCAGGACATTCCCGCGCTGCGCGGCCACTACCTGTACGCGGACTTCTGCCAGGGGTGGATCCGCGGCTTTCGCTACGCGGGCGGCCAGGCGACGGACCGCCGCGACTGGCTGCAGGGGATCGGCAACATCACCTCGTTCGGCCAGGACGCGCGCGGAGAACTGTACGTGCTGGTGCAGACAGGGACCGTGTTCCGCATCGTGGCGGCGGGCGCGAACTGAGAACGGCGTCGATCGTCAGGTAAACACGAACACCATCACGGCGACGGCCACGTCGAACACGGCACAGAAGCCGGGGAACCAGCGGTGCACGCCGGGCGCGCCGCCGCGCGCGTGATGCAGCACGTCCCACGCGGCGTGCGCACCGTATCCCGCCACCAGCCAGATGGGCGACCACCACAGGCTCAGGGCGGCCACCACGACCATCGCGGCGCCCACCGCGAACTCGGTGGCCGCCTTTGCGCGTGGGGCGCCCGTGCGCACCGCCGCGCCGCCGTAGATGCCGCCGGTGAACGCCAGGATCAGCGTCAGCAGGTCGTACGCGCCGTCGCGGTGCAGAATGAACAGCCCCAGAAAGGGGAGCGCGAGCGCCAGCCCGGCCACCGCGGCGAGCAGCGTTCGGCGCGGGGCGCGGGCGGATTCGTGATGCATGGGCCGGGTAGCCAACGGAAGCGTGCGATCAGGTTATCCGCGGCGGCGCCGGCGTGGCGCGCCGCCGCCGGTGGGGAACGTCCCCGGGTGGCCGTGGGGGACGGAGAGCACCGCACGGAAGCGCTCCGGCTCCGGAAAGATCCCCTGCTCGTCCACGATGAGCGGCATCCGGCGGCCCGGCACCCGGACGTGGTACCACCCGGCGGTCACGGTGAGCCCGCCCGCGGAGTACTCGCCGTCGTTGTAGCCCACGGGCGCCAGGCTCGCCGCCGCAAGCGTGACGCGCGACGGCCGCAGGATGCCCGCCGTGGTGAACACCAGATCTCCCCCGTCCGTCTGCTCCAGCCGCGCCACGTAGCAGGCCTGCACGTAGGCCAGAATGCCGATGCAGATCAGGACGCCCCCGGCCAGCATCCCGCCGCCGAGCGGGAGCCGCGTCGCCAGGGGGGCAAGCACGCCGCCCTCCGAGGGATGCTCTCCGTAGTGGTGGAGCGTTTCCCACCCCGCGAACATCAATGCGGCGCCGCTGATCAGGCTGATCACCAGCACCGCGCGCACTTTGGCGAGCCGCGTCCAGCCCGCCTCGAACAGGGTCGTCATGATGCTCCCGGGGTTCGTGGGATCGCTCATCCACGATGGATACGCGGTTCGCGGCCCGCGATCTTCAACCTGCACCGCGGCGTTCAGGCGCGCGCCGGGACGCGGTCCGCGGGGAGGACGAGGGGGAGCAGGAGCGCCGCCGCGAGCGCGAATCCGGCGCCGGCCAGAAACGCGGTGCGCGCATCGTACATCTGCCAGAGCGCACCGAACAGGATGCTGGCCGGCAGCGCGGCAATCCCGATGGCCGCGTGATACGCGCCGAACGCGCTTCCGCGCAGCCCTTCCGGCGCCAGCCCCGCCACCAGCGCCTTTTCCGGCGCTTCCGTCAATCCAAAGAACAGGCCGTACACCAGGAACAGCGCCCACACCTGCCACGCCGCGCCCACCCACGCGAAGCCGGCGTACACCGCCGCGTACACCATCCACCCCGCAATGATGCTGCGCCGCGCGCCCCAGCGGTCGCTCAGCCGCCCGCCCCACACGCTGAACACCGCCTTGCTGACGTGCAGCGCGCCCCACAGCAGCGGGATGGCGGCGATGGCCACGCCCGCCTGCTGCGCGCGCAAGAGGAGGAATGCGTCCGACGCGTTCCCCAGCGTGAACAGCGCCAGCACGGCCAGGTAGCGGGGGAGCACCGGGCCCAGGCCGCGCAGGCGGGGCAGGGGAGCGGGCGCGGCCAGCGGGCCGGCGGGGCGCGCGGGGGCCGTTTCCCGCACCTTCCACAGCACCGTCCCCAGCGTCAGCAGGCCGGGAACCAGCGCCCAGGCGAACACCGTCCGCAGATCGTGCGGATACACGAGCAGCAGCGCCGAGGCGATCAGCGGGCCGGCCACCGCGCCCGAGTGGTCCGCCGCGCGGTGCAGCCCGAACGCCGCGCCGCGCTGCTCTGCCGGTACGCTTTCCGCCAGGAGCGCGTCGCGTGGCGCCGTGCGGATCCCCTTGCCCAGCCGGTCGGCAATGCGGACGGCCAGCACGTGCCATCCCAGCGTGGCGACGGAAATCAGCGGCCGCCCCACCGCCGCGATGCCGTACCCCAGGGCCGTGGGCGTCTTGCGCCGCCCCGTGCGGTCCGCCACCCATCCGCTCGCCAGCTTGGTGAGGCTGGATGCGCTCTCCGCCACACCCTCCACCACGCCCACGAACGCGGCGCCCACCCCCAGCGTTCCCGTAAGGAACAGCGGCAGAAGCGGATAGATCATCTCGCTGGCGGCGTCGTTCAGGAACGACGTCACGCTGAGCCAGAGCACGTTGCCGCGCAGCAGCCCGCGGGCCGTGCTTTCGCCTTGCGTGCGCGGCGGATCGGGTGCAACCATGTTCGTCGATGCGGGATCAGAGGCGGCGCGGGACCAGACACTCACCAACTCACGAGAAGGCAAGATGCCGACCCGAATTCGATATGCCCTCGCCGCCGCTGCCTTCGCGCTGCTGTGCGGCGCGCCGGTCACGGCCCAGCAGCAGGACACCGCGCGCATGCAGACGGGCCGCAGGTACACCCAATGGATGTACGCTTCGCGGATGGACAGCCTGTACAGCCGGCTGGGGCCGCAGATGCTGGCGCGCATCGGCTCGCTGGAGCAGTTCACCGCGTTCCGCAGCGGGATGGACGCGCAGCTCGGCACGGAGACGGAGCTGATGTCGGAGGAACTGATGCCCTCCGCCCCGCACCTGACGGCGTACCGCCGCACCGCGCGGTTCAGCCGCGCCCCGGTTCCCGTGCAGGTCACCATCGTCACCGACAGCGCGGGGACCATTCACGGCTTTGGCGTGGCGCCGCGCCGCGAGGCCGCGCCCAGCCGGTTCATGGACTACCAGCCGCGCACCCCGCTGCGCCTGCCGTTTGACGGCGAGTGGTACGTGTTCTGGGGCGGGCGCACGCTGGAGCAGAACTACCACGCGATGACGAGCGACCAGCGCTTCGCGTACGACCTCGTCATCCGGCGCGACGGCAGTTCGCACAGCGGCGACGGATCGGCGCTGGAGCAGTACTACTGCTACGGCCAGCCCATCCTGGCGCCCGGGGACGGCACCGTCGCCACGGTGGTGGACGGCCTGCCTGACCAGCGCATCGGGTCCATGGACCGCGCGAATCCCGCCGGCAACCACGTCATTATCGACCACGGCAACAGCGAGTTCAGCCTGCTGGCCCACCTGCGGCCGGGCAGCGTGGCCGTGCGCGCCGGCGACCGCGTGCGCGCGGGGCAGAAGCTGGGCGAGTGCGGCAACAGCGGCAACACCAGCGAGCCGCACCTGCACTACCATCTGCAGAACGGCCCCGTGTTCGGCCGGGCGGAGGGCCTCCCCGCCATCTTCCGCGGCTACACCGCGAACGGCCAGCGGGTGGAGCAGGGCGAGCCGGTGCGCGGCCAGACGATCCGGCAGTAGGAAAGAACAGGGCCCAGTGCCCAGGTTCTAGTGCCAAGTGCCAAAGTGCCAAGTGCCAAGTGCCCAGGTGCAAGTGCCCAGGTGCAAGTGCCCAGTGCCTGGGCGTGGGCGAGTCGGCGGCATGGACGCGTCCAGCCGCCTGGCCTGTCCGAACATGAAAGTGCCCGGCGCACCATCTGGGCACCGGGCACTTCGGCACTGGGCACTGAAGTACTGCCCTTGACTCAGTCCAGCAGCAGCAGCGCGATGATCACGCCCAGCGCGACCGCGGCCACCGTGTACCACCAGTCGCTGCTGCCCATGGGCGCGTGTGCGCGCCTGGCTTCGGCCGCCGCGACACGCTGGCGCACCTCGTCGCGCGTGGGGAACAGCTGGGCCTCCACGGCGGGCGCCGCCGTCACCACCGGGGCGGCGACCGTGGGCGCCGCGTCCGACACGGACTGCTGGGCGGCGGCGGGCGTGGCGGCCAGCAGCAGCGACGCCGCCAGCACCAGGAACTTCTTCATGGGATCACTCCTCCGGACCGGGTGTGGAACACAAGCATCCGCCCTGAAGGGGCGGCTCGGCCCCGCCCCTCGCAAACGCCGTGCGCGTCACCGCACATTTCCCGGCGCCGCCTCGTCCGCAAGCGCCCGCAGCACCGCCATCAGCCGCTTCTCATCCCCCTTGAAGTGGTGCCCGCCGCGCAGCCGCACCTCCTGCATGGGCGCCGTGCGCATGCGCGGGCACGCCGCCTTGTCGTCCCCTTCTCCCCAGATGCACAGCACCCGCAGGTCTCCCAGCCGCTCGATCTCCGGCCGCGTGGCCCGGCTGGGCGCGCCGCTGGTGCCCCACCACTGCTCGACGCGGAACTCGAACACCGCGTCGTGCGCCAGGGCAATGAGCGCCACGCCGGCGATGCGCGCCCGCGTTTCCGGCGGCAGGCGGTTGATCTGGAACGGGAGCACGTCCGCGCCCATGCTGTAGCCCACCAGCAGCACCCGGTCGCGCCCCCACCGCCGCGCGTAGTGGCGAATGGCCAGGTCCAGGTCGCGCGCCGCCTGGTCCGGCGTCTTGGGGCGCCAGTAGTAGCGTAGCGAGTGCCAGACGACCGAGGGAATGCCCTCCCCCTGCAGCTCCCGCCCGATCCGCTTTCCGAGCCCGCCCGTGGGCCCGTCGCCGGTGAGGACGATGGCGAACACGCGCCCCGTGTCGCCCGGCACCGGCAGTTCCCGCAGCGGGAGCGAGCGGGCGCGCGTGGCCACCCCGGGCGAGGGCGGAATGCGCACGCGGCTGCACGCGGCCGCCAGCCCCGCCGCGGCCGCAACGGCCACCAGCGAGGCCGCGATCCGCGCCCGGCGCCTCACCCCTGCCGCCCGCGCCGAAAGATCCCCCGGTAGCCGCCCGCAATGAGCGCCGACACGTCCGCCGTCACCCGAGGCAGCGCCAGGCCGCCGGGGTACGCCAGGTAGCGCGGCTCCCACTCCGGGTGGAACTTCTGCTTGTAGGCGCGCAGCCCCTGAAAGTTGTACAGCGCCTCGCCCCGCTGAAACAGAAAGTTGCCGATGCGCGTCCACGCCGGCGCCACCGCGGAAACCTCCAGCCCGGAGAGCGGCGCCATCCCCAGGTTGAAGCGGCCGTACCCCTCCGCCTTGCCCCACAGGATCAGGTGCAGAATCAGCGCTTCCATCACGCTGCGCGGGGCGTCCGTCCGGTAGCGCATCAGGTCCACCGAAAGCTCCGCGCGGTCAGGCCCGGGCCACACCGTGGTGAACGCCACGATGCGCCCCTCCTGCTCCACCAGCGCCACGGGAAAGCGCCGCGCGTACTCGGGGGAAAAGAAGCCGAGCGAAAAGCCCTTTTCCGCCGAGCGCTTCCCCCGCAGCCACTCGTCAGACACCTCGCGCAGCCGGGGGAGCAGGGCGGGCACCTCTTCCGGCGGCGCGATGCGGAACGTGAGCCCCGCCTTGGCGAAGCGGTTCAGCACCAGGCGGAACGGCTTGCGCTCCGCCCCGTCCACGTGAAACGAGGGAAGGTCCACGAACGCCTCTTCGCCCAGCTTGGCGAAGGTGAGGCCGAAGTCCGCGTACTGGTGCAGCCGCCCCTTTCCCACCTGGTAGAACACGGGGACGCCGCCGTAGTCGTCGCACCGCTCAAAGAAGCGGCGGATCAGGTCCGGCACGGATCGCGGATCACCCACCGGGTCGCCCATGGCAACCCAGGTGCCCCCCTGCACGGCGTACATCAGAAACGCCTGCCCGTCCTCGCTGAACATCACCGACTTGTCCCGCAGGTACACCAGGTAAGGCACGGTGGACGACTGCTGGCGGATGAGCTCCGACGCGCGCTCCAGGTCCTCGTCCGACGGGAGCAGGTGGCGCGCGGGGGCGGGCTTCAGCAGCCGCAGCACGCCGAACGCCAGCAGCAGCACGATGGCCAGCATGGTGGCCCGCAGCGCGCGCGGGGCGTCCTGGTTCAGGGCGAACCTCCACCACAGCTCGTCACTGTACTCCACGTGCTTGAAGGCAAAAAAGCCCAGCCACACCGCCGCGCCCACCACCGCCACCAGCCCGAACACCCACCCGGCCGAGAACTTGGCCGCGAAGAACCCCGTGCGCCGGTCGAACGCGGGGCGGCTGGCCAGCAGCGCGATCAGCACCCCGCCCAGCAGCGCCGCTTCTTCGTAGTCCGCCCCCTTGAGCAGCGACGCGCCGATCCCCGCGGCCAGCATGGTGGCGCCCAGGTAGTACGCCATGTCCAGCCGGCGAGCCACGCCGTTGCTCACGATCAGCAGCCCCACCCCGGCCACGCTGCCGATCAGGTAGCCCGCCTCCACCAGCACCAGCGGCAGGTTGTGGTCAATCCACCGCAGCCGGTGCGGCTCCGTGGGCGTGGCGCCGGAGACCAGGAGCAGGGCGCCGCCCAGGAACATGAACATCGCCAGCACGCGCGGCGCCAGCTGCTGCGACACGCTGCCGAACCAGGTGCCGAACCGGGCAAACTGCTGCCTTCGCAGCCGGACCTCGTCGGCCACCAGAATTACCAGCGCCACCGCCAGCGGGGCGATGTAGTAGATGAGCCGGTACACGACCAGGGAGGAGATGATCTGCCCGGCCGACAGGTACGGCGCCAGCATGACGATCATCGTTCCCTCGAACACCCCCACCCCGCCCGGCACGTGGCTGATGAGCCCCACCAGCTGCGCGGTCATGAAGGCGCCCAGCAGCACCCCGAAGCTCAGGTGCGTGTGCGGCAGCAGCACGTAGAAGCCGGCGCCCGCCAGCGTCCAGTCGATGGTGGAAAGGAGGAACTGCAGCAGCACGATGTGCGGCGGCGGCACGGGGATGGTCCACCGCCACAGCCGCACCGGCTTGCGCCGCAGCACCGCCACGCCGATGTACAGCAGCCCCGTGGCAATGAGCGACCACCCGATGAGCGACACCAGCGCCGCCGGGAGCAGCTGCCCGATCCCCGGCGGCGGGTCCAGCGCCATGCTGTATCCGGAGAGGACCAGGAAGCCCAGCCAGAAGGTGCCGGAGTAGAAAACGACGATGCGCGAGATCTCGTCGGCCGTGAGCCCCCAGCGCGAGTAGAACCGGTAGCGCACCGACGTGCCGGAGATGATGGCGAACCCCACGTTGTTCGCCACCGCGTAGCCCACGAAGGAGGTGACTGCCACCTTCCAGTTGGGCCTGCGCTGCACGTAGTGAAAGGCCAGCAGGTCAAAGCAGCACAGGATGGCGTAGTTCACCGTGGTGAACGCCATCGCCAGCCAGAGCGCGCTGCCGGGGAGCGCGTGCATGGTCTGCCGCACCTCGCGGTAGCTCACGTCGCGCAGGGCCTTGTTCAGCACCCACACCGCCGCGGCGAACAGCGCCAGCCCCGCCAGCGGCGAAAGCCAGCGCAGCAGAACCGCCGCCCGGGACGGAGATCCGGGCGGTGCGGTTACGGGCGGCGCGTCAGGGGCTTGAGTGTGGGCTTCCACCGCGGGGCAGGACTGGGAAACAGAAGGGGCGGCAATATGGCGCCGCCGCCCCCTCCCGGAAAGGACGCCTCCGGGAGTGAAAGAACCGCGCCGTGCGCGGATTGCGCGCACTGATCCGGTCGCAGTGCACCATTCCGGTGCAGGCATCCAGAGTCTCCGGATCGCCGCGGAGGGTTGCAAGCCGTTGGGGAGGATGGGTTTGCGTGGATGCGCCCACGTCGGTCCCGCGCTTGCTTTTTCGGCGGGCAGGTCCCGCCGTGCGGGTCCGCCCCGGGGCGGGCGTGCCGGCTCATCCTTCCGTGTCGTACAGGAGACTCCATGCGCCGTTCCCTTCCCTTCGCCGCGTTCGCCGCCGCCCTCGCCCTGGGGGCCTGCCAGGATGCGCAGCAGCCCGCCACGCCCTCCGATGCGTCGCTGGCGCGGTCCGAGAACGCCCCGCTGTACCTGGTGACCTTCAAGGACGGCGTGGACGTGGACGCCGCCACGGCCGACCTGGCCCACGGCAACGGCCTGGCGGTGCGCTCGGTGCGCCACCACGCGGCGCGCGGCTTCTCCGCCGCCATCCCCGAGGCGCGGCTGGCGCGCATCTCGGCCGATCCGCGGGTGGAGATCGTGGAAAAGGACTACGTGGTCACGCTGCGCCTGCCCAGCGCCGAGGCGCGTCCGGGCGGCGGCGGCGGCACCACGCAGACCACGCCCTGGGGCATCACCCGCATCGGCGGCGCCGGCGACGGCACGGGCAAGACGGCGTGGATCCTGGACACCGGCATTGACCTGAACCACGCGGACCTCAACACCAGCCGCAACTGCCACACCTTCTTTGCGGGCACCAGCCCGGACGACGGCAACGGGCACGGCACGCACGTGGCGGGCACCATCGCCGCCAGGAACAACGGGCAGGACGTGGTGGGCGTGGCGGCCAACGCGTACGTCTGCTCGGTGCGCGTGCTGGGCAACAGCGGCAGCGGCAGCTACGCGGGTATCATCGACGGCATCAACTACGTGGCGGCCAACGGCGCCTCGGGTGACGTGGCCAACATGAGCCTGGGCGGCACGGGCACGAACGCCACCATGGAAAAGGCCGTGCAGGACGCGGCGGCCAAGGGCATCCGCATGGTGCTGGCCGCGGGCAACGACGGGCAGAACGCCAACAACTTCACGCCGGCCCGCGTGAACGGGAACAACATCTACACCATTTCGGCCATCGCCAGCAACGGCTGCATGCCGTCGTGGAGCAACTTCGGCAACCCGCCGGTGGACTTCGCGGCGCCGGGCGTGAGCATTCTGAGCACCCGCAAGGGCGGCGGCACCACCACCATGAGCGGCACCAGCATGGCGTCGCCGCACGTCGCGGGCATTCTGCTGCTGGGCGGTGTGCGCGCCGACGGCAGCGCGACCTGCGATCCGGACGGCAGCCCGGACCCCATCGCGCACCGCTGAGCATCCACGCCGCCGCGCTGCCCCGCGGCGGTCCGGACCTCAGAGCGCCAGAACGGCCGGAGCCCCCACGGGCCCCGGCCGTTCTCTTTTGCTCTCGCGGGGCTGTGTGCCTGCGGCTGAGTCCGCAACCGCGTCTCTCACGGAGTACACGGAGGTCGCACGGAGTTCACCGAGGAAGGCAACAGAAGGACACAAGCAGAGTCGCACTGGGGCGGATGGTGGTCAGATCATCCACACGTTGCGGCGCGTGCGTCCAGTTCTTGACGCGCGTGGGCAATCGGGTTAGATTTGCTTCAACAATAGCCCCCACGCCTAGACGCGGAGCAGCAATGCACGCGGACGCGCACCAGGGGGCTTTTTATTTGTCCCTGGCATTGTGCGTCCGGTGCCGTGTCGACTCCAAAGACCCCCTACAATAAGCCAGCTCTGGCTCCGCCGGAACTGCTGGCGCACCTGATCTCGCGCGGGCTCGAGATCCCCAATCCGCTCACCGCACTCCACGCACTCGAGTACGTCGGCTATTACCGTCTGCTGATCTACATGCGGCCGTTTCAGACGCCGGATCCAGTGTCGGGCGTTCGCCGTTTTGCTGCGGGTGCCACTTTCGATGAGGTGCTCGCGCTCTACGACTTCGACCGTGAGTTGCGGCTGTTGTGCCTGGACGCTGTTGAGCGAATTGAGGTGGCGCTCCGCGCGGCGATCGTGAGTCAGGTAGCCGTCGTTGCCGGAGCCCACTTCTATCTGGAACCTGCGCACTTTGAACGGATTGACGCGTTTGTAGACTTCTACCAGACAGCACGGCGCGAGGAACGGCACCTGGCGGCGAAGCACTACCGCCGTCACTACGCCTCGCCTGAACATCCCCCGATCTGGGCGATGCTGGAAGCAAGCACATTCGGCGTGCTGTCGCGCCTTTTCTCAGGCCTGGCGCTCAGGCACAGGAAGACTGTGGCGTTGCGCTTCGGCTTTGACGAGCGTGTGCTCTCCTCGTGGTTCCGCTCCATCAACCTCGTCAGGAATCTCTGCGCGCATCACGGACGCCTGTGGAACACGCCGATGCACGTGGATCAGCCACTCGCCGCTACCCGCCTGCGGGAAGAGCAGATACCGACGGACCGCCTGTACGCCCGGCTGGTAGCGATCGCTGCGCTCATCGGCATGGTTGACCCGTCATCAGATTGGAAGCGCCGACTGGCCTCATTGCTGGCGCGTTACCCATCCGTGCCGCTGGCACCCATGGGGATCCCGCCGGGATGGAATACACGTCCATTCTGGCGCGTCTGACCGTGGATGGGTCTGAATGGACCAGAGACGCACCGCGTGACCCCCATTAGCGCAGGCAGCCGTCGTGCTTTTCCAGCCGCGGGTTGCTTCTCTGTCTGCGGTTCCGGCACCCGGTCCGCGAACGAAGAACGGGCGCGGCAACCTGCCGCGCCCGTCTCTTATCACCCGTACACCCAGGCTAACGCGTCACGCGGCTTCGCCGATCTCGAACGACTGCAGCGACCGTACGCTGTACACGGCGATGGCGGCGATCACGAGGGCGCCCATGATCAGCGCAGTCTGCCCGGGGAGCAGCGCCGTGAACAGGCTTCCGCGCACCGTGCTGATGGCGTCCGCCATCGCCAGCGTATACTCGCGGATGCTGAGCGCCCGCGTCCCCGCGAACAGCCCGCCCAGCGTTCCCTCCCACATGATCACGTACAGCAGCCCGGCCACCAGCGCCCGGCGCGTGCGCAGGCTCAGCGCCACGAACAGCGCGCAGTACAGCGCGCCGCCCACCATGACCGACGAGGTGAAGCCCCACACCACGTTGGTGTGGTCCAGCCGGCCCAGCATCACCAGGCCCGTGGCCACCGTGGGCGGCACCACCACCGCGGCCGTGGCCAGCGCGGCGGCCACCACGCGGGTCAGAATGATGCGCCAGCGCGCCACCGGCTTGCCCAGCACGTACGTCACCGTGCCGTCCTCGATCTCGCCGCCGAACACCGACGTGCCGATCACCAGCGCCGCCAGCGGCAGCAGCACCCGCACCACCAGCATCTGGTACAGCACCAGCAGCCCTTCCATGCGCTCGTCGTACGTGTCGTCGGAGAGCGCCCGCACCATCAGGGCGAGACCCACCGGCAGCCACGCCACCAGCACCACCCACAGCGCCTTGCGGTTCCCCGTGAACTGGCGAAGAGCCACCGAGGCCAGCGTGCGTTCAATCGTCAGGTTCATCGCTTTACCAGGTAGCTGAAGACGCTTTCCAGCGACTCGTCCGTGGGGTGCAGTTCAAACAGCGTCACCCCCGCGGCGCGCGCCACTCGCGGCAGCGCCAGCGCAAAGGAGCCGCGGTCGCTGGCGCGCACGGTCAGGTGCTCGCCCAGTTCCAGACCCTGCACCGAGGCCTCGGCCATCAGCGCCGCGGCCAGCCGCCGGTCGTCGCTGGACTGGAGGGTAAAGGTGTGCGGCCGGTCCGTCATCAGCCGGCGGATCTGGCGAAAGTGGCCCGAGGCGGCCAGGCGCCCGGCCACGATCACCAGGACGTTGTTGGCCAGCTGGTCCAGCTCCTCCAGGATGTGCGACGAGATCAGGATCGTCTTTCCCTGGTCCGCCAGCTGCTTCAGCAGCACCATCATCTGCATGCGCTGCGACGGGTCCATTCCGTTGAACGGCTCGTCCAGCAGCAGAATGCGCGGGCCGTGCACCAGCGCGCCGGCGATCTTGGCGCGCTGCCGCATCCCCTTGCTGTATCCCCCGATGCGGCGGTGCATGGCGTGCCGCAGGTCCACCGTGTCGATGGCGCGCTCCGCCGCCGCTTCCGCGTCGGCAATGCCGTGCAGCCGCGCGTTCATGAGCGCGAACTCGTACGCCGTCAGCAGCGGGTACACGGCCTCGCGCTCGGGAACCAGCCCCACGTGCCGGTACACTTCCGGGTTCTTCCACGCCGTCATCCCCGCCACGCGCACCTCCCCCGCCGACGGCGCCAGAAAGCCCGCCATCATGTGCAGAATGGTGCTCTTGCCCGCGCCGTTGGGGCCCAGCAGCCCGGTGATCCCCGCGCCCAGGCTGAAGGTGATGTCGTTGACCGCCACCACGTTGCCGTACCAGCGCGACACATTGGTCAGCTGCACGGCCACCTCCGACGGGGGCGCGGCCGCGGGCGCCGGGGCGGGCGCGGCGGATTCCATCAAACCCACGCTCATGTGCGGATCCTCTTGTAGCGGTACAGCAGGAGAGCGGTGAACAGAACGGCGATGATGGGCACGGCGGCCAGGAACACGCCGGGCGCGATGTGGGCCTGCGCCAGCGGCCCCCCGCGGCCCGGCTCCTTGCCGAACAGCGCCAGGATGGCCCCGGTCACCACGAACACCGGGTTCAGCAGCAGCCCGTGGTCGCTCGCCCGGCTGTCCATCTCCGATAGGATCCCCGCCATGGCGAAGGTCACCAGGTACAATCCCAGCACCATGGCGCTGGCGATGCCCCGTCGGGCCGTGAGCGACGAGAGCGCGAGGGAAAGCGTGCCCAGCACGGCCGCCGCCACGATGCCGGCGCCCAGGATGGGGAGAAAGTTGCCCGCCTCGGCCCGCAGAGCCGTGCGGAACGAGGTCGCCATCCCGAACCGGCCGATGAGGATGATGAGCAGCGGCGTAAACACCAGGATGAAGACCGCCGTGGACATGGCGGCCAGCTTGGCGAGCGCGTAGTCGCTGGTGCGCAGCGCGCGCGCAAAGTACAGCGGCAGCACGCGGTTCTGCTGGTCGCGGCTCACCAGTTCGGGGGCCTGCGCGGCGCAGAAGAGGGCGACGCTGACGCCCACCCAGCCGAAGTAGTTGTGGTATTCGATCAGCTTTACCCCCTCGCCCAGCATGGCGCCCACGCCCACCTGCAGCGCGGCGGGAAAGTTGATGGCCGCGAACAGGAACCAGGGAATCCACAGCGACTTGAGCCCGCGCCCCAGCCCGAAGGCGGTGCGGAGCGACTGCGTGTACAGCGTGCGAAAGGCGTAGCCGCGGCCCAGCCGCGTGCCCTGGTAGTTGCGGTACCCGATGTCGTAGATGGTGCCGGCAACGGCGTCAGTCGCGAGCGACATGCGCCTCCTGTGCGGTGGGGGTGGGGTAGACCGCGGGGCGGAACAGCTCCTGAAGGGTGTGGCGGCGGCGCTCCATGCGCACCAGCGCCAGCCCCAGCTCGGCCGTGGCGTCGCGGACGGCGTCGTACGGCCGCTCGTCCGTGAGCGGAAGCAGCACCAGCGCGCCCTCGGTGCGGGCCTCCACGCCCGCGCGGGCCAGGTACGCCAGCAGCGCCTCCGTCCCCTCGTCCACTTCCACCGCCAGCAGGTGCTGCGATCCGGTGAACGAGTTGAGCGGCGCCGCGCTCTTCAGGTGCCCGCCGTCGATGGCGACCAGAAAGTCGCTCACCCGCTCGATCTCGCCCAGCAGGTGCGAGCTCACCATCACCGCGATGCCGAACTCGCGCCCGGTGCGGCGCACCAGTTCCAGCATCTCGTCGCGGCCGGCGGGATCCAGGCCGTTGGTGGGCTCGTCCAGCAGCAGAAGCCGCGGGTCGTGCACCAGCGCCTGCGCCAGCTTGACGCGCTGCTTCATCCCCGTGCTGTAGCCGCCGATGAGCCGGTAGCGCTCTTCGTACAGCCCCACGTGGCGCAGCATCTCCGCCGTGCGCTCGCGGGCGGCCGCCTTGGGAAGCCCGCTCAGCCGGCCCATGTGCGACACGAAGTCCGTGGCCGTCATGTCCGGCGGCAGGCAGTCGTGCTCGGGCATGTAGCCCACGAGCTGGCGGATCTGGATGCCCTGCGTGCGCGCGTCCATGTCGAACACGCGCACGTCGCCGCTGGTGGGGTTCAACAGCCCCAGCAGCGACTTGATCAGGGTGCTCTTGCCGGCCCCGTTGGCGCCCACGAACCCGATGATCCCGGGTTCCAGCTCCAGCGAAAGGCCGCTCAGCGCCGTCACGCCACCCGGGTAGGTGTGCGTGAGGTTGCGTACCGAAATGAGGGACATGCCGTCCGTTTCGATGGATGGGCGGGTGGGAATGATGAGGCGATTCCGCCGGAGGAGCGGCGGGCCGTGCGGTAGGTGAACGGAGAAAGTAGCTCGCGAGTTTCAGGCGCGCGAGTCTTTTGTTTCCGGAAGCAGGGCTTGGGTTGGATGCAAGCGGCAACTGCGTCTCACGTGGAGTGGAGGAGCTACGCGGAGGAACTGCCCGGGCGGGCGTCTGATCCGGGGCGCTTCGGCCAGATCGCCGGGGCGATGATTTCCGGATGGATGAAAGATGATTTCCGGATGGATGAAAAGCGGGGCCCGGCGATGGTCGCCGGGCCCCGCTTGCCGTCCGGATCAGGTCAGACGCCCTTGGGGTCTTCGCCCTGCCGCGATCCGCCGCCATGCTCCATCGGCGGATCCACGGGCTTGGTGTCCTCCGTCATCGACGGCCACGCGCCGCTCCCGCTCGTGGAGCCTGTCGATCCCAGCCCCGACGATCCGGTCGATCCCAATCCTGACGACGATCCGCCCAGCCCCGAGGACCCGCTTCCGGTCGAGCCCAGCCCCGACGATCCGGTCGATCCCAATCCTGACGACGATCCGCCCAGGCCAGAGGATCCGCTCCCGCTCGATCCCAACCCGGAGGATCCGGTCGATCCCAAGCCGGACGACGAGCCACCGAGGCCCGATGATCCGCTTCCCGTTGAGCCCAGCCCCGACGTCGAGCCGCCCAGCCCCGAAGAGCCGGTCCCCGTCGATCCCAGCCCCGACGACGAGCCGCCCGTCGAGCCGAAGCTGGAGCTTCCTGTCGATCCCAGACCCGAAGAGCCGCCCGTAGACCCGGCGGCGGACGAGCCGAATGCGGAGCCGGCGAGCGGGTCGGTGGACGCCGTGCCCGCCGTGCCGATGTCCGGCGACAGGCCGCTGGAGCCGGCGGGCGTGGTGCCCGTGGCGCCCGGCGTGGTGCTGGCCGACGACGGCGAGGGCGAGCCGGAGCCGCCCGCCGCGCTGCTGTGCCGCGCCTCGGTGCGCTCCGCACGCTCGTCGAACTCGCGGCGCAGGCCGTCCAGCGCGCCCTGAATGCGCGTCAGCAGCCCGTCAATGCGCGGCTGCACCTCGGCGATGAACTCGTCCACCCGCGGCTTGGCCCGGTCTCGCGCATCCTCCAGCGTGGGCTTGATCTGCTCCACGGCGCCATCCACCCGCGTCTCCAACTCCTGGAACGCCTGCTTGATCTTGGGCCGCAGATCACCGAACAGCGACTCCAGCCGCGCGTTGATGTCCGCGAACGGATCGTTGCGCCCCGCGCCCCCCGATCCGGTGGAGCCGGTAGACCCGGTGGAGCCCGCGGACCCGGCCGATCCCGCCGACCCGGTGGAGCCGGATGAGCCCGAGGCGCCGCCGTCGGTGCGGCCGGCGGGAATGGGGTGGCCGCCCAGCTCCGCCGCCGCTTCCGAGCCGCTGATGGGGTTCACCGTGCCGCCCGATCCGCCGGTGATTCCGCTGCTCTGTCCAAGGGGCTCGCCGGAGCCGCTGGCGGGAGGTCCGCCGCCCGCGGTGCCGCCGGGAGTGTCGCCCGGGCCGTAGGGGTTCTGATCCATGAATGATTCTCCGTCCGTGTGGGCCTGTGCAGCCTGGCCGCCGGCCGATGCCGGCGCCCAGGAGACTACGTCGCAAAGCAGACAGGGTTTCGCACGCACCGGCCGTGCCGCGCACGCCATCCTTTCGCCCCTCCTTGTCTGCTAATAAAATAGCAGTCCGGAACCGTGTCTCATCCACCCCTCGCCCGGGCAATCCATGCGCATCGCTCCGCTGCTCGCCCTGCTCGCGCTCGCCGCACCCGCCCACGCGCAGGCGCGCACCCCACGAACGGGAGAAAGCATGCTCGTCGTCGCCAACAAGCAGGACGCGACCGCCTCGCTCATTGACCTCCGCACCGGCACCACGGTGGCCACCCTCCCCACCGGCACCGGCCCGCACGAGGCCGCCGTTTCGCACAGCGGGCGCTGGGCCGTGGTGAGCGACTACGGCGACCGCACCCCAGGCGGCTCGCTGACCGTCATTGACCTGGATGCGCGCGCGGTGGCGCGAAAGATTGACTTGGCGCCGCACCGCCGGCCGCACGGCGTCGCCTTTCTTCCCGGCGACAGCGTGCTCGCCGTCACCTCGGAGACCAGCCAGGCCGTGCTCCTGGTCAACTTCGCCTCCGGCGCGGTGACGGCCGTCCCCACGCAGCAGGCGGGCTCGCACATGCTCGCCGTGTCGCCGGACGGGCGGACCATCTACACCGCCAACGTGGGCTCGGGGAGCGTGACCATGATCGACGTGGCCGCGCGGCAGGCCCGCTCCGTTCCCGTGGCGCCGCGGACGGAGGGCATCGGCCTGACGCCGGACGGATCGCACGTGTGGGTGGGGAGCAACGAGCAGAACACCGTCACCGTGCTGGACGCGCGCACCCTGGCCGTCATCGACACGATGCCCGCGCCGGGGCTGCCCTACCGCGTGAACGGCGGCGGGCGGTGGATGGTGGTCAGCAACCCCATGACGAGCACCGTGCGCGTGTTCGATGCGGCAACGCGCGCGCAGGTGGCGGAAATCGCCATTCCGCTGGACGCCGCGCGGGCGGTGCCGGGCGCTGAGGGGAGCGCCGGGCCCGTGGGCGGCGTGGTGACGGCGGACGGCGCGCGGGCCTACATCGCGCTGCAGGGGATGAACGGCGTCGCCGAGATCGACCTGGCGCGGCGCGCGGTCGTCCGCGTGCTGCCCACGGGCGCGGGGCCGGACGGCATTGCGCTGGCGGTGCGCCGCTGAAGCGCACGTTCTCGACAGACGGCGCGGCGGGCGCCATATTCCCGGCGCACCGCCGCATGCGGTGCGGCGCGTGCACTCCGTACCGAGGACGAACCGATGTCGACCGTTGACCTCCCCACCGCTGGCGCCCCGCTGACGGTTCTGAACGATGACGAGCAGGCCTTTCGCGACGCCGTCCGGCAGTTCGCGGAAGAAGACGTCCGTCCCCGCGTGGGCGAGATGGACGAGCACCAGAAGATGGACCCCACGCTCATCCCCCAGTTCTTTGAGCTGGGGCTGATGGGCATCGAGGTTCCCGAGGAGTTCGGCGGCACCGGCGCCTCGTTCTTTACCGCCGCCGTGGTGGTGGAGGAACTGAGCCGCGTGGACGCCAGCGTGGGCGTGATGGTGGACGTGCAGAACACGCTGGTGAACAACGCGTTCCTGCGCTGGGGCTCGGATGCGCTCAAGGCCAAGTACCTGCCGCAGCTGTGCAGTGAAAAGGTGGGCGCGTACGCGCTTTCCGAGGCGGGCTCCGGCAGCGACGCCTTCGCGCTCGCCACCCGCGGCGTCAAGGTGGACGGCGGCTACCAGGTCACCGGCCGCAAGCTGTGGATCACCAACGGCGCCGAGGCCGAGATCTTCATCGTGTTCGCCAACGTGAACCCCGAGGCGGGCTACAAGGGGATTACGGCGTTCATCGTGGAGAAGGAGTTCGACGGCTTCTCGGTGGGCAAGAAGGAAGACAAGCTCGGCATCCGCGCCTCGTCCACCACCGAGCTGGTGCTGGAGAACGTGTTCGTGCCGGACGAGAACGTGCTGGGCGAGGTGGGCAAGGGATACAAGACGGCCATCGAGACGCTGAACGAGGGCCGCATCGGCATCGGCGCGCAGATGATCGGCATTGGGCAGGGCGCGCTGGACGCCACGGTGAAGTACGTGCAGGAGCGCGAGCAGTTCGGCAAGCGCATCGGCGACTTTCAGGGCGTGCAGTTTCAGATCGGGCAGATGGCCACGGAGTTGGAGGCCGCGCGCCTGATGGTGTACAACGCGGCCCGACTCAAGGATGCCGGGCTTCCGTTTCTGCAGGAGGCGGCGATGGGCAAGCTGTTCTCGTCGCAGGTGGCGCAGCGCATCGCCAGCACCGCGGTGGACCTGTTCGGCGGCTACGGCTTTACCCGCGAGTACCCGGTGGAGAAGTTCTACCGCGACAGCAAGATCGGTTCGATCTACGAGGGCACCAGCAACATGCAGCTGCAGACCATCGCCAAGAACCTGATGAAGTAAGCAGGTCCGGCGGTCTTGCTGGACCCACGGTTGGTCCGGGAATGATGAACGGCCACGCTCTCCTGAGCGTGGCCGTTCTGGCATGTGCACGTGAAACCTTGCGTATGTTCAGTCTCGCGTGCACTGTTCATTGGAGACTGAACATAGAATGTTCAGTGATGAATGAACATGGATTGCGGCAGTGAACAATCCCTCAGATTTCCCGAATGCGGAACGAAGCGCGGTGGTCGCACTGCTTCGCGAAGCGCTCGGTCCCGAATGGAAGATCGCCGGCCGGACCGGCAGGGGCGGCGAGGTGGAGGTGCGCCGCACAGGGGGAGATCCTGTGCGGCTGCACCTGCGGCGCTGGTCCGGCGAGACTTCGCCTGGCGAGGCGTCGGCCCTGTGGGTGATCAGGGCCGGCCGGCCGTCCATCCTGCGTGGCCTTCGTGAACACCGGCAGAATTTCGTGGCGCTTACCGGCGCTGCGCGGCTGGTGCTTCCCGGGCTGCATCTGGACCGCACGGACCTGAAGCCCGCGGCGCGCTTTCCGGCGCTCGCCAGCCGGGCTCAGCCGTTTGCCGATCGCAACTCACTGATTGTCCGTACTCTGCTGGCGCATCCGGGCAGAATGTGGAGTGTGCGCGAACTCAGCCAGCAGGCCGGGGTCGCGCTGGGAACCGCGTCGAGCGTGGTGCGGGCGCTCGTGCAAGCCAGAGTGCTGCGGTCCGAGACGGCCGGGCGAAGATCGCGGATCTGGCTGGACGATGCCGAACCGCTGCTGGAGCGGTGGTTCGCCGCGTACTCGTGGGAGCGGAACGAGCGCGTTGCCTTTCACGCCCCTGTGGGAGATCCCCAGCGCTTCGTTCAGCGGTTGCCGGTGCTGCTGGCGGGCGAGCGGTGGGCGCTCACCCTTCAGGCGGGCGCCTCGCGCGTGGCGCCGCACGCCGCGTGGGACCGTGTTCATCTGTACGTGGACGTGAAGCGCGGGGCGGACCTGCTGGCCTTGGGGCACGAACTCGGCTGGGAGCCCGCGCCGGACGGGCGGGTGGTGCTGATGCGGCCCTACTACAGATCCGCGGTGTGGGAGGGTGTTCAGATCTTGAAAGATCTGCCCGTCGTCAGTATTGTCCAGTTGGTGGTGGACCTGTGGCACTACCCTCTGCGCGGCCGCGAGCAGGCCGAGCACCTGCTGAACTCCGTGCTCCTGGAGCACTGGCATGACCGAGCAGGCCGACCTGGAGCGGACGCTCCGGGCGATTCTCGTTGAACTGGGGCCGTACCGGTCGGATGTGGTCCTGATCGGTGGATGGGTGCCGTACCTGTACCGGCACTACGGCGGATTTTCGGCGTGGGGCGGCTCCGACTCGCTCACGTTCGAGCTGGACGTGCTGGTGCCGAGGCCCCTCCCCGCGGACGGGCGAGCCACGCTCGCCCGCCTGCTGGCAGACTCGGGGTTCCGCCCGGATACTGCCCGCGGCCCGTCGGCCGTGTGGGTGCGGGATCTGGAAGCGGGCGAAAAGATCGAGTTCATCGCGCCGCACCGGGGAACCGCGCACGGGCAGGGCCGTACGGTGACGCTGGAGGGGCAGCCCGGGCTCGGTGCGATTCCGCTCGCGGAACTGGAGGTGCTGGCGGAGCACACCCGCATGCTCGCGCTGGCGCCCGCCTACGGCCTTCCCGCGGTTGAGGTCCGTGTGCCCACGCTGGGAGCGTACGCCGTCAACAAGGGACTCACGTTCGTCCGCAGGCACACCCGCGTGGACACGGGCGGCGCGCCCAAGATGGTGAAGGACCTCGTTTATCTCTGCGATCTCATGCAGGGAGGGACCGATGTGGTGCAGGCGATCACGCAAGATGTAGAGGCCGTCGGGCGAGCCTCGTACGCGCACGCCGACCGGGTGCGGTGCGCGGGGACGAACCTGCGGTTCGCGATCGACGGGCACCTCCGCCATCTGGTCACGGACGCCGCCAGGATGGTCAACGAGCGTGGCAATGCGCGCAGCCTCGCCGCTGAAGAGTATCGGCTGCGCGGGCTCCTGATCGACCTCGAGGAGATCCTGCTGGATGCGGCGGAGCGGCTGACGCGGTTTGACCCCGTTCCTGCCTTGGCGGATGAGTATTGAACTTGGCACCCGATCCGGTCTCACCGGTGTCGCGGGAAAGACGAACGGCCACGCTCTCCGGAGCGTGGCCGTTCTGGCATGTAGGACGTGAAAGCCTTCCCAGTGTTCGGTCTCGTGTACACGGTTCGCTCTTCACTGAATGAAGAGTGGACATGGGATACGGCAGTGACCCGCAGTGACCTCGACGCCCTCCTCGGAGCTGAGGACGAACCCTGACCCGACAAATGACCGCGCTCTTCGGAGCGCGGTCATTTGTTCGCGACTGCCGGTCAGCGTAGCGGGAATTCGTGCATCCCCGCCCGACCACTCAGATGAGAGTCGCGGGATCAGGCTCCCGACCATTCTCGTTCGCCCCGGCTCTGGGGCTGCGCCGCTGCGACCGTCGGCCCGTGCCGAGGCGCATCACCATCTATCAACAGGGTTTCCATGAGATCAAGGATTCTGTCCCGGCTTGGGGCGGTCGCTCTTGCGGCCGCTCTGGGTGGCTCCGCCGGACTTGCGCCGCCGCCCCAGATCTCGACCGGCCCGGCGCGCGCGGCGGTTGCGCCGGACTCGGTGCGCACGTACGAGGGTGGCCCCGAGCTTCTTCCCGCCGGGCTGCAGCCGCTGTCCGTCACGAAAGTTCCCGCTGATCTCGCCGACGCAGCCGACAGTGTCGTTCTGCGCTGGGCCGTGCCGCGGGCGGCGAACGTGGGCGCGCGCGTGGTCACGATCCAGCGGTACAATCACTGGGGGCGCTCGCATCGCCGGGTGGTCGGCTATCACCTCACGCCCGCCCAACTGGCGGCGCTCTTCCCGGCGCCCCGTACGCAGGCCGCATCCGCGGTTCCCGCACCTGCGCCGGCTCCTTCCGGGGCGAGTTCCAGTTCCGGTTCGGGCAGCGTCCACGTTCGGGGCTACACCCGGCGTGACGGAACGTACGTGCGCCCGCACACGCGCTCCAGGCCGCGGCACTGACCGGCGCGGAACGGACAATCAGAACGGCCCCGCTCGCGCGAGCGGGGCCGTTCTGATTTCATCCTGCCGAGGAACCCCGTCCGGCTTACCGGCTGAGCATGCCGGAGCGGGTTTCGTAGCCGGCCACGCGGGTCCACGCGTGCGTGCTGCCCGAGGGGCGGATCGCCCAGAAGTCGAAGTCGGCGTAGGCGCGGTCGCCGGCCGCGTTCAGCGCAGCCCAGCCCGTGGTGCCGTGGTAGCTGCCGGCCACCTGCGCGTAGCGCACGGCCAGCGAGTCCACGCCCACGTTCTCTCGCGAGGTCAGGTACGCCAGCGCCGCCACGCGCGCCGCGTCGTACACGGCCAGCGCAAAGGCGTCGGGAACGGCGCCCGCGCGCTGCTGAATGCGCGCGGCAACGGGCTCCCAGTTGGTGCGCGCGCTCAGGTCCAGCCCAAAGAGCGCCGACGGAAAGCCCACCGTCTCCGCGAAGGCGACGGCGGCGGGGCGGGTGAGCAGCGCGCCGCTCTGCGCGATGCCGTCGGCGCCGTACCAGCGCACCGTGGCGAGCACCGGGTCCGCGGCCGCGGCGGCGAACAGGTCGGCGATCTCGTCAAAGCCGGCGGCGTACACTCCCACCTGGCTGGCCGGGCGGGTGGCGAGCGCCGCCCGCACCTGCGTGCCCAGCGCGGCGATGGTCGCCGCAAACGCCGTGGTGGAGGCCGCGTACTCCACGCCGGTGGACACGGTGCCGCCGCGGGCCGTGAAGCCGCGGCGCGTGGCCGTGTGCAGCCCCTGGTTGCCGGCGTCCGCCCGCCACACCGGGATCATGGCGCGCACACCGTCGCCGTACATGAGCGCGGCGGAGGCCACGCCTTCCAGGCTGTCCGCCGCGGTGAAGCGGAAGATGTGGTCGCCCGCGATGGCCAGCGAACCGGCCGTGCTGGACTGGCTCACGATCAGCAGGTTGTTGCCGTCCACGTAGCTCTTGATGGCCGCCAGCTCGGCGCTGGACTGCGGGCCCACGATCAGCTGCACGCCCTCGGCGCGCATGGCCTGCACGGCGGAAAGCGCCAGCGCCGGATCCAGCTTGGTGTCGTGCACGTCGGCCACGAAGGTGATGCCGGAGCCCGCGGCCTGCGCGTTGGCGTCCTGCACCGCCAGTTCCAGCGCCGCCTTGCTGGTGACGCCCAGCGACGACCAGTTGCCGGTGAGCGAAAAGATGCCGCCGATGGGCACTTCGCGCCGGTCGGAGCCGGTGCTGTCGTCGCAGGCGCCGGTGGCCAGGAGCCCGAGCGCAACGGCGGCGAACCCGCAGGCCCGGCGCAGGCCGGGGAGGCGGGCAGAATGCATGATCTTCACGTACGTCCTTGTCAGTTGATGCGTGCCGCGGAACCGCGGCGGCAGGGAGGACCGGCTGGGTGGGACGGACCGGCGGGTGGCGCCGGCCCTGTGTGCGCCGGAACGTCCGGCGGGGTAAAGATAACAGATGCAGCCGCAGACTGAAACCGGCTGCTACTCGTCCGAGTGGAGATGCTGGTACTCCACCGAGAAGTCCGGGCCGAGCTCACGCCGGACGGCGGCGAGCGCGTCCAGCGCGGCGCGGCGGAAGCGCTCTCGCTCCTCCGCGGACCAGGGGCTCGGACCTGCGGGATCATCCCGGTCCAGCGCGCCATCGTGCCAGCGGGAAAGCCCGTCCAGCCGGGCGAGCGTTGCCGCGGAGAGCGGGAGGCGGTGCTCGACCGGGCCGACATCGAACACGTCCCGCGCCGCGTCGTTACCGCACCACAGGCACCCGCCGCCCCACTCGAACATCAGCCGCAGCCGGTACTTCGCGGACTCGGGGTTCACGGATCGTGCGCGGTCCACTCCACCTCCTGCACCGCACCCGCGCGCATGGCCTGGCGCACGGCCGCGATCCGCCCCGGCGAGGTGGAAAAGAAGGTGGTGTACTCGTCGTGATCGGCGCGGAGAGCATGGGTTGACGGCGCGCACAGCAGGCGAAAGTCGCCCCCTCCGCGCAGCGCGGCCGTCAGTCCCGCCGCGATCCCCTCCAGATCGCCCTCCCACAGCATTCCTGGCGCCTCCGGCCAACTCGTCGGGCCTCCCGCGGCGCGGCGCAGCGCGACGAGTTCCGCCGGCTCGCAAAACACGATGTCATCCATCACCAGCAGCGCCGCGCGGGCCGGTGCCAGGTGCGTCAGCAGCTCCCTCGTGAACCAGGGCAGCCGGGGCAGCGGGGTGTGAAAGGTCACCTGCCGCTTCCAGCTCGTGCGGCCGCAGTTCTCCCTGCGCCAGAGCCGGCACTCCTCCGCGCTCAGGACGCGCGCCGGACGCGGAGGAGCGGCCCCGGTCAGATCTCCTGGGGCCACTCGCCGTCCCAGGCGACGACGCGGGCGAACGCGGCTTCGCCGCCCTGGAACTTCCAGGGAAAGCAGCCGATGATCAGGCGGCGGTTCTGCAGCTCCGGGGCGCTGATGTCGCCGCCCAGGTTCTCGATGTGCATGCAGTTCTTGCCGAACAGCTTGTTGTGCGTGAGCTGGTAGTCCTCGTCCGGGAAGAGCCGCGCGATGGCCTCGGGGCCGCCGAACTTCTTTTCCGCCGCGGCGCGCACGCGGTCGCAGTGGCCGTGCATCCCCTTGCCCAGAAAGCGGCCGATGGGCAGGTCCATCGGGTGGTCGGTGGACACGACGTCCACGCCCCAGATGTGGATCTCCTTTTCCAGCAGCCAGGGCACCATGTCCGGGTGCGCGCCGGGGTGCATGTGGATGTACTTCTCCTCGTCCGGCTCGCTTCCCCACTGCGCGTGGCGGTGCCACCCGGTGTGCAGCAGCAGAATGTCGCCCTTCTTGACCTCCACGCGCGACTCGATCATCTCCGGCGTGTACAGCCCCAGCTCGTCCATCTGGTCGCTCAGGTTCACGATCACGCCCGGCCCGCACAGCCACTCCATGGGGATCTGGTCGATGGTCATGCCGCCCGTCACGAAGTGCCGCGGCGCGTCCAGGTGCGTCCCCATGTGGTTGGAGGTCTGGATGTACTGCGCGTTTACGCCGTGCTCCGCCTTGCGCTTGATGTACTTGACCTCGAAGGGCGGGTAGTACGGCCAGAACGGCGCCTGCTCATTCAGCGGCTGCGACAGATCGTACGTCTTCATCATTCTCCGGATGGATTTCGTGGGATGGATGGCGTCGGCCGCGGCGGGCCGGGTCTGGTGGATCGATGGATCAGAGCGCCTGCCGCGCCCGTTCCGCGGCGCGGGGGAGCACGCGGCGGATGAGCACGTCCACGAGCTGGCGGCGGTAGGCCGGCGTGGCGTGGATGTCGCCCGGTGGATCAACGTCCGTCTGCGCGGCGACGGATGCGGCGGCGCGGATGGCGTCGTCCGTGAGCGCGTGGCCCACGAGCGCCGGTTCGGCGCTGGCGGCCAGCACCGGGCCTTCGCCCACGCTCAGCAGCGCGATGCGCGCGGACAGGCAGCGCCCGTCCGCATCCACCCGCACCGCCGCGGCCACGCCCGCGAGCGCGAAGTCGCCGTGCCGCCGCGACACCTCGTCGAACGCGAACCCGGTTCCGGGCGCCGCGGCGGGCACCTCGATCTCCACCAGCATCTCGTCCGGCTCCAGCGCAGTGCCGAACAGCCCGGTAAAGAAGTCGCCCGCCTCCACCACCCGCGCGCCGCCCGGCCCGCGCACGTGAAAGCGCGCCCCCAGCGCCAGCATGACGGAAGGAAGCTCCGCCGCCGGGTCCGCGTGCGCGATGCTGCCGCCCACGGTGCCGCGGTTGCGGATCTGCGCATGCGCTACGGACGGCAGCGTTTCGGCGATCAGCGGCGCGCGCGCGGCGATCACGGCGCTGCGCTCCGCCACGCGCTGCCGCACCATCGTCCCGATCCGCACGCCGCCGTCGCTCTCGGCGATGGCGTCCAGGCCGGGAATGCGGTTCAGGTCGATGAGCACGGCGGGCGCCGCGAGCCGAAAGTTCATCGCGGGCACCAGGCTCTGGCCGCCGGCCAGCAGCTTGGCGTCGTACCCGTGCTCCGCCAGCAGGGCCAGCGCCTCGTCCACCGTGTCCGGACGATGGTACGCGAACGGAGCGGGCTTCATTCCGCGCCGCCCGCGGCGTCGGCGGCCAGGCGCGCTTCCACTTCCTTGTTGAGCGCGTCCAGCCCCTGCTTGGTCAGCATCTTCGCGACCTGGTCCAGGAGGCGCTGCCCCACGCCCGCCACCTTGCCGCCCACGGACAGGTCGGCGTGGTAGCGCATGCGCGTCCCCTCATCCACCTCGTCCAGGTTGACGGTCGCGGTGCCGCGCGTAAATCCCAGCGCCCCCTTGCTGTCCACGTGCATGGTGTAGCTCGCCGGCTCCACCAGGTCCGCCAGGCGCACGGTGAGCGACCACTCCGCCGCGGTCACCGGCCCCACGCCGATGCGGATCACGCCCGTGTACACGCCGTCGCCGGTGAGCGCCAGCCTGCGCGCCCCGGGCATGGCCTTGGCCAGCACCTCGGGGTCCTGCAGCAGCGTCCACAGCGCGGGGCGCGGTCCGGGAAAGGTGTGCTCACCGTCGACGATCATGGGCCCGTGGGGATGGGGGAAGGGAGGAGTCAGTCCGCCGCCAGCGCCGGGTCGGCGGGGCGGGCAGATGCGGGGCCTGCGTCGCGAAGAAGCTCGAACAGGCGGCTGGGGCTGAGCGGGATTTCCTGGATCTCCAGTGCCAGGTGCGGAAGCGCGTTCTCCACCGCCTGCGCGAACACGGCGCCGGTGGGAATGCACCCCGCCTCGCCCACGCCCTTCAATCCCAGCGGGTTGAGGGGCGCGGCGGTTTCGCGGTGCGCCATTTCCACGCGCGGCACGTCCAGCGCCGTGGGGAGCAGGTAGTCGGCAAAGGAGGCGTTCTGCAGCTGCCCGCCCTCGTCGTACACGAGCTGTTCGTAAAAGGCGTTGCCGATGCCGTGCGCCACCCCGCCCTGCACCTGCCCGGCCACGATGACGGGGTTGATCAGCTTGCCGCAGTCGTGGACCACAATGTAGCGGTCAATGCGCACCATGGCGGTTTCCGGATCGACTTCCACCACCATGGCGTGCACGCCGCTGGCCGTGCTGCCGTGGTCCGGGCCAAAGTACGCCGTGGCCTCCAGCCCCGGCTCCGTTCCCGGGATCACCGCGCCGCGCAGCGGGTTGGCGTGCCCCGCCAGCTGCCCGAAGCCGATGGCGCGCGACGGATCGGCCGCCACGCGCACGGTGCCGTGGTGCAGCTCCACCTCGTCCGGCGTGGCGCCCAGAATGCGGGCGCCGTGCTCCATCACCTTGCGCCGCACGATCGTCGCGGCCTCGTGGCACGCGCTCCCCGCCACCACCGCGCCACGGCTGGCAAAGGTGCCCGTCCCCCAGCCGAACTCGCGGGTGTCGCCGGTCACGACGTTCACGTCGCCCACGTTCACGTCCAGCACCTCGGCCACGATCTGCGCAAAGGCGGTGTAGTGCCCCTGCCCCTGCGTCCCCAATCCCGTGGCGACGCGCACGCGGCCGCTGGGCTCGATGGTGACGCGCGCCCCCTCGTACGGCCCGATCCCCGTGCCCTCCACGTAGCTCACGATCCCCATCCCGAAATACCGGCCCTCGGCGCGCATCTGCTCCTGCAGGGCGGGAAAGGTTTCGCGGCCCACGATGTCCAGCGCGGCCTCCAGCGCCGGGGCGTAGTTGCCGCTGTCGTAGTACAGGGGCGCGAAGTCCTGGAACAGGATCTGGAACGTGTGCGGAAACACGTCGGACCGCAGGTAGTTGCGGCGGCGGATCTCGTCCGGCGCCAGCCCCAGCTCGCGCGCGGCGATGTCCAGCAGCCGCTCCATCACAAAGACGCCGTGCTGCCGCCCCGCGCCGCGCACCGGCGTGACCGTGGTACGGTTGGTGAAGACCGCGCGGAACTCGCTGTGATAGGCCGGGACGTCGTACGGGCCCAGCAGGGTGCACTGGCTGTTGATGGGGACGGTCAATCCGTAGGGGTCGTACGCGCCGGTGTCGTGCCAGAAGAAGTCGCGGATCCCCAGGATCTTTCCGTCCCGGCTGAGCGCCATTTCCGCGTCGTGGATCTGCGAGCGCTCCTGCGTGGTGGCAAAGAAGTTCTCCTGCCGGTCCTCCGCCCACTTCACCGGGCGCCCAAGGCGCATGGCGGCCCAGGGAACGAGCACTTCTTCCGGATAGAACATCATGATCTTGGGCCCGAAGCCGCCGCCCACGTAGGGCGCCACGACGCGCACCTGCGACTCCAGCAGCCCCAGCATGCGCGCCAGCCCGTTGCGGATGGGGATCGGCGCCTGCGTGGTGTCCCACACCGTCAGCTCTTCGGCCCGCGTGTCCCAGCGCGCGACGACGGCGCGGTTCTCCATGGCCGCCGCGGCGCCGCGGTCGTAGTGAAAGCGGCGGTTGATGACCAGGTCGGCGCCCAGCACGGCGTCCTCGTAGTCGCCGTGCTTCTGCACCACGTGCGCGGCCAGGTTGGTGCCCAGCTGCGGATGGAGGACCGGCGCGTCGGGAAGAAGGGCGGCTTCCAGGTCCACCACAGGGTCCAGCGGCTCCGCGTCCACGATCACGTCGGCCGCCGCGTCTTCGGCGATGTAGCGGCTTTCGGCAATGACCATGGCGATGGCCTCGCCCACGTGGCGCAGGCGGTCCTTGGCCAGCGGCACCTGTGACGCCTGGTTGAAGACCAGCCCGTCGATGGGCGGCGGGGGGACGAGAAGCGGCCCCGGCTGCCAGTAGTCGCCCAGCATGTCCGCCGTAATGACGGCCACCACGCCGGGGCGGGCCAGCGCGGCGCTCGTGTCTACGCTCAGGAGCTGCGCGTGCGCGTAGTCGCTGCGCACAAAGGCCACGTGCAGCATCCCTTCCAGGTGCACGTCATCCACGAACAGCGCGTTTCCCGTCAGCAGCCGGTGGTCTTCGTTGCGCGGCGGCGACGAGCCTACGTGTCCGCGGCTCATCCCGCGCTCCCGGCGGAGGCGCCGCGTTGGGCGGCGAGCTGAACGGCTTCCACGATGTTCTGGTAGCCGGTGCAGCGGCACAGGTTTCCGCTGAGCGCTTCGCGGATGGCGTGCTCGCTGGGCGAGGGCTCGTCGCGCAGGAAGGGGATCATGGACATCAGGATGCCGGGCGTGCAGAAGCCGCACTGCAGCCCGTGCGCGTCGCGAAACGCTTCCTGCAGCGGGTGCAGGGTGCCGTCCGGCGCCGCCAGCCCTTCCACCGTTCCCACCTCGGCGCCGTCCGCCTGCACGGCGAGCACCAGGCACGAGCGCACGGCCTCGCCATCCACCAGGACGGTGCAGGCGCCGCAGACGCCGTGTTCGCACCCCACGTGCGTGCCGGTAAAGCGAAGCTCGTGGCGCAGAAAGTCGCTCAGCAGCAGGCGCGGCTCCACCGCGCGCTGGTACGCGACGCCGTTGACCGACAGGGTGATTTCCACCGGGGACTGCATAGGGCGTGGCGGCGGGCGTGGGGTGATGTTCCGCGCGGGCCCGGGCGAAGGGAGGTGCCGGCGGGCGGGGAGGACGAACCGCGTGGGATGGGAACAGATAGATGCGGAACGCCGCCGTCGCAAGTGGATGCGGCGTTTTGTCACGAACTCGCAACGCGCGAACGGGCCGTGGCCGGACCCGCCGGTGCGCGGCGGACGCCGAGGCGCGAGCATCCCGTGCGCGCACGACTCCGACCTCGTCGCACCGCCCGCGCCGGCACCGTCCGCGCCACCGGCGTCCTGCCGCCCACCTCGGCGCTGAGGCGTCATTCTGAAGGAGCGTGCGCCGCGCTTTCCCCGGCACCG
>NZ_DASVTX010000564.1:0-4852 GCF_036387355.1 Longimicrobium sp.
GCTGCGCACCACCTTCCGGGAAACAGACGGCGTGGCACGGCAGGTGGTGCACCCGCCCACCCGCTTCACCCTTGCCGGCGAGGACCTGTCGGCGCTGGCGGCGGGCGAGCGCGAGGCCGGGCTGCGCGAACGCATCGCCGCCCTGTCGGGAACGGTCTTCGACCTGGAGAACGGCCCCCTCGTCGCCGCCCGGCTGGTGCGGCTGGGGATGGACGACCACGCGCTGCTCATGTGCATGCACCACATCGTCACCGACGGGTGGAGCCTGCGCCTGGTGATCGACGAGACGTGGGCGCTGTACGACGCCTACGCAGCCGCCCGGCCCTCGCCCCTTCCGGAGCCGGCGCTGCAGTACGGCGACTGGGCCGTGTTCCAGCGCGCCCAGGCGCAGCGCGAGTCCGAGGAAAAGCACGTGGCGTACTGGCGCGGCCGGCTGGAGGGCGGGCCGGAGCTTCTGGAGCTTCCCGCCGACCACGTGCGCCCGCCCCAGCCGTCGTTCCGGGGCGGCCGGGTGCCGGTGAGCGTCAACTCCGAAACGGCCGACCGCCTGCGCGCACTGGTGCGCGGCGAAAGCGCCACCCTGTTCATGGGGGTGCTGGCCGGCTTCAAGGCGCTCCTGGCGCGCTGGAGCGGGGCGGACGACCTGGTGGTGGGCACCCCCATCGCGGGGCGCACCCGCCGCGAGGTGGAGGACGTGGTCGGGCTCTTCATGAACACGCTGGTTCTGCGCACCGACCTTTCCGGCGACCCCACCTTCCGCGAGCTGCTGGGGCGCGTGCGCGAGACGGTGCTGGGCGGCTACGAGCACCAGGACGTGCCCTTCGAGCGGATCGTGAGCGAGCTGCGCCCCGAGCGCTCGCTCAGCCACAGCACCCTGTTCCAGGTGCTGTTCCAGCTCGACACCGCCGCCGAAGGGGGTGAGGGGCCCCGGCGCGCGCTGGCCATGAGCGACCTGCCCCGCGACAGCGACACGGCCAAGCTGGACCTGGCGCTCCTTCTTCACGCCGGCAGCCAGGGGATCTCGGGCGGGCTGCAGTTCAGCGCCGACCTCTTCGAGCGCGGGACGGCGGCGCGCATGGCCGAGCAGCTGGAGCGCCTGCTGGACCGGGCCGCGGCCAACCCGGACGAGCGGATCTCGCGGCTCAGCATCATGGGCCGCGCCGAGCGCGACCGGCTGCTCGCGTGGAACCGCACCACCACGCGGTATCCCGCGGAAAGCTGCATCCACCAGCTGTTCGAGGCGCAGGCCCGGCGCACTCCGTACGCGGTGGCCCTCACCTATCGGGGAACTTCGCTCACCTACCAGGAACTGGACGCCCGCGCCAACCAGCTCGCGCACCACCTGCGCGGCAGGGGCGTGGGGCCGGAGGTGCGCGTGGGGGTGTGCCTGGAGCGCAGCCTGGAACTGCTGGTGAGCATCCTGGCAGTGATGAAGGCCGGCGGCGCCTACGTTCCCATGGACCCGGCGCACCCCGCGGACCGCATCGCCTACCTTCTGGACGACAGCGGGGTGGCGGCGCTGCTCACGCAGGAGCACCTCTGCCCGCGGTTCTCGTCGCGGAGCCACGTGGCCCTGGTGGCGGTGGACGCGGCCTGGCCCGCCATCGCGCGGGAAAGCGAGGCGCCGGTTGAGACCGGGGTCACGTCCGAGAACCTGTGCTACGTCATCTACACCTCGGGGAGCACCGGCCGGCCCAAGGGCGTGGCCATGCACCACCGCGGCGTGAGCAACTACATCCACTGGGGGATCCGCTACTACGGGGCGGATACGGGAACGGGCGCGCCCGTCTTTTCGTCCATGGCCGTGGACCTCACGGTGACCAACCTGCTTCCGCTCTTTGCCGGGCGCACGGTGCACCTGCTTCCGGAAGAGTCGCCGGTCGAAGCGCTGGCCGAGGCCATCCGCCACCGCCCCGGGTTCGGCCTGATCAAGATCACCCCCATTCACCTGGGGCTGCTGAACACCATGCTCACCCCCGACGAACTGGCCGAGGCGGCGCGCACCCTGGTGATCGGCGCCGACTTCCTGAGCGCGGAGCCCACGGTGTTCTGGCAGGAGCACGCCCCGCACGTGCGGCTGATGAACGAGTACGGACCCACCGAAACGGTGGTGGGGTGCTCCGCCTACGTGCTCCCGGCCGGCCGCCACCGGGGCGGGCCGGTGCCCGTGGGCCGGCCCATCGCCAACCTGGCCTTCTACCTCCTGGACGGGAACGGCGAGCCGGTGCCCGTGGGCCTTCCCGGCGAGCTGTACATCGGCGGGGCGGGGGTGGCCCGCGGCTACCTGGGCCGCCCGGCGCTCACCGCCGAAAAGTTCGTCCCCGACCCCTTCGCGCGGGACGCCGGCGCCCGCATGTACCGCACGGGCGACCGCGGCCGCTACCTGGCCGACGGAAACCTCATGATCCTGGGGCGCACCGACAACCAGGTGAAGATCCGCGGCTACCGCGTGGAGCTGGGCGAGATCGAGACGGTGCTGCGCCGCCACCCCGGCGTCCGCGACGCGCTGGTCACCGTGCGCGAGGACCGCCCCGGCGACCGCCGCCTGGTGGCGTACATCGTGGGCGACGCGGCCGGGCCTGCGGAGCTGCGCGACCACCTGCGCCGCACCCTTCCCGAGTACATGGTGCCCAGCGCCTTCATGGTGATGGCGGCGCTGCCGCAGACCCGCACCGGCAAGCTGGACAAACGCGCCCTTCCGGCCCCCGAGTACGGCAAGGCCACCCTGGAGATCGAGGAGCCGCTGACCTTTGCCGAAGCGCAGCTGCTGCAGATCTGGGAAGAGCTGCTCGGGGTCGCGGGGATCGGGCCCACGCAGAACTTCTTTGAACTGGGCGGCAACTCGCTCCTGGCGCTGCGGCTGGTGGCGGCCGTCAACAAGCGGCTGGGCTGCGACCTGCCGGTGGCCACCCTGTTCGCCGGCGCCACCGTGCGGCGGATGGCCGAGGGGATCGAGGAGCAGCACGCCGGCGGCGCGGCGCCGTCGGCGGTGGTTCCCATGCAGCCGCACGGCAGCCGCCCCCCCGTGTTCTGCGTGCACCCGGCCGACCGCAGCGTGATGGGCTACGTGAACCTGGTGCGCCACCTGGGCCCCGACCAGCCGGTGTACGGGCTGCGCGACCTGGGCGTCGACCTGTCGCGCCCGGTGGCGCAGATCGCGGCCGAGCACGTGGCCGCCATCCGCGAGGTGCAGCCGCACGGGCCGTATTCCCTGGTGGGATGGTCGTTCGGCGGATACGTGGCGTACGACATGGCGCTGCAGCTCCGCCGCGCCGGTGAGGAGGTGGCGTTCCTGGGGCTGCTGGACACCATGAGCATCGACCTGGTGCACGCGTGGCCCTGGACCCGGGACGCCGACTTCATCCTGGGCGCGGCTCACGACGTGGCCGCGCTGGGCCGCCGCCCCTTCGTCTTCGAGCGCGCCTCGCTGGACGGGGTGGAGTCGCCCGAGGCGGTGCGCCGGGTGATGGCCGCTCTGCGCGGCCAGGGCGCCGCCCCCGCCGAGTTCGGCGAGGCCCACCTCACGGCAATGTACCAGATGCTCCGCGACCGGGTGCGCAGCCGCGCCGGCTGCCGGGCCGAGCCGTTCGACGGAACCCTCACCCTGTTCCGCGCCAGCGAGGCCGGCGACCGCATGGCGGCGTTCCTGGCGCCGTACACGGACGAGGAGAAGCGGACCATGGGGTGGTGCCGGCACGCCCGGGTGGAGGTGCGGCCCGTTCCCGGAACGCACGTCACCCTGGCTTCCGAGCCGCACGTGCGCACCCTGGCCCGCGAGGTGGAGCAGGCGCTCAAGGCCGCGCACCCGGGCGCTTGCTCCGGGGCGGAGGCCGTTTCGTGACCGTGGCCTTCGCGCGCTGGCGCGCCTTCGCCGGCCTGCTCTGGCGCGCCTCGCCCGCGCGGGTCCTGGCCTTCGGGGCCCTGGTCCTGGCCGCGGGGCTCCTTCCCGCCGGGGTGATCCTGGCCACCGGCGCCCTGATCCGCGCCATCCCCGCGGTGGTGGACCACGGCATGGCCGGCGCCGCCGGAAACGCCGCGCTCCTGGCCCTGGCCGCCGTGGCCCTGGGCACGAGCGCCCTGTCGGTGGCGGGGAGCCTGCTGGCCCAGCAGGCCGCCGTCCTGGACGCGGCGTTCGCGCTGGAGGTGCACCACACCGTGGCCCGCGCCGCGCTGGAAACGCCCGGCGTGGCCGCGCTGGAAGATCCCGCCTTCGCCGACGAGCTGGAGGCGGTGGCCGAGGCCGAGCGGACGGGTGTGCTGCAGACCCCCGTGACCCAGCTTTCCGGCGTGCTCACCACGAGGCTGCAGGGGGCCGGCGCCTTCATCATCCTGCTGGGGTTTGCCTGGTGGGCGCCGCTGGTGCTGGCCGCGGCGTGGCACCTCACCAACCGCGTGTACCTCAACTCCATCGAGCGCCTGCCCAGCGTCGCCGCGGGGCAGCGCCGCGCCGACTACCTGCGCTCGCTGGCGGTGGACCCGGCGGCCGCCAAGGAGCTGCGCATCTTCGGCCTGGCGGGGTGGGCGGTGTCGCAGTACAGCGACGTCCGGCTCGAGGCGCTGGGCGTGGTGTGGCGCAGCCGCAAGGCCGACCGGCGGCTGAACGCCGCCGCCCTCGCGGCGCTGGGCGCCTCGCACGGGCTGGTGCTGGGCGCCCTGGGCGTGGCGGCCAGCCGGGGCCAGGTGGAGCTTGCCGCGCTCTTCGTGTTTCTGCAGGCCGTGCTCGCCACGTCCGACCTGGGGCTGCTGGGCGACCCGCAGAAGTGGACCGCGCAGGCGCTGCACCTGGCCGAGCGGGTGACCACGCTGCGGCCGCGCTTTGGCCTGGCCGCCCCGGCCGCCGGGTCCGCCTCCG